>NZ_JBFBKN010000009.1:0-205168 GCF_040702225.1 Rhodococcus sp. NPDC080181
GGTCGGCTACCCGTCGTCGCCTTGGTAGGCCATTACCCCACCAACAAGCTGATAGGCCGCGGGCCCATCCTGCACCGATAAATCTTTCCACCACACACCATGCGGCATGCGGTCATATCCGGTATTAGACCCAGTTTCCCAAGCTTATCCCAGAGTGCAGGGCAGATCACCCACGTGTTACTCACCCGTTCGCCGCTCGTGTACCCCGAAAGGCCTTACCGCTCGACTTGCATGTGTTAAGCACGCCGCCAGCGTTCGTCCTGAGCCAGGATCAAACTCTCCGTAAAAGACCTGCGAAACAACAGTCCCGAAAGACCGTGAATCAGTCAAAGACATCAAGTCAAATCACTAGCAAATAAACTCAACTAGCATTCAAAACAACACCCGACAACAGCCACCACAAGCGGATGGCTGATACATCGAATGCTTTCACCAAATAAAATTCGGCACTGACATTCATCGACACACTGTTGAGTTCTCAAAGAACACGCACACACCATTCACGTCCGAGATGATCTCGTCGGTGTCCGGGGCAACCGTTCCAGCTTAGATCGGATGTTCAGGCTCAGTCAAACTGGCCTTCGATCCGCGGTTAAGACACAACCGAAGTAGTGTCCGAACCAGATTGTGTAGAGCGCGTCCGCTTCGCTCAGGCCTTGCGGTCTGGGCTGACGTCCGTGTCGCTCTGACTTGGACAAAGTTACGCCCCGGATAACAACGCGTCAAATCCCCAGGTCGTTCGGACACAATCGGTGTGAACAGCCTGGTCGCGCTCGATGGATTGCCCCTCGAGCGGATGTCCAAACCAAATTACATCAATGTGACTCCGGCCACTGGCCGATCCTGGATTCAGCGAGCCACGCGTGCTCCCGCAAAGTTCCGCTTCCCGCGCCGGACCACCAACCATTGTCCGTGCAAGAGGTCGTCGCTCGACGGTGTCCAGTTCTCGTCGGCGATCTTGACGTTGTTCACCGCTGCCCCGCCCTCTTTGACCGCCCGTCGCGCAGCACCCTTGCTCTCGCTCAACCCTGTCGCGACAAGGAGGTCGACGATCGTGTTCGGAGCACCCACCTCGATGTCGGCCACAGATGCCTCGTGCAACGCCGCTGCCAGAGTGCTCTCGTCGAGGTCGGTGAGCTCGGCCCGCCCGAACAGTGCTTGGCTCGCGAGTTCGACCGAGCGAGTCGCCTCTTCGCCGTGAACCAGAGTCGTCATCTCTGCTGCCAGTCGCTTCTGAGCTTCTCGCGCGTGCGGTCGCTCCTCGGTTGCTGTCTCCAATTCGGCCAGTTCGTCCTGGGACAGGAAGGTGAACCAGCGCAGGTACTTGACCACATCGGCGTCACCGGTGTTCACGAAGTACTGGTACCAGGCGTACGGGCTGGTCATCTCGGGGTCCAACCAGAGACTGCCACCACCGGTGGACTTACCGAACTTCTTGCCGTCCGACGACGTGACCAGGGGAACGGTCAGCGCGTGAACCTGTTCGGCGTCCTGCCGACGGTTCAGTTCCACGCCGGCGATGATGTTGCCCCACTGATCCGAGCCACCGATCTGCAGACTGCAGCCGTACTCCCGGCGCAGCTGGACGTAGTCGTTGGCCTGCAACAGCATGTAGCTGAACTCGGTGTACGACATGCCGTCGCCCTCGAGCCGAGTCTTGACCGTCTCCCGCGCGAGCATGACGTTGATCGAGAAGTGTTTGCCGACGTCTCGGAGGAAGTCGATGGTGGACAGCTCCCCTGTCCAGGACAGGTTGTTGACCACCACGCCACCGGTAGGGCCGTCGTCCAGGTCTACGAACCGTTCGAGCTGCCCCCGGATACGCGACGCCCATTCGGTGACCACCTCACGGGAGTTCATGGTCCGCTCCCCCACATCGCGAGGATCACCGATCAGTCCGGTTGCGCCGCCCGCCAGAATGATCGGCCGATGACCGGCCCGCTGGAACCGCTTCAAGGCGAGCAGCGGAACGAGGTGGCCGGCGTGGAGCGAGGGTCCGGTCGGGTCGAAACCGGAGTACAACGTGATCGGCCCGTCCGAGGTGGCCTTCTTCAGTGCTTCCACGTCGGTGGACTGCGCGATCAGTCCGCGCCAGGTCAATTCGTCGATGATGTTCTCGCTCACGACGTCGATCTTCCCGCATGCACTTGCCGCCGCCTCGTTCAGCCCTCACGCAAGCCGGGCCGGGGAGCGCGGGGACTGCGCCGGTAGTTCGACACTGCAGGCGAGGCCGGTAGCCAGAAACGCCACGGTCTGTCTGCTGCCACGCTCACACCCACGCGTGGACCGACTTTCAACGCCTCGTCGCCCAGCGGATGTTCGAGCAGCTCGAGGGTGATCGGTGACGACGCGTCGAACAGATCGGTCCCGTTGTCGGCAAGTCCCACTCCGAGTGCTCGTCCGAGATTGCCGGGCCCTCGAGCCCACCCGGCCTCGACCCGCGCTGTTCGCGACTTTCCGCCACCGCGCCTGCCGTCGACGAGGTCGTGACCTGCAACTACCTGACCGGCTCGAAGCAGGACGGCAGCGGCCGTCCCGTCCGGCCCGCAACTGACGTTCATGCACAGGTGCATGCCGTAACTCAGGTAGACGTACAGCCGACCCGCCGGACCGAACATCACGGCATTTCGGGGTGTCGGACCACGGAAAGAATGCGCAGCGGGATCGGGCCACGGACCGTCGACCGGACCGCCGTATGCCTCGACCTCCACGATGCGTACCGACACCGCGCCTGCATGGACGGTGGCCCCGAGGATACGTCGGGCTGCGTCGTCCGGCTCTCCGATTTCCAAGTCAGCAGCGTTCACCCGTCCCATGATGCTGAACCCTTGACCTCGAGGCATCGACGGGGCTATGACTGCATCGATCGATGAGAGTCTGGAGGCCGACATGGCGTTCACCGGGCAACATGCCGTCGAGATCACAGGGTTGACGGTTCGCCGCGGCAACCGAACGGTGCTCCACAATCTGTCCCTGACGATTCCGCGGGCTGCCATCACCGGCCTCCTCGGCCCATCGGGCTGCGGAAAGACCACGTTGATGCGCGCCATCGTCGGCACGCAGATCGTTGCCGGCGGAACCGTGACAGTGCTCGGATGCCCAGCCGGCTCCACCTCCCTGCGCCGCACCGTCGGGTACGTGACGCAGGCACCGAGCGTGTACCGAGACCTCACCGTTCGCGAGAACGTGCAGTACTTCGGGTCGCTCTACGGTCGCCGCCACTCCGAGGTGGCGTCCGCCATCGCGGCTGTCGGACTCACCGACCATGCGGCGTCGCGGGCGGGTGAGCTCTCCGGTGGCCAACTGAGCCGGGTCTCCCTGGCCAGCGCGCTGGTCGCCGAACCCGAACTCATCGTCCTCGACGAGCCGACGGTCGGGTTGGATCCCGTCCTTCGCTCGGAACTGTGGTCACGATTCGCCGCAATCGCAGCGGTAGGTACGACAGTGCTGGTCTCGAGCCACGTGATGGAGGAGGCAGAACACTGCAGCCAGCTCGTACTGATGCGCGACGGTGCCGTCCTGGACCGATCGAGCCCCGAAGCGCTACTGGCGCGGACGAAGGAAACGAACCTCGACCGCGCATTCCTCTCGCTCATCAGATCCACGGAACAGACATCGTGAACGCACGAATCTACGCAGCGGGTACGGGTCGAATCCTGCGCCAGCTCAGAGCCGATCACCGATCGGTGGCCATGGTCCTGCTCGTGCCGTCTCTACTGATGGTGTTGCTGTATTTCCTGTACCGAGACGTCCCGGCTCCGCCGAACCAACAATCGTCGTTCGATCGAATTGCGATCACGATGCTCGGCATTCTGCCGTTCGTCGTCATGTTTCTGCTCACGTCGATCTCGATGCAGCGTGAACGCAGCACGGGAACACTCGAACGCCTGCTGACCACACCGATGTCCAAGATGGACCTGCTTGCGAGTTACGGCTCGGCGTTCTCGCTCGCCGCTGTAGGGCAGGCGCTGCTCGCGTGCGCACTCGCATTCGGATTGCTCGGGCTCGACATCGAAGGCTCGATCGGGTGGGTTCTGGTGATCGCGGTACTCGGAGCGATGCTCGGTGTGGCGATCGGGCTGTTGTGCAGCGCTTTCGCACGTACCGAATTTCAAGCGGTCCAGTTCATGCCGGTCGTCGTGATCCCGCAGCTCTTCCTCTGCGGGCTCCTGGTGGCCCGCGATCAGATGCCGAGTTGGCTCGGTGCAGTCAGCAACCTTCTGCCGCTGAGCTACCTGGTGGACGCCCTGCAGGAAATATCCGTCCACCCCGATGCAACCAGGCGCATGGGGGCCGACATCGCCGTGGTCGTGATGTTCACCGTGGCAGCGCTGACCGGTGCGGCAGCGACATTGCGTCGGCGGACACCATGAACGAAGTGATCTAGGACGTGGCGCGCGCCAGAATCGACTCGTGCTCGGTGTCGTCGACATCGCGCGCATCGTCGGCGAGCAACACCGGAATGCCGTTCTCTATCGGATATGCGCGACGCAGTCGCGGGTTGTAGAGCAATTCGTCCTCGACGAGCAGGAGCGGGCCCTTGTCCACAGGGCACGCGAGGATGGAGAGCAGTGTCGAGTCGATTGCCACAGGTGTCCTTCTGTCTGCTCCGACCAAGTCGGAGTGATGGTCTTCGTTCACGCTACCGAACGCCGATTGTTTCCGTCGTCGGGGCCGCCGGCCGTACCTTCATGTCAGGAAGACTTCTCGGCGGTGGCCTGACGTCCCACGAAGCGTTCTGCCACAACAGCTTTCGTCAGTCGTCGGTAGCTGTTCGACTCCGGATCGTAGTACCACGATCGTGCGCTCGGAGTAGGAATTCCTGCCTGTTTCAATGCAGACGCGTTGGGTCGATAGGCGCGACCGACCGGGATGTCGGACACAACGTGGACGATCGCCGGGCGCTCGTCCGGAAGCAGGACTCCCAGGGCATCGGTGAGAGCGCGAGCGGTGATCACCGCTTCCGGCTGCAGGGAGACAGCGCACACTGCGACCTCGGTAGCCGACGCTTCCATGCGGATCGACCGTGGCCCGTCGACGGCAACACGAACCCCGTAGACCACGGCCGAACCGACCTGGTCGAGATCGCCGACGGCGTCGACGATCGGCTGGGTGTACACCGGCCCCCGCGCCGAGCGCACCACAGTGTCCTTACGATCGATGAGCCAGTAATCGCCGTCGGAATCACGCCGGAACAGGTTCTCGGTGGGTATCCACGCGTCGGTGGGCTCGAAGACCCCACGCATGACATGGCTGGTCGCCTCTCCGTCACCGCTCGGGCGGCCCAGGAGCAGTCCGATCTCGTTGTCGCGGCACTGCCGCACGAATCCGTCGTCGTCCTCTTCGAGTCGACCGGTGATCGGGTCGTACGCCGCCAGAGCCACTCGCGCACTGCCGGGCAGAGGACGTCCCTTCGATCCGATCTTCGTCCCGGCGACATTGGCCAGAATGACATCGTTCTCGGTGGAGGCATAGAACTCGAGGACTCGCGCCGGGGTGAACTTCGCCAGCGTGCGACGCCACAATCCCACCGGCATACCGGAGCCGATGAACAGCCGAACCGGGTGACCGGTGTCGACCGGGAAGCGCCCCTCGTCGACGATCTGCTGCATCATCGTCCACGTGTAGCTGACGACGGTAACGCCGTAGCGGTACACCTCTTCCCTGAAGCGCTCGGGATCGAGACCACGGGAAAGAGCGATCCTCGATCCGCCGGCAAGCGCGCCGCCGATGGTCACGAGTATGCCCGCCGAATGATGCAGCGGTGCAAGGCAATACACGGTATCGCCGGGACCGAGAGCGGCCGTTGTCGCGGTACCGAAGGCGGACAGCGCCCAGCGGTGGTTGGTGATGTATCGCGGTTCGAGACCACGATCGGTCGTAGTGAACAGAATCATCGCCAGTTCGCGAGCGCGACCGGGATCCGGCTCGAACCAGGCGGGGAGTCGGACGGCGTCGGGGTCGATGGCTTCGAGGTCGATCACCTCGTAGCCGTCCGGAACCTCGAGTCGCCGCGTCTCACCACCGCCGAGCACTAGCACGTTGGGCGCAACCGGAACGGCCGCTGCGGCATTCTCCGGATCGGCGATCACAGTGTCGACGTCCACGGTGCGTAACGCGGCAGTGAGGTCGCTACCCGGCTGCAGCAACACCGGAACAGCGCCGATGCGCGACAGAGCCGCGATGGCGGCGAGGGCACTCGGCCTGGTCTCCATCAGCACACCGATGCGCGATGCTGGCCGTACACCGACACTGATCAGACCTCGAACCACGTTGTCGATACGCACGTTGACGGCGTCGTAGGTGTGCACACGGTCGTCGAAGAGGAAGCACTCGCCGAGCGGGGACTTTCTTCCCTGCTCAGCGATCAAGCGGCCCAACGAGACCCGACTGTGCGGCTGCATCTGCCCCAGCCGCGCCAGTCGCGGAAGGGTGCGCACGGCCTCGGTCGAGATCTCACGAGTGCCGCGCACAGCACCGGTCGCAGCAGAGGCCAATCCGCGTCCCACACCGACTCCCACTTCGGCGATGGAGGCAGCGGTATGGATGAGCCTGTTGGTGATCGACACTCCGCTGTCGCTGTCCGAGTGCTCCTCGTGTTCCATGACGCGAACTGCCTCGGGCTTCGGTCCGAGGTTCTCGCGCCACCGAATCCAGTTTCCGGTGGTCGGCCATGTCTGCGCAGCTGCCGTACTACCCACCACGAGACCGAAATGACCTGCACGCAAAGTGGTTTCGAATACCTGAGCACGAGGTGCGGCACGCCGGATTCCGCGGACCGCCAACGGCTGTCCGATGTCGTCCACCTCGCCGACGAACGCCAGCACCGGCACCGTCAACTCGGCAAGCGTCAACAGCCTGTCCTTGATGACGAAGCCGCCGGTCATCATGCGGTTGTGCACGACGAATTGCTTGAGCAACTCGGCCACGGCGGGCCCGGACCACGCCACCCAGCCGTCCATCGCCAGGAAGCGGCGCTGCGGCTCCCGAGGCAACAGTGCTTCCCGATCGTGCAACTGTCGCAGGAAATCCAAACGAGACCGCACGGTCTTCGCCGGGTCGAGTAGCTGGAATCCCGTCCGCGCCATCCACCCCGACACGGCCAAGCGCGTGAATACATGATCGGCGAGAAACTCCGCGCCCCGAGTGGCGACACCCGCCGGGATACCCAACGGCAAGCCGGCCAAGGTGTCGACCGGAGCCCCGAACGTGATGAGGCTGGCCAGGTTTCGTCCACCTCGATAGGCGGCAGCTTGGTAGCAGAACATGCCTCCCTGCGAGTATCCGCCGAGGTGAACGTCGCGGCCGGTGTGCTCGTGCACCTTGTCCACGACCTCGCTGATGGCGACGACGTGATCGGCCAGAGTACGGCTCCACCCGCCCTCTTCGGTATCGGGCGAACCGAAATCGACCACCCACGGGTCCATGCCCATGCCGTGCAGGATGCCGGCCGCACCTTGATCGGTGGTGACGTCGTACACGTCCGCGGAGACCATCATCGGCGGAATCAGCACCACCGGAGGACTGTCCACGGGAACGTCGTCGGGGAAGTAACGCCGCAACCGATACATCGGTTCACGGTCCATCACCCGAAAAGGTGACGGATCCACCTCGGTCTCGAGACCACCCAGTCGGATGACCTCGAGCCCGTTCTGGGCCGTTGCGATAGCACGCCGCAGTGGACCACGTACCGCGTCTGCATTCAGTCCCACAAATACACTCCTGCGTTCGGCCCCGACGGAACGACCGACATCGGTCTTCGCGTGACGAAAGCTTCTCACATCACACTCGTGGAATACGGCGAGGATGTCGACTAGTGCCGCAACACCGGCACCTCGGCCCACGCGCGCAACGTCGACGCAGTCGCCCGCACACCACCGAGTTGATGCGCCACCTGAACTGCCGCGGTGCCGCCGCGAGCATCACGCGACGAAATGGAACCCTCCACGGTGAGCACCTCGCGTACTGCCGGAGTGAGCGCCGGATCGATCGACGCGAGCTCGTCGTCGGTCAGATCCACCAGCCCCACGCCCCGCGCTTCTGCCGCGCGCACGCAGGCTCCCGCTGCCTCGTGGGCGACCCGGAACGCAATCCCTTGCCGCACCATCCATTCGGCGATATCGGTCGCGAGTGTGAACCCGGCCGGCGCGAGCTCGGCCATGCGATCGGTGTGGAACTCCAATGTCGCCGTCAAACCGGTGAGAGCCGGGAGCAGCAACTCGAGCTGTGCAACCGAATCGAAGACCGGCTCCTTATCTTCCTGAAGATCTCGGTTGTACGCCAACGGTTGTGCCTTGAGGGTGGCCAACAGGCCGGTCAGATTTCCGATCAGGCGGCCCGTCTTGCCACGAGTCAATTCGGCGACGTCGGGATTCTTCTTCTGCGGCATGATCGAGCTGCCCGTCGACCATGCATCTGCAAGAGTCACGTAACCGTATTCGGGTGTGCTCCACGAGATGACCTCCTCGGCGAACCGAGACAGGTCCACCGCCGTCATCGCCAACACGAACGCGGCTTCCGCCGCGAAATCACGCGAGGACGTGGCGTCGATCGAGTTCTCGGCGGACGAATCGAAGCCGAGTTCGGCGGCGATCTTCTCGGGGCTCAGACCGAGCGAGGAGCCGGCCAGAGCGCCGGAACCGTAGGGCGACACCGCCGCTCGCCTGTCGAAGTCCGCGAACCGCTGGACATCACGCAGCAGCGGATGAGTATGTGCGAGCAGATGATGCGCCAACAACACCGGCTGCGCCGCCTGCGAATGAGTCTTGCCTGGCATGACCGCGGTGGGGTGAGCCGCGGCCTGGGTCGCCAGTGCGTCCACGACGTCGAGAACACCGACCGCCACCCGACGGACGGCGTCGCGCAACCACATTCGAAACAGAGTCGCGACCTGGTCGTTGCGTGAGCGGCCGGCACGCAGGCGGCCACCCACCTCGGGTCCGACCCGATCGATCAATCCGCGTTCGAGAGCGCCGTGCACATCCTCGTCCGACTCGGCCGCGACGAACTCACCGGACGCCACGTCGTCGGCCAGCCGCTGCAAACCGTCGAGCATGGTCTCGAGATCCTGCGGGGTCAACAGTCCGGCACCGTTCAGAACCCGGGCGTGGGCCATGGACGCGCGAATGTCGTAGGGCGCGAGAACCCAGTCGAAGTGTGTCGATTTGCTCAGGGCAGCCATGGCAGCCGCCGGTCCGGAGGCGAAGCGCCCGCCCCACAGCGAGCCTTCGTTGGTTCCGTGTGCGTTGCTCGACGTGGTCACAGGCCCAGGTCCCGCTTCGCTGCGATCTTGGAGGAGAGCCCGTGCAGCTGCACGAATCCCTTGGCCGCCGACTGGTCGAACGTGTCGCCCTCGTCGTAGGTGGCGAGATTGAAGTCGTACAACGACTCCCCGCTGCGACGGCCGTTGACGATGATTCCGCCCGCGTGCAAGACCAGTCGAATCTCGCCCGAGACGTGTTCCTGCGTGTGCTGAACGAACGTGTCGAGTGCACCCTTGAGCGGCGAATACCACAGGCCGTCGTAGACCAGCTCGGCCCACTTCTGGTCGGTATGACGCTTGTAGCGGCCGAGTTCGCGCTCGAGGGTCACGTGCTCGAGTTCTTCGTGCGCGCGGATCAGCACCATCGCACCGGGAGCCTCGTAGATCTCACGGCTTTTGATGCCGACGAGGCGATCCTCGACGACGTCCAATCGGCCGACACCCTGAGCGCCCGCACGGGTGTTGAGTTCTTGGATCGCACCGAGCACCGACACCGGACGGCCGTCGATGGCGACCGGGCGACCCTTGTCGAACGTGAGGATCAGTTCGTCGGGTGCCTGGAAGTTGACCGTCGGGTCCTCGGTGTAGTCGTACACATCCTTCGTCGGCGCGTTCCACAGATCTTCCAGGAAGCCGGTCTCCACTGCCCGTCCCCACACGTTCTGGTCGATGGAGAACGGTGACTTGGTGGTGACGTTGATCGGAATGTCGTTCTCCTCGGCGAACGCGATCGCCTTCTCCCGGGTCCACGCGTAATCGCGTACCGGTGCCAGCACTTCGAGCTCCGGAGCGAGCGTGTTGAAGCCGACCTCGAACCGGACCTGGTCGTTGCCCTTGCCCGTGCACCCGTGCGCGACGACGGTTCCGCCGTGCGCACGTGCGTTCTCCACCAGATGCTTGACGATCAGCGGACGGCTGATGGCCGAGACCAACGGATACCGATCCATGTACAGCGCGTTGGATTGCACGGTCGGCAGGCAGTACTCGTCGGCGAACTCGTCCCTGGCGTCGACGACGACCGATTCGACTGCGCCGCAGTCCAATGCGCGCTGGCGGACGACATTCATGTCCTCACCGCCCTGGCCGAGGTCGATGGCAACAGCGACGACCTCCTTGCCGGTCTCCCGTCCGATCCAGCTGATGGCGACAGAGGTGTCGAGTCCGCCGGAGTAGGCGAGGATGACGCGTTCGGCCATGGTGATGACGCTCCTTCGTGGTTCGTGTGGTGCAGTGCGGAGTGACCGGATCTCAGTTTCCGCGTCGAGCGAGCTTTTCTATCTTGTCGGCGATCTCGCCGCCGGTGGTCGGTTCACGGGCGATGAGCAGGATCGTGTCGTCCCCGGCGATCGTTCCCACGACTTCCGGCAATGCAGCACGATCGAGCGCGCTGGCCAGGTAATGCGCAGCTCCGGGCGGTGTCCGCAGAACTGCCTGGTTTCCGCTGTGATCGGTGGACACCAACAGCTCCCCCAACAGCCGCAGGAGACGGTCGGTTCCGCCCGACACCCCGCGCACCGGGCTGCCGTCCTCGGGGACCACGTACACCCCGACTCCGCCGTCGGGAGCGCGCAACTTCACCGCACCCAACTCTTCGAGGTCACGCGACAGCGTCGCCTGGGTAGTGTCGATCCCCTCGGCGGCGAGCAACGACGCCAACTGCGGTTGACTGCGCACCTGATGCGTGGCCAGCAACGCGATGATCCGCGCCTGTCTGCCCGCGCGGGTCGACGCGGTCAGCGGAACCGCAGTGACGTCGTCACTCACGGTCGCCGAGCCTGCTCGAGGAGCCAGACCAGCAGTGCTTTCTGCGCGTGCAGACGGTTCTCGGCCTCGTCCCAGACGACACTGTGCGGACCGTCGAGCACCTCGTCGGTGATTTCCTCGCCGCGGTGGGCAGGAAGGCAATGCAGCACGACGGCGTCGGATTTCGCCTTCGACAGCAGCTCGGAGTCGATGCGGTAGGGCCGGAACGGAGCGACTCGATCGAGTCCGTCGTTCTCCTGACCCATCGATGTCCAGGTATCGGTGACGAGAGCATCGGCACCGTCGGCGGCCTCGTCGGGGTCTTCGGTGACCGTGATGGACGCTCCGGTCTCCTCGGCGCGCGCACGTGCGGCATCGAGGACGTAACCGAGAGGTGCGAATTCCTTCGGAGCGGCAATTCTGACATCGAGTCCCGCGGTCACTCCGCCGATGAGAAGCGAATGTGCCATGTTGTTGGCACCGTCGCCGAAGTACGCCAGCGTCCGTCCGGTCAGGTTCCCCTTGTGCTCGATCAGCGTCTGCAGATCGGCGAGGACCTGGCAGGGATGGAATTCGTTGGACAGTGCATTGACGATGGGAATCGTTGCACCCGTTGCCATCTGCTCCAGCCGCTTCTGCCCGAACGTACGCCAGACGACTGCCTCGACGTAGCGGGAGAGCACGCGGCCGGTGTCCTGCAGAGTCTCCTCGCGTCCCAGTTGAGTGTCGCTTCCGGTGACCACAACGGCGTGGCCGCCCAACTGCGCAATGCCCAACTCGAACGAGAACCGAGTTCTGGTGGAATTCTTCTCGAAGATCACACCGACACCCTTCGGCCCCTCGAGCGGCCGCTTGGAGAACGGAGCCCGCTTGATCTCGGCCGCGAGCGCCAGAATTTCGCCCTGCTGCTGCGGGGTGATGTCGTCGTCGCGAAGGAAGTGCTGAACGGTCATGGCTGGTGTGCCTCCTGTGCTGCGTCGAGAATTGCCGGTAGTGCCGAGACGAACGACGCGGCCTGCTCTTCGGTGATGATCAGCGGCGGTGCGAGCCGCAATACGTCTGGTTGCGCTGCATTGATCAGGAAGCCTGCGTCACGGGCCGCTGCCTCGGCTGCAGGCGCAACCGCGGCCGTGAGCACCACTCCGAGCAGAAGCCCGGAGCCCCGAACATGGCTGACGAGAGGGTGTTCGAGAGCCTCGATGGAATGAGCGATGGTCTTGCCGAGGCTGTCGGCGTGCGAAACGAGGTCGTCGGCGGCAATGGTCCGCAACACCGCCAACGCAGCAGCGGCGCAGACCGGGTTGCCGCCGAAGGTGGTGCCGTGCTTGCCCGGATGCAACAACTCTCCCGCCGCCCCGATGCCGATGCAGGCTCCGATGGGCAGACCCCCGCCCAGCCCCTTGGCCAAGGTGATCACGTCGGGCACGATGCCGACCGACTGGTGGGAAAAGAACCAGCCCGTGCGGCCGATACCGGTCTGCACCTCGTCGAGGACCAACAGCGCGCCGTGCTTCGCCGTGATCTCACGTGCGGCAACGAGATACCCGTCCGGAGGAACGACCACGCCGCCCTCCCCCATGATGGGTTCGAGAAACACTGCGGCGGTGTCGGAATCGACGGATGCCTCGAGCGCGGAGATGTCTCCGTAGGGCACGTGCTGGACACCGGCAGGCATGGGTTCGAACGGAATTCGCTTGTCGGCTTGTCCGGTGAGCGCCAGTGCACCCATCGTCCGTCCGTGAAAGGCCTTCTCGGCGGCAATGATGTGGGGACGACCGGTCAGACGCGCGATCTTGAACGCCGCCTCGTTGGCCTCGGTACCCGAGTTGCAGAAGAACACTCGTCCCGTCGCACCCGCACCCAGGTGTGCGAGCAATTGCTCGGCCAGTTCGATACCCGGTTCCGTCGCATACAGATTCGACGTATGACCCAGAGTGGAGAGCTGAGCAGTGACCGCCTCGATCACCGCAGGATGAGCGTGGCCCAGGATATTGACGGCGATACCGGCCAGCAGGTCGAGGTACTGCTTGCCGTCGGCGTCGGTCACCACTGCGCCTTCGCCTCGGACGAGCGCTACGCGCGGCACACCGTAGTTGTCCATCAGCGACGTGGACCACCGCTGCTGTAGATCGACCGTGGACTGCGTGCCGGTCATGACGTGACTCCTGACGTAGACGAGTGATCGGGGGTGACCATGGTGCCGATGCCCTCACCGGTGAACAGCTCCACGAGAACCGAATGTTCGACGCGACCGTCGATGACGTGCGCCGACGGCACGCCGGTACGAACGGCCCGCAGGCACGCTTCCATCTTCGGAACCATCCCGGCATCGAGCGTGGGCAGCAAGGCGTCGAGTTCCGACGCGTCGATTCGAGAGGTCAGCGAGCTGCGATCGGGCCACGCCGTGTAGAGACCTTCGACATCGGTGAGCACGACCAACTTCTCGGCCCCGATCGCACTGGCGAGAGCAGCAGCAGCGGTGTCGGCGTTGATGTTGTGGACCACGCCGTCGCTGTCGGGTGCGATGGTGGAGACCACCGGAATGCGTCCTGCGGCAATCAGATCGAAGATCGCCTTCGGATCTACCGAGGTGACGTCGCCCACCAGACCGATATCGGTATCGACGCCGTCGACCAGGACCGAACGACGGGTCGCGGTGAACAGGTGCGCGTCCTCCCCCGAGATTCCGACGGCATAGGGCCCGTGACTGTTGATCAAGCCGACGAGTTCACGGCCGACCTGCCCGAACAGCACCATCCGAACGATGTCCATGACTTCCGGTGTGGTGACCCGGAATCCGCCGCGGAACTCACCCGTCAGGCCGAGTCGGGTGAGCATGGCCGAAATCTGCGGGCCTCCGCCATGTACGACGACGGGGTGAATTCCGACGGTGCGGAGAAACACCATGTCGGCGGCGAATGCTCGTTTGAGATCATCGTCGATCATGGCGTTCCCGCCGTACTTCACCACGACGATCTTGCCCGAGAAACGCTGGAGCCAGGGCAGTGCCTCGGCGAGCGTGAACGCCTTCTGCGCTGCGGTCAATAGTGTTGCGGCAGCGGTCATGACGAGTACGCCGAATTCTCTTCGACGTAGGCGTGGGACAGATCCGTCGTTCTGATCGTGGCCGTACCGGACCCGAGTCCGAGGTCGATGGTCACGGCAATATCGACTCCGGACAGGTCGACCTCGCGCGCACCCGGAGCGCCGACGCCGTCGATGCACACCGGATTGCCGTTGAACGACACGGCAATCCGATCCGGATCGAGTTCGATCGGTGCGATACCGACTGCCGCCAGTACACGACCCCAGTTGGGATCCGAACCGAACAGAGCTGTCTTGGTGAGACTGTCCCTGGCGACCGTCCTCGCACCGACGAGAGCCTCGTCCTCGGACACTGCACCGGAGACGGTGATCTTCACTCGCTTGGTGACGCCCTCGGCATCGGCCATCATCTGGTCGGCGAGGTCGTCACACACCGCCAGAACAGCAGCGTCGAGGTCCTCCTGCGACGGGCTCACACCGCTCGCCCCAGAGGAGAGCAGCAGTACCGTGTCGTTGGTGGAGGACGCACCGTCGACGTCGAGCCGGTCGTACGACAGCCGGGTCGCCGCACGCAACGCCTTGTCCAGCTGTTCCGCAGTGGCGACGGCGTCGGTGGTGATGACGCTGAGCATCGTGGCCAGTGAGGGTGCCAGCATGCCTGCACCCTTGGCCATACCGCCGACATTCCACTTGTCGGCGTGATGAACGGCCGCCTGCTTCGGCACGGTGTCGGTGGTCATGATCGCGTAGGCGGCATCGGTGCCTCCGGAGATACCGCCGGCCAGTTCGTGCACCACCTCGGTCACTCCGGGCAGCAGCTTGTCCATCGGCAACCGGTCGCCGATGAGACCCGTCGAGCACACGGCAACCTCGATCGCCCCTGTTTCCGAACCCCAGTTGCTCAACACGGACGCGACCTCCTCCGCCGTCCGATGCGCGTCCTGGAAACCGGGTGCACCGGTACAAGCGTTGGCACCGCCCGAGTTCAACACCACCGCGCGAAGCCGACCGGTGGTGAGCACCTGCTGCGACCACAGCACCGGCGCGGCCTTGACCTTGTTGCGGGTGAAGACGCCCGCTGCCGTGAAGTCCGGGCCCTCGTTGAACACCAGAGCCAGATCGGACCTGCCACTTGCCTTGATACCCGCGGGAATCCCGGCCGCACGGAATCCGGCGGGAGACGTCACGCCCTGGGAACGCACCAGCTTCCCCGCGATCGAGGCGACCGCGTCCGTCTCGCTCTTCAGGCCGGTCATGGAGCAACTCCTACGGTAGAGAGACCGTCGGTCTCGTCGATTCCCAACGCCAGATTCATCGATTGCACTGCTGCACCGGCTGTTCCCTTGGCCAGGTTGTCGATGGCCGCGATGACGACCAGCAAACCGGCGTCTGCATCGACGGACACACTCATCTGCACAGCGTTCGATCCGATGACCGAACCGGTCTGCGGCAGCCGCCCGGCCGGAAGAACATGAACGAAGGGCTCCGCGGCATAGGCCTTCTCGTACACCTCGACGGCCTGAGCCTCGGTAGCGGTGGTCACGGCCGTACAGGTGGCCAGAATGCCACGCGGCATCGGCGCGAGTACCGGAGTGAACGACACCGACACGTCGGTACCGGCCACCGCCGACAGATTCTGCACGATCTCCGGAGTGTGCCGGTGCGCGCCTGCTACCGCGTATGCGCGAACCGAGCCCATCACCTCGGAGCCCAGCAGGTCGGCCTTGGGTGCCCGGCCCGCACCGGACGTGCCGGTGACCGCAACGATGTTGACCCGTGGCTCGATGATTCCGGCGGCAACTGCCGGGGCCAGGGCAAGACTCGACACCGTCGGATAGCACCCGGGCACGGCGATACGCGTGGCCCCGACCAGGAGCTCGCGGTGCCCCGGTAGCTCTGGGAGCCCGTACGGCCAAGTCCCCGCATGCGGAGACTTGTAGTACTTCTCCCAGGCTGCCGAGTCGTTGAGGCGAAAATCGGCACCGCAGTCGATGATCACCACGGATTCGGGCAACCGAAGCGCGAGTTCGGCGGATTTACCGTGCGGCAACCCGAGGAAGATCACGTCGTGCCCGGCAAGTTCGTCGACCGTCGTGGGGCCGAGAACACGGTCGGCAAGCGGCAACAGGTGGGGATGGAACTCACCCAGTGTCGCGCCTGCATTGCCGCCCGCAGTCAGCGCTCCGATGACCAACGAGCCGTCGCGTACGGCCGGGTGGCCGAGCAGCAGGCGAAGGATCTCACCACCGGCGTAGCCACTGGCACCTGCCACCGCGATGCGCTTCGGCGTTGCCTCCGAAATAGTCATGCGGTTTATTATGCAGCATCATGCAAGCTCATTCATCGGCGGGCCGGAAACGCTAGCTGTTACCCATCGATCTACGGATTTCGTCGAGCTTCTTTCGGCCGGCTTCCTGCCGATCGTTCCACTGTTTGTCCAGGTCCTGACCGGCTCTCGATTCCCGGTCCAGCTCCTCCGCCCCGACAGCCGTACCCGAGCGGTGCTCCACCTTTTCTCGCACCCCGTCCCAGGTCGGCACCCCGGAGTCGGTGAAGTCGCCCGTAATAGCACCGCCGACATAACCCCCACCCCCGCCGACTGGCAGGTCGTCGACCAATTCCGCATCGATGACGCCCGGCACCGTTCCGCCCAACGGAGCTCCCGGTGGTGGATCGCCGAGCGGCTGGTCGATACGAGGTTTCGTCACCTGCGGAACATCCACATCGGGAACGGTTCCCGGCGGGACGCCGCGATCCGGCCCGGCGGGCTCGGGTTCCGCCGTCCCCAACTCGGCCGCCAGAGCAGATGCCGCCGCTGCCACCGGAGCCAACCGAGGTCGGCCGACAACCGCCGCGAGAACCTCGTTCAACACCTGCAGATCCGAGGCCGTGCCCTGCGTGTCGGATTCACTCATCGGCCGCTCCCGTCGTCGTACCCGTCATGACACCACGCTACGCACAACACCGGCCGCGCCGTCGACGGTTCAGCTACGCAGCTGGGCACCGACCGCTGTGGACGCCGCAGCCACGGCTGCGTCGCGAGCCGCCGTCGCCTGATCCTCGGTCAGGGTGCCGTCCGTACCGCGGAACCGGAGGGCGAACGCCAACGACTTACGCCCCTCGCCGACCTGCTCACCCTCGTAGACGTCGAACAGTCGGATGGACTCGAGCAGTTCTCCACCGCCGATCGTCAGCGCAGCCTCGACGGACGCAGCGGGCACGGACGCGTCGACCACGACAGCGACGTCCTGCAACACGGCCGGGTACGGCGATACCTCGGGGGCCGGAAGCGATTCGACGACGGGCAGAGCACTCAAACTCAGCTCCACCGCGCACGTACGCGGCGGCAAACCGGCTCGCTCGAGCACGGCCGGATGCAGTTCGCCTGCATGCCCGACGACCTCACCGTCGAGAAGAACCTCGGCGCACCGGCCCGGATGCCAGGGAAGGTGTTGTGCGGCACGAAGATCGACGTGCACACCGGACGCCGCGGCAACCGTGCGCACAGCGGCGAACGCGTCCGCGGCCTCGGCTGCTCGGCCCGGACCCCAGGGCCCAGAGGGCTCACGCTGACCGGCGAGCACCACGCCCACGTGTACCGGCTGTGCGGGGAGGGACCCACGGAGCATCGCGATCTGATCGTCGGTCGGTCGCCGATCGACCGGCAACGCGTCCACTGCAGCGGTGGCGTCGTGCCGGAGAACGACCTGGGCGATTCCGAACAAAGACACGTCCCGCTGACCGCGGGCGATATTCCTGCTCAGCATTTCGAGCAGACCGGGAAGCACGGTCGTCGCAAGCTCGGGGCGGTCGGCCTCGAGCGGGTTCAACACCGACGTCGTCGCTCGGCGCGGGTCGTCCGCGTCGAGGCCCCACGTGTCGAAGATTCCCTTGGGCAGGAACACCGGCGGAAGAACCTCGACGTAGCCGGCGAACGCAAGGGCCTTGCCGACTGCCCGCCGACGCTTCTGCTCGACGGTGAGGCCGCGCCCACCGGGAGCGGACGGCAGAATCGACGGGATCTTCTCGAGCCCTTCGAGCCGCAGCACCTCTTCGACCAGATCGGCGCGCTGCACCAAGTCGGGTCGCCACGAGGGAGGATCGACGACCAGTTGTCCGTGGCCGCCACCGTCGACATCCACCTCGACGGTGCAGCCGATCTGAGCGAGCCGTCGAGCAGCGGTCCCGTCGGGGTACTGCACACCCGCGATCCGATCGGGCAGGTCGAAGTCCATCGTCACCGACGGGAACCGGGCAGCCTCGCCGATGTCGGTCAGCACCGGCTCGATACGGCCACCGGCGATCTCGACGAGCAACTGTGCGGCCCGATCGAGCGCCGCAACCGGGAGCGCCGAATCCACAGTCCGCTCGAATCGCTTGCTCGCCTCGCTCGACAGCTTGTGGCGACGGCCGGTTCGGAACACCGCGAGCGGATCGAACGATGCTGCTTCGAGAACGACGTCGCTGGTCGAGTCGTCGACCTCGGTGGACGCCCCGCCCATGACGCCGGCCAACGAGATGGCTCCCGTTCCGTCGGCGATGACCACGTCTTCCGCATCGAGCGAGCGCTCGACGCCGTCGAGCGTCGTGAGCGTCTCCCCCGCATTCGCGCGCCGCACGACGAGATCACCGTCGAGCTTGCTCGCGTCGAAAGCATGCAACGGCTGGCCGAGCTCGTGGAGCACGTAGTTGGTCACGTCCACGGCCACCGAGATCGGTCGCACCCCGGCCAGCAGCAGTCTCCGCTGCATCCACCAGGGAGTGACGGCAGCAGAATCGATACCCACGACCTTCCGCAGAGCGAACCGAGAAGTACCGGACTCTGGCTCGACAGTCACGGGCCAGGCGTCGCCGGTGACCTCGGTGGGCATCGTGCGCGCCGGATCCACATACGGAAGATCGAAGCTGCACGCCAACTCACGGGCCAGGCCGCGCACCGAGAAGGCGTATCCGCGATCCGGTGTCACGTTCAGCTCGATCACCGAGTCATCCAGGCCCAGAACGACTTTGGCATCGTCTCCGGGCTGCGCAGTACCTTCAGGTAGTACCAGGATCCCGGAGTGGTCCCGGCCGAGACCGAGCTCGAGCGTCGAGCAGATCATTCCGTTGGAGTTGCGGCCGTACGTCTTGCGCGACGCGATGGCGAATCCACCGGGCAGAACGCTGCCGGGCAGAGCCGCGACGATCAGGTCCCCCTCGGCGAAATTGCGTGCTCCACAGACGATCTCCTGAGGCTCGTCGGCCCCCACGTTCACGAGGCAGAACCGAATGGGCTTCTTGAATTCGGTCAGTTCCTCGATCGACTCGACCCGACCCACCACGAGTGGCCCCGTCACGTTGTCCAACGAGACCAGCTCCTCGACCTCGAAACCGACGCGTACGAAACCCTCGTCGAGCTCGTCGGGCGAGACGGACCAGTCGGGAGTACCCGCGTGCAGGACCTCGGTCAACCAGGAATGTGGGACTCGCACGTGTGCTCAGCTCTTTCTTGTATCCGAGATGAAGTGGGGCTGGAGAGTAGCGGCGTCAGGCCTGAACACCGAAGGGCAGAGTGAACCTGATGTCCCCCTCGACGATGTCCCGCATGTCCGGGATGTCGTTGCGGAACTGCAGAGTTCGCTCGAGACCCATGCCGAACGCGAAACCGGTGTACACCTCCGGGTCGATGCCGCTGGCCTGCAACACCTTCGGGTTGACCATTCCGCAGCCACCCCATTCGACCCAACCGGCTCCACCCTTCTTCTTCGGGAACCACACGTCGACCTCGGCGGAGGGCTCGGTGAACGGAAAGTAGTTGGGCCGCATCCGGGTACGCGTATCGCTGCCGAAAAGAGCCTGCGCGAACGCGTCCAACGTTCCGCGCAGATGCGCCATCGTCAGGCCCTTGTCGATCGCGAGCCCCTCGACCTGATGGAAGACCGGAGTGTGCGTCGTATCGAGCTCGTCGGTACGGAACGTTCGGCCAGGGCAGACGACGTAGATCGGTACGTCGCGGGAGAGCATCGACCGCACCTGCACCGGCGACGTGTGCGTACGCAGTACCTGCCGCGAGCCCTCCGGTGCGATGTGGAACGTGTCCTGCATCGTGCGAGCCGGGTGATCGGGCAGGAAGTTCAACGCGTCGAAGTTGAAGTGCTCGGTTTCCACCTCGGGGCCCTCTTCGACCTCCCAGCCCATACCGACGAAGACATCGGCGACCTGCTCCGAGATGATCGTGATGGGATGACGCGCTCCGACGGGCGTCCGGTCGGTCGGCAGCGTCACGTCGATCGTCTCGGCCACGAGAATCGCTGCATCGCGCTCCGCCGACAGCACTGCGCGGCGCTCGTCGAAGGACTTCTGCACCCGGTCTCGTGCCACCTTGACGCGCTTGCCCGCGTCCGCCTTCTGGTCACCGGGTAGAGCTCCGAGGGCGCGCTGAGCCAACGCCAGTGGCGCCTTTCCACCCACGTGATCGATTTTGACCTTCGTGAGCGCATCGAGGTCCGACGCGTCGGCGAACGCCTGTTCGGCCGAGTCCACCGCAGCGTCGAGTGCGGACTCTTCGAGAACGCTCGGATCTACCGGCTCGGGCCCGGACTCTTTCTTCGCCACGACAGATGCACTCCTCGAATAATGGTCGGTCTGCACGAAGCAGAGTGGTAACGATCCTAGGCGACCGTATTCACGGGTTCGCCGACCGTCGTCGAACACGGGCGCTCGCGTAGAGGCACAGCGCCGCGGCGGTCGCCAGGTTCAGACTCTCCGCCCGACCGTGGATGGGAATTCTGATCCGGTGATCGGCAGCTTGGGCAACGGGGAGGGACAAACCGTGGGCCTCGTTGCCGAACAACCACGCAGTCGGCTGCTCGAGCAGCTCGTCTGCGTCGTCCAAGTCGACTTCGCCGTCGGCGGCAGTCGCCACGACCGTCAGACCGGCACGGCGCAGTCCGTCGATACCGTCTTCGATCGAGCGCTCCCGCGCAATGGGAAGATGGAAGACGCTGCCGGCCGAGGCCCGCACGCATTTGCCGTTGTGCGGGTCGACGGAGTCGCCGAGCAGGACCACCGAATCGGCCCCGGCGGCATCGGCAACACGAATGATCGTGCCGGCATTACCAGGCTCGGCCATTTCCACCGGAACGGCCACCAGCCGCGGTTTCCCTGCCAACGCACGGTCGATCGGGACGTCGACCAACTCGGTGACTGCGATCAGACCCTGCGGGGTGACGGTGTCCGACAATGCCTTCGCGGCACGATCGGTGATCGGAAACACCCGTGCGCCACCGGCCTCGACGGAGGCGATGAGGCTCTCGTGCCGGTCGAAGGCATCTGCGGTGAAGAACAGCTCGCGGACCGAACCGAACCGCGCAGCCTCGGACACAGCATTGAAGCCCTCGGCAAGGAACAGTCCCGTCTTCTTGCGCTCTGCAGCGCGAGCGAGCTTGACGGCCGAAACGACCCGCGGAGTTCGCTCGGTCAGCGAATCCACGGGTCGTTTCGGAGTTGAATCGTCGTGCGGCGACTCGCTCAGGCTGCTTCTCCAGCAGGAGCGTTGACATCGGCAGGCAATGCAGCCTTGGCGATGGCGACCAAGCCGGCGAATGCCTCGGCATCGGACACAGCGAGCTCGGCGAGGATCTTGCGGTCCACCTCGACGCCCGCGGCCTTCAGGCCCTGAACGAATCGGTTGTAGGTGATGTCGTTGGCCCGCGCTGCAGCGTTGATACGCGTGATCCACAGCTTGCGGAAGTCACCCTTGCGCGCGCGGCGGTCCCGGTACGCGTAGGTGAGCGAGTGGAGCTGCTGCTCCTTGGCCTTGGTGTACAGACGTGAGCGCTGTCCGCGGTAGCCCTTGGACGCTTCGAGAATCGAACGGCGCTTCTTCTGGGCGTTGACGGCCCTTTTTACGCGTGCCACTGGTGAATCCTGTCGATCTGGGGGCGTGTGAAACCCCGAATGGTAATGGGATGAAGCCGACCGAAATCAGTCGGCGGCGAGCCGGATCAGATGCCGAGCAGGCGCTTGATCCGAGGCACGTCGGCCTTCTTGACAACGGCGACACCATCGAGGCGACGAGTCACCTTGGTGGGCTTGTGCTCGAGCAGGTGGCGACGGCCGGCCTTCTGGCGCAGGATCTTGCCGCTGCCGGACACCTTGAATCGCTTCTTGGCACCACTGTGCGTCTTCTGCTTGGGCATGAAATCCTCTGTTCTGTATTAGCTCTTCGGTGGTGCATGGCACAGCCACGCAGCGCCTCGGAACGGACTGCGCACCGAGGCGGGTGCGGGACTGTCTTACTGGTAGAGCGCGAAGCTCAGTTGGTCTGAGCCGGAGTAGCCGGAGCTGCTGCGGCCGGTGCCTCGGCAGCCGGAGCTGCTGCGGCGGGCTGTTCCGGCGCGGGGGCCGGTGCGCGTTGCGCAGGCGGCGCGGCAGCGCTTTCCTGAGCCTTCACGCGAGTCTTGGCACCCTTGTGCGGAGCCAGGACCATGGTCATGTTGCGGCCGTCCTGCTTGGCCGACGTTTCCACGAAACCTAGTTCCGCGACGTCGGCACCCAGGCGCTGCAACAAACGGAAACCCAGCTCGGGGCGCGACTGCTCGCGACCACGGAACATGATGGTGACCTTGACCTTCGAGCCGGCTTCGAGGAAGCGAACCACGTTGCGCTTCTTGGTCTCGTAGTCGTGCGCGTCGATCTTCGGGCGGAGCTTCTGCTCCTTGATGACGGTGAGCGTCTGGTTCTTGCGCGATTCGCGCGCCTTCTGCGCAGCCTCGTACTTGAACTTCCCGTAGTCCATGATCTTGCAGACCGGCGGACGTGCGTCGGGAGCTACTTCGACAAGATCGAGGTCGGCTTCGAGAGCCAAGCGGAGTGCATCTTCAACACGCACGATCCCCACCTGTTCACCGCCTGGTCCGACAAGACGGACCTCGGGAACTCGGATGCGATCGTTGATGCGGGTCTCAGTGCTGATGGGGCCTCCTAGGTAGTGCGGTGTGGTGTGTAACCCGACCGCCTGCCACTTACACAGCCCGTCGCCCTCGAACCTCGACATCACGCTCGGCGAACCAACACCGAAAACGAAAAAACCCTGCAGCCGGTCTGTACCGACAGCAGGGCCCGATGTCGACCGGTCGATCCGTACGACATAGCGCGTCGTACAGTCTCCTCACGAGGAGGAAGCACTGTGGAATCCCGATTGGGAGACCTTCGTGCGACCGGACCGGAAGCGATCCATTCGGATCACATACCGGTGGGAGTCGGGCTCCACTTGCTGCCTTCATGCGGTGAACTCCATCGAGGAGCGCGCGCCGAAGACGGTCGTCGAGTCAGACTACCAGCAGAATGCCGAAACCGACAATCGCACCGGTCGATGAAGCCGAGTCGACACCCGATCCGACCGACGGCACCCGCGGCGTGGGATTCTCGTAGGTATGACCAGTTCATCCACGCCCGCCGATCCCGCAGGCTCCGACCCCACCGGTATCGAGCAAGAAGTCCGGGAACTCGCCGAGGTTCCCGCGGTCGAGGTCATCAGCCGTGCAGCAGTGATGCTGATGAGTTCCGCGGCCGAGAAGCTGGGTCTGTCCGAGCCCGATCCCGCGGAGAGCCCCTACCTCGATCTCGACGAGGCCCGACGCGTCATCACCGCACTCGCCGGCTTGGTCACCGCGTCGGTCGAGTACCTCGGTCCCCACGCTGGACCGATTCGCGACGGCCTCCAGGCGTTGCAACGCGCGTTCCGGGAAGCCTCAGCACACCCGGACGAGCCAGGACTCGGCCCCGGTGAGAAGTACACCGGCCCGGTGCACTGAACGAGCGCACCCCACCCCACCCACAGACGACGAAGCCGCATCCGGCAATCCGGATGCGGCTTCGTCGTCGACGTGTTCGCGTCAGACCGCAGCGACCTTACGAGCCCGACGCTTCTTCGGGGCCGCCTTCGGCGTGGACGCCACTACCTCGCGGGAGAGCGCCTCCTGCAGAAATTTTCCGGTGTAGCTTTCGGGCACCGCTGCTACGGCTTCCGGATTACCCTGCGCCACAACCGTTCCGCCGCCCGAACCGCCTTCGGGCCCCATGTCGATGACCCAGTCGGAGACCTTGATGACATCGAGATTGTGCTCGATGACAATCACGGTGTTCCCCTTGTCGACGAGTCCGTTCACCACGCCGAGCAACTTCCGGATGTCCTCGAAATGCAGGCCCGTGGTCGGCTCGTCGAGAATATAGACGGTGCGGCCGGTCGATCGCTTCTGCAACTCGGCTGCGAGTTTCACACGCTGAGCTTCGCCGCCGGACAGTGTCGTCGCCGGTTGACCCAGGCGGACGTAACCGAGGCCGACCTCGACGAGTGTCTTGAGGTACCGGTGAATGGACGTGATGGCCTCGAAGAAGTCGGCAGCCTCCTCGATCGGCATGTCCAGGACCTCGGCGATGGTCTTGCCCTTGTAGTGCACTTCGAGCGTCTCGCGGTTGTAGCGAGCGCCTTCGCACACCTCGCAGGGAACGTAGACGTCGGGCAGGAAGTTCATCTCGATCTTCAACGTGCCGTCTCCCGAGCATGCCTCGCACCGACCGCCCTTGACGTTGAACGAGAATCGCCCGGGCTGATACCCACGAACCTTGGCCTCGGTGGTGGCCGCGAACAACGTACGGATCTTGTCGAACACCCCGGTGTACGTCGCGGCGTTGGACCGGGGCGTGCGGCCGATCGGCGACTGGTCGACGCGAACCAGCTTGTCCAGTTGGTCCAGACCGTTGATCCGGGTGTGCCGACCGGGAACCTGCCGGGCACCGTTGAGCTTGTTGGCCATCACGGTCGCGAGGATGTCGTTGACCAGCGTCGACTTACCCGAGCCCGAGACACCGGTGACCGACGTCAGAACACCGAGAGGGAAGCTGACGTCGATTCCCTGGAGGTTGTGTTCACGGGCACCCACGACGGTGACCTGTCGCTTCTTGTCGACCACCCGACGGGTGTCCGGCAGCGGGATCTCCATGCGACCCGACAAATACGCACCCGTGAGCGATTCGTCGTTGGTGAGGAGGTCCGCGTAGGAACCGCTGTGCACGACGCGTCCGCCGTGCTCACCGGCCAACGGTCCGATATCCACGACCCAGTCGGAGGTACGGATGGTGTCCTCGTCGTGCTCGACGACGATCAATGTGTTGCCGAGATCGCGCAGTCTCGTCAGCGTGTCGATGAGCCGGCGGTTGTCCCGTTGATGCAGTCCGATGGACGGCTCGTCCAGTACGTAGAGCACGCCGACGAGGCCGGAGCCGATCTGCGTGGCGAGCCGGATACGTTGCGCCTCGCCGCCGGACAGCGAGCCCGCGGTGCGCGCCAACGACAGGTATTCGAGACCCACGTCCAGCAGGAAGCCGAGTCGAGCCTGAACCTCCTTGAGGACCTGGCCCGCAATCGCTTCCTCGCGTCGCCCCAGAGTGAGGCTGTTGAGGAAGTCGGCCGTGTCGGCGATGGACAGTTCACACACCTCGGCGATCGACTTCGGCCCGAAATCACCTGCCGCGATGGTGACCGACAGAATTTCTGGACGCAGCCTGGCTCCGTTGCAGGTAGGACACGGAACGTCGCGCATGTAGCCGTCGTACCGTTCCTTCATCTGTTCGGATTCGGTCTGCTCGAGGCGGCGGTGCAGGAAGGGCATGACGCCCTCGAACTCGGCGTAGTACGACCGGGTGCGGCCGTACCGGTTCTTGTACTTCACGTGCACCTGGTGGTCGCTGCCCTCCAGGACAGCTCGCTTGACCTTTGCCGGCAGCTTGTTCCACGGAGCGTGCAGATCGAAGCCCATGGCGTCGGCGAGTCCGGACAGCAAGCGGCCGAAGTACTCCGACGTCTGGCCCATGGACCACGGCGCGATGGCCCCGTCGGCCAGACTCAGATCACCGTCGGGCACCACCAGCTCGGGATCGACCTCCTTGCGCACGCCGAGCCCGACACAGTCGGGGCAGGCACCGTAAGGCGAGTTGAACGAGAACGATCGCGGTTCGAGGTCGTCGATGGACAGCGGGTGGCCGTTGGGACACGCGAGCTTCTCCGAGAAACGACGCTCCCGATCGGGGGCGTTCTCCTCACGGTCGACGAAGTCGAGAACCACGATCCCGTCTGCCAGCCGCAGTGCGGTTTCCACCGAGTCGGTGAGCCGCTGCTTCGAACTGGACTTGACGGTGAGCCGGTCGACGACGACCTCGATGTCGTGCTTTTCCTGCTTCTTCAACACCGGTGGGCTACTGAGCTGGTGGACGACACCGTCGACGCGCACACGTGAGTAGCCCTGAGTGTTGAGCGAGTCGAACAGGTCGACGAACTCGCCCTTACGGGTTCGGACCACCGGCGCTAGGACCTGGAATTTCAGGCCCTCCTCCATGTCGAGAACCTGATCGACGATCTGCTGTGGAGTCTGCTTGGCGATCTGCTCGCCGCACACCGGGCAGTGCGCAGTGCCCGCCCTGGCGTACAGCAACCGTAGGTAGTCGTAGACCTCGGTGATGGTGCCCACGGTCGAGCGTGGGTTGCGGTTGGTCGACTTCTGGTCGATCGAGACCGCGGGCGACAGGCCTTCGATGAAGTCGACGTCGGGCTTGTCCATCTGACCGAGGAACTGCCGTGCGTATGCGGACAGCGACTCCACGTAGCGACGCTGGCCTTCGGCGAAGATCGTGTCGAAGGCGAGAGACGACTTGCCCGAACCGGACAAACCGGTGAACACGATCAGCGCGTCCCGGGGCAGGTCGATATCGACCCCCCTCAAGTTGTGCTCCCGTGCACCTCGCACTATCAGGCGATCCGCCACTGTGTTCCCTTCTTTTCTCACGAGCACGTCGAGCCGTGTTGCTGCTCGACGCAGCATTGTCCGACGTCGAGTCGATGATGACGCGTGGTGCCGATGCACCGATCACACGCCGTGTAGCCGAGGACTCCACGTCGAAAACCTGTCGAGGTGAGCGACGAACCTCACCTCGTAGCAATGGTAGGTCCAGGTACCGACACACTTTTCCACGAGCGTGACCCCGGCGCTCCCGTCGTTGCTGCCGACGGTAGCGTCCTCGAAATGGACGAGCACCTCATGGTCATCGACGACAATTACACCGGCGTCGTTGCACAGGGTTCACCCCCGCAGCGGCGGACGATCCCCGGAGCCACGATCACCAAGATGTCGGTCGGCCCCATGGACAACAACACTTACCTGGTCGTCTGTTCCGCAACGGGCCATTCCCTGCTGATAGACGCCGCCAACGAGGCGGACCGCATCTCACTGCTTCTCGACGAGAACGCACCGACCCTGTCTCTGATCGTCACCACCCATCAGCATGCCGACCACTGGCAGGCGCTGGCCGATATCGCCGGTGGCACCGACTCGCCCACCGCGGCCCACGAGCTGGACGCAGAACCGCTGCCGGTAGCTCCGGACCGTCTTCTGGCCGACCACGACACGGTGTCGGTGGGTGATCTCACCTTCGATGTGGTGCATCTGACCGGTCACACTCCGGGCTCGATAGCACTCGCGCTGACCGATGCCGAGGGCAAGACGACGCACCTCTTCACCGGCGATTCTCTGTTCCCCGGCGGCGTCGGCAAAACCAACGGCCCCGAGGATTTCACCCACCTCCTCGACGACGTGAGCGCCAAATTGTTCGACCGCTACGCCGACGACACCATCGTCTACCCCGGGCACGGCAAGGACACCACCCTCGGTGACGAGCGGCCGCACCTGGCGGAATGGCGCGAACGCGGCTGGTGACGCCGCGCGTGCTTGAGAGCGTGAAACACGGGGTATGAAGAGTGTGACAAAAGTGCACGCACCGGTGACTTCGAACTATTTTCGGTGCGAGTCCGCACGTACAACCGCCATGACACGAGAAACTACGCAGGAGGCTGTCAATGCTGGTCCGCCGTATCGCCCGTCCGCTGATGTCTACGATTTTCATCTCCGGGGGCGTCGATGCACTTCGTAATCCCGCCGGCAGGGCGAAGGCAGCCGCTCCGCTGATCGAGCAGAGCAAGGATGCTCTGCCGAACGAGGTCACCGCGAACGTGCCGACCGATCCCGAGACGTTGGTTCGGATCAACGGCGGTATCCAGGTCGCCGGCGGCATTCTGTTGGCCACCGGCAAGGCACCGCGCATCGCATCGCTCGCTCTGGCCGGAAGCCTCGTTCCGACGACACTGGCCGGACACGCGTTCTGGAACGAAACCGACCCGGAGACCAAGGCTGCGCAACGCATCCACTTCTTCAAGAACCTCAGCCTGCTCGGCGGATTGCTGATCGCGGCCGTCGACACCGAGGGCAAGCCCTCCGTCGCGTGGCGCAGCAAGCGGGCGGCACGCCGCGCACAGGAATCTGTGGTCTCAGCGCTGCCCGGTCACACCACTCACGACACCGGCGAACGCGTCAAGGAAATTGCCTCGATCGCAGCGAGCCGCGGTGCCGACCTGGCCGACGCCGCACAGCCGAAGCTGGCCAAGCTCGCCGACGCTGCACAGCCGAAGCTGGCCAAGTTCGCCGACATCGCCGGCGAGAAGGGCTCGGAGCTGGCAGAGGTCGCGCAGCCCGCTCTGAACCGGTGGGCTCACATCGCCGCCGACAAGGGTTCGGAGCTGGCCGAGGAAGCCCAGAAGCGGGGCTCGAAGCTGGCCGAGCTTGCTGCCGACCGCGGAAGCGATCTGGCCGAAGAAGCGCAGAAGCGTGGATCGAAGCTCGCCGACAAGGCCGCGCACCGCAGCTCGGATTGGGCCGAGCTCGCTCAGAATCGTGGCTCGAAGTTGGTCGACGTCGCTGCCGACCGTCGCAGTGAACTGGCCGAGGTGGCACAGAAGCGCGGAGCAAAGCTCGCCGATCTCGCTGCCGAGAAGGGATCCGTTCTGGCCGAAGAGGCTCAGAAGCGCGGCGCCACGTGGGCCGACATCGCGTCGGATCGGGTCGACACCCTCGGCAAGCGCGCTCGTAAGCGGGCCGAGAAGCAGAACAAGGAACTCGAAAAGGCAACCGAGCAGGCTCGGGCCAAGCTCGAGAAGCGAGTTGCCAAGGCGCAGAAGAACTTGGACAAGAAGCTCCAGCAGTACGCGAAGTAGGTCTACCCACGACGCTCGACGTCGTTCGCGCACGGCCCTGTCCCAGAACTCGCGGTTCTGCGACAGGGCCGTTCTGCGGCGTAGACTGCTCTGGCTGATTTCGAGGCGATATTTTCGCCTCGGCCGAACTCCCGAGGAGAACCTTTGCCGGACGACGGCCACCCATCGAACGATCCCGGTGCACCCATCGAGGAAGACCTCGAACAGGCGCATCTGACGCGGTTGTACACGCAGCTCGATGCACTGCGCGAGTATGCCGCAAACCGACTTCGCGCCGTGCTGCTCGAGACCGGCGGAACACCGCAGGCCCGAAGCGAGCGCGAATCCTTCAACCAGATGTACACCGAGGACATCGCCAAGTACGACGCAGCCGAGAACGGACTCTGCTTCGGACGCATCGACCTCGATCCGGACACCCTCGATCCGAAAGTCGACGACCGCCCCGAGCGTTACATCGGCCGTGTCGGAATCCTCGACGACAAGAACGATTACGAGACACTACTGCTGGACTGGCGAGCTCCCATGGCCCGTCCGTTCTATCTGGCGACACCGGCAGCTCCCGAAAACGTGTTGCGCCGCAGGCACATCCGTACCCGCGGACGCAAGGTGACCGCCATCGCCGACGAGTTCCTGGACCTCGATTCCGCGCAGTCGTCCAACGATGCCGCTGTTGCGGGTGGCGTCGCCAGCGAGGGTGCGCTGCTGTCCGCTCTCGATGCAGCGCGAACCGGTCAGATGAACGACATCGTCGAGACGATCCAGAGCGAGCAGGACGCAATCATCCGCTCACAGCATCGCAGTGTGCTGGTGGTGCAGGGCGGACCGGGCACCGGCAAGACGGCGGTGGCACTGCACCGAGCTGCGTATCTGCTGTACACGTACCGTCAACAGCTCGGCAAGAGCGGTGTCCTGATCATCGGGCCCAATGCCACGTTCCTCGACTACATCGGCCAGGTGCTGCCGTCGCTGGGCGAAACCGGGGTATTGCTGTCGACCATCGGCGATCTGTACCCCGGAGTCCGTGCGCAGCGCGAGGATTCGGCTCTGGCCACCGAGGTCAAGGGAAGACTGTCGATGGTCGACGTACTGACGCAGGCGGTGCGTGATCGCCAGGAGGTGCCCGCACAGCCGCGCCGGCTGAAATTCGACACCTACGACATCACCCTCGATCGAAAGATAGTCACGCGTGCCCGCGGCCGCGCCCGGTCCTCCCGGCGACCACACAACTTGGCTCGGCCTCTGTTCGTGTCCTCGGTCATCGACCAGTTGGCCAATCAGCTGGCCGCGAAACTCGGCCAGAACGTGGTGGACGGATCGAGCTTGCTCAGCGCCGACGACATTGCGGACATGCGGGACGAGATGCGCGAGGACCACGACGTGATGGCTGCGATAGACGAGTTGTGGCCGGATCTGTCGCCCCAGCAGGTTCTTCGAGACCTGTTCGCGTCGCCGGAGAAAATCGCATCGGCCGCACCTGCGCTCGACGAGTCGGAGCGCGTATCGCTGCTGCGCCGCGGCCACGGCTTCTCGTCCGCGGACGCCCCGCTTCTCGACGAGCTCGCCGAGCTACTCGGCGTCGACGATGCTGCCGAACGTGAACAGGCTCAGCGTCAATGGCGTGGCCAGATCGCCGATGCCCAGGGCGCGCTGGACATCCTGACCGGGTCTGCACCGCAGGACCTCGAGGACGAACTGGACCCGGAGATTCTGATGGCGTACGACCTGATCGACGCCGATCAGCTTGCGCGACGCCAGAATTCGGGTCAGCGACTCACCACCGCGGAACGCGCAGCCGGCGACCGTACCTGGACCTACGGGCACGTGATCGTGGACGAGGCGCAAGAGCTGTCGGCGATGGCGTGGCGAATGGTGATGCGGCGCATCCCCAATCGGTGGATGACACTGGTGGGTGACACCGCGCAGACCGGAGACCCGGCCGGAACCTCGTCCTGGGGATCGGTTCTCGAACCGTATGTGGCTCAACGCTGGAAGCTCACCGAACTGACGGTCAACTACCGAACGCCGTCGGAGATCATGACGGTGGCGCACGACGTGCTCGCGGCGATCGATCCGGAGCAGTCCGAACCGCGATCCATTCGCAGCACCGGCGTCGAGCCGTGGGCTCAACGAGTAGCCGCAGCAGATCTGGTGACGGCGGTCGAGAAGCGAGTGGCCGATCACCCTCGCCCCGGCCTGAGCGCAGTGCTGGTTCCCTCCGAGCTCGTCTCCCAACTCCGGCACCTGGCATCGGATGTGGTGACCGTGTCGACGGTCAAGGACGCGAAAGGGCTCGAATTCGACTCGGTGCTCATCGTCGAGCCGAGCGCCATCGTTGCGGAGTCCGTCAAGGGTATGAACGACCTCTACGTGGCCCTGACCCGAGCAACCCAGCGACTCGGAGTCGTCCATGTGGACCCTCTGCCCCTGGAACTCGGTGCCCTGCAGCCCTTCGACGCCGAAGCCTGACGAGAACAGTCGGCCCGCCCCGTCATCTTCGACGGAGCGGGCCGATTGTCGTACTACGAGAGAATCAGCGGACGGTATGCACGATCAGTACGTCACAGGTCGACTTGCGGGCCGCGTCGGACGGAACCGAACCGAGCAAGCGACCGGTCAACGAGTTCAGCCCACGGTTGCCGACGACGAGTAGATCGCCCTTGACCTCGTCCACGAGCGCCAGGAGAGACTCGACGGGCGCTCCGACGATCGGCTTCTCCTCGATGTTCTTCGCGCCGGCCTTGGTGGCGTGCTCTCGGGCGGTGCGCAGGATTTCGCGCGTCGGTGCCGAACCGGTGATCTGGTAGGCGTCCTCGCGGAGTGCGTCGGCGGCGGCAGAGGTGTCTTTCGGATCGGCCGGGTAGTAAGCACACGCGATCACCAGGGTGGCATCGGCATCTCCCGCCAGAGCCGCGGCCTTCTCCACTGCCCGCAGTGACGATTCGGAGCCATCGGTTCCGACGACGACGGTGCGGTAGGCGCTCATTCATTCCTCCATTTGTCGGTCACACACAGATGTGACACTTCTGGTCGAACTGGATTGGTGCAAGTCACAGGACCTGAAGACGTGGTCCGGGGACTGATGCGCTGACAGTAGCCGGAAGTCGACGATCGGCACGTGAACTTGGGGAACAACACGATCCGCGCCACTCACATACATTGGTTTGCATGCCGATCCCCCGCCCGCCGTTGTCGAGACGGGCCCTCGCTCTCGGTGCCGTCGCGATCTCGATCGTGATCGTGGCCGCCCTCGCATTCGCATTCCTCCCCCAGGGACGCGAAGCCGACACTGCAACGCGTGACGCGCGCATCACGCTACCGGACAGCCCCGGTTCGACGGAGACCGTCGACCTCGACACCCGGCTCTACATTCCCGAATCGACCCCCGCTCCGGCTGTGTTGCTCGCGCACGGCTTCGGCGGCAGCAAGGACTCGGTCGACGGCGAAGCTCGTGATCTCGCCGCCCGCGGATACGTGGTTCTCGCCTACACCGCGCGCGGCTTCGGTGACAGCACGGGTTCCATCTCCATCAACGACCCCGATCGCGAGGTCGCCGATGCCCGCGGCCTGATCGACTGGCTGGCCGAACAGCCGGAAGTACAACTCGATGCGCCCGGTGATCCCCACGTCGGCGTGGCAGGCGGATCGTACGGCGGGGCACTGGCCCTCAGTGCCGGCGGAACAGACCCCCGCGTGGACTCGGTGGCCGCTGCAATCACCTGGAACGACCTGGGCCAGGCCCTGTTCCCCAACTTCGGCGTCACCTCGTCCGCAGGTCGAGAAACGCTCGGAAACATCGACTCCCCGGCCGGTGCCGAATACGGCGGACCCGGCGTCCTCAAACGTGGATGGGCCGGCGTCTTCTTCGGAGCGGGTGCCTCCAGCGCTGCGCCCAGTAGTTCCGGGGACGGTGACAGTGGCGGGGGCGCATCCGCGTGCGGCAGATTCGCGCAGGAATTCTGCGACGCCTACGCACAATCCGCAGTCACCGGCATTCCCAGCCAGCCGCTACTCGATCTGTTGACTGCCCACTCGCCCGTCGCGGTCGCGTCGAACATCACGGCTCCGACGCTTCTCCTACAGGGCACCCAAGACACTCTGTTCGGTCTCGACCAGGCCGACGCGACGGCTCGGCAGATCGCAGCCGCAGGCGGTGACGTGACTGTCCGGTGGTTCGACGGTGGGCACGATGCCGGTGGAACGAACGGTGCGTCGGATCGAGCCGTCGCCGACTTCTTCGACCGGACTCTGCGCGGCACCCCCGATCCCGCGCCCTCCGACAGCGCGCCGTTCGTGTATTCGACGCAGCGCGCAGCCGATGAACGAGGAGGCGAACGCAATCGTCGGATGACGGCTCCCGACTACCCAGGCCTGACCCCGAACTCCGAACCCACACAGACGAATACGGTGACCTTCACCCCCGCCTCCGAGGACGGGACGATCATTCGTCCGCCCGGCGCGTCACCGTCGGCCATCTCGTCCGTCCCCGGTCTGGGTTCGGTGTTGTCGACACTCGGATCGACCGAAGCCGGTGCAGCGCTGACTGCGGACCTTCCGGGCCAGTCCGCGATTTTCACGAGCGAGCCCGTCGACTCGTCACTGACCATCACCGGCGCGCCGAGAGTCGATCTCCGGGTGGCGTCCCTGGCCGGGCCCGGCCAGGCCGTCCTGTTCGCGAAACTGTACGACGTCGCCCCGAACGGCACACGCACCCTTCCCGGCGGTGCAGTGTCGGCCATCCGACTGCCCGACACCGGGAGCATCGACCCCGTCGACGTCACTGTCGCCCTCCCTGGAATCAGCTACACCGTCCAGCAAGGGCATCGACTCGAACTGAGCGTCTCCACCACCGACCAGGCATACGCCGTCCCGCTGGAGCCCGCACAATTCAGCGTGACCATGGCGACCACGTCCGTCGCGTTGCCGACCGTTCCCGCGGTGGCGAGCGCGAACAGCACCGTCCCCGTCGCTCCACTGATCGGAATCGGCGTGGTCGTCCTGGTCGTCGGATGCATCGTCGTGGCGACGATCGTGCGAACCAGACGCCGCACGGTGGCCGAGGTCGACGAGGCTCTCATCGACACTCCCCTGGTGATCACCGACCTGGCCAAGACGTACTCGAACGGGTTCCGCGCCGTGGACGGCGTCAGCTTCGAGGTGAAACAGGGGCAGGTACTCGGACTGCTAGGACCGAACGGTGCCGGAAAGACCACCACGTTGCGCATGCTGATGGGCCTGATCACCCCCACCGGCGGCGACATCCGGGTCTTCGGTCACAAGGTCACACCCGGTGCCCCGGTGTTGTCGCGGCTCGGCTCCTTCGTCGAGGGTTCCGGCTTCCTTCCGCATCTGACCGGCACCCAGAATCTGCGGCTGTACTGGGAGGCGACTGGGCGACCGATCGAAGACGCTCACCTCGACGAGGCACTCGAGATCGCAGACCTCGGCGCAGCCATCGAACGCAAGGTCAAGTCCTACAGCCAAGGCATGCGTCAGCGCCTCGCCATTGCACAGGCCATGCTGGGTCTACCGGATCTCATGGTGTTGGACGAACCGACCAACGGCCTCGACCCGCCACAGATCCGAACCATGCGTGACGTGCTGATCAACTACGCCAAGACGGGACGCACCGTGTTGGTGTCGAGCCACCTCCTCGCCGAAGTCGAACAGACGTGCACGCACGTAGTGGTCATGAACCGTGGCTCCGTGATCAGCTCGGGCACCGTCCGCGAGCTGACAGCAGCCGGTGGGCAGACCGAGATCAGGGTCGACGACGCCGGCCGCGCCCGGTCGGTACTCGACGCCGCCGGCCATGACGGCGCGGTGATCGTCGACGACGGCACGGTGACCGTCGACCTGACCGACGCCGATTCCGCTGTTGTCATCAGGGAACTCGTCACCGCGGGAGTGTCGGTCCGCGGCTTCTCCCAGTCCACCCGACTCGAGGACGTGTTCCTCGACCTCGTTCATCGAGATACCCCAGGCCCGGTCGTTCACGAGGCCGACTCCAGCGAGGATCGCTCATGAGTACAACGCACGCAGACGGCCGCGCAGCGGGCTACACCGGCGGGCGCACCCTGCCGTTTCGTACCGAACTGCGCCGACAGCTGGGCCGGCGACGCACTCAGCTCGCCATCGGTTTCCTTGCCCTGCTACCGGTGATCCTGGTCGTCGCCTTCACCGTGGGCAGTTCCAGCGCCGACTCCGATGCCGGCGGGCTGATCGAGCTCGGCACGCGGGGCGGCATGAACTTCACCGTCTTCGCACTGTTCATGTCCGTCGGATTTCTGCTCATCGTCGTGGTGGCGCTGTTCTTCGGCGACTCCGTTGCGAGCGAGGCATCGTGGTCGAGCCTGCGCTACCTGCTCGCCATCCCGGTCCCTCGAAGCCGACTGTTGACCCAGAAGGCACTCGTCTCGGCCACGTTGTCCAGCGCCGCCATTCTGGTGCTGGTCGGAGTGTCCCTGCTGATCGGGACGGTGATGTACGGTGCCGAATCACTGGTCACGCCGCTGGGTGAAGGACTCTCGTACGGCACTTCCCTGATGCGATTGCTGATCGCGGTCGCCTACATCGGCGTCAATCTGCTGTGGGTGGCAGGTCTGGCGATGTTGCTGTCGGTGCTCACCGACGCCCCTCTCGGGGCCGTCGGCGGCGCGGTCATGACGTCGATTCTGATGCAGATCCTCGATCAGATCACGGCATTGGGATCGCTACGCAACTACTTGCCCGGGCACTACGCGAACTCGTGGATCGACGCCTTCGGCACGAATATCGACTGGAACGACATGGTGGTCGGATCGTTCTCGGCCATCACCTACGCGGCGGTATTCGGGTTGATCGCGTGGCGACGTTTCGCCACGAAAGACATCACCAGTTGACCCGAGCTACTTCTTGGTGATCGCCGGGCCGAACACTCCCGCGGGTATGACGCCTTGGCCCACGATGGCCTCACGCCACGGCGTCGCGAGCGAGACCAGCCGAGCCGCGCCGTCTTCGCCGAGGGCGGCCCACGGGGCCAGCGCGAGGTCGTTCGTGATGTCCTCGACCAGAGTGCGGAGATCCTTGCCGTCCTGAGTCAACGCGCCTTCGGCCGTCAGTAGTTCACGATCGGCCAAGGACGCCACAGCTCCGTTCCACTGCTCGTTCGACCAGCCACGACGCTTGCGCGCGAATTCCTTCTCGAAGCCGTACCCGGTGGCGGTGTGGGTGATCAGCGCGTCCAGGCCGTTCAACCCTGCCGTCTGCAGCGCGGCGATGTGACCGTCTCCGCGGTATTCGCGGATTAGGGTGAGCGCGTGCCACAACACGAGGTGCGGCGCTTGCGGCCACTCGAGTTCGGCGTAGGCGGCATACAGCGGCCGACCGTCGTCTCCTGGGATTCCACGCGCAGCGATCGATGCGAGGTCGGCAGCTTCGGCCATGTCCGGGGACGACAGCGTCTCGGAGCCCAACAGACGCTGGAATGCGGCGTCGAGTGTGGCGTAACGGATTGCCATGATCTCGTCGGGCGAGGCGATGGCCCAGGCCGCCGGAACCAGCGGGCTGATGAGGTCGCGGTTGAAGTTGTAGAACGTGGCTGCGACGACACCTGCACCGACCGGCCCGAGGGGTGCTGCACGGCCGGCGAAATAGCAGGCCCGTGGCGGTAAGCCAGCAGCAACGAGAGCGTCCTGCGTCTCCGGCAGGAAATAGGTCATCGAATGGATGAGTTCGAGTGCACGAGAGGTGCGGCCGGCAGTGGTTGCGTCCATCTCTGAACCGTAACCGAACCATTTCGGATCGTTCCGCAGGCTCGACCCGCACCACCCGCCGGACCTACTTGAGGCCGGCCGCGTCCATGCCCCGGAGCTCCTTCTTAAGGTCCTGGATCTCGTCGCGCAGGCGACCGGCCAACTCGAACTTCAACTCGCGAGCCGCGTTCATCATCTGATCGGTCATGTTCTTGATCAGGTCCGCCAGCTCGGCGCGCGGCATCGACGAGACATCCTGCCCCTCGTACACCCCGGAGCTGACCGACCTGCCCGCTTCGCCCTGCGCTCGCCGACCGCGGCTGGCGTTCCGACCCGAGCCGCCCACTTCGACAGCAGTGTCGGTGTCCTCCGCTTCCTGATACACCTGATCGAGAATGTCGGCGATCTTCTTGCGCAGCGGTTGCGGATCGACTCCCCGCTCCTTGTTGTAGGCAATCTGCTTCTCGCGCCGACGTTCCGTCTCTTCGATCGCGTACGTCATGGAATCGGTCATCTTGTCGGCGTACATGTGCACTTCACCGGAGACGTTTCGAGCGGCGCGACCGATGGTCTGGATGAGGCTCGTACCGCTGCGGAGGAAGCCTTCCTTGTCAGCGTCGAGAATCGCCACGAGCGACACTTCTGGAAGGTCGAGGCCCTCACGTAGCAGGTTGATGCCGACCAGGACGTCGTATTCACCCAGCCGGAGCTGACGCAGCAGCTCGACTCGGCGCAATGTGTCGATGTCGGAGTGCAGGTACCGGACGCGAATACCCAGCTCGAGTAGGTAATCGGTGAGATCCTCCGACATCTTCTTGGTCAGAGTGGTGACCAGCACGCGCTCGTCTTTCTCCGCGCGCTCCCGGATCTGGTGCACCAGGTCGTCGATCTGTCCCTTGGTGGGCTTGATGACCACCTGGGGATCGACAAGTCCGGTGGGCCTGATGACCTGCTCGACGAACTCCCCTCCGGTCTGGCCGAGCTCGTACTTTCCCGGGGTGGCCGAGAGGTAGACCGTCTGGCCGATCCTCTGTGTGAACTCTTCCCACGTCAGCGGCCGGTTGTCCGTTGCGGAAGGCAACCGGAACCCGAAATCGACCAGGTTCCGTTTGCGCGACATGTCGCCCTCGTACATCGCGCCGATCTGCGGGACGGTGACATGGGATTCGTCGATGACGAGTAGGAAGTCCTCGGGGAAGTAGTCGATCAGGGTCGCGGGTGCGGTGCCGGCCCCGCGACCGTCGATGTGCCGCGAGTAGTTCTCGATGCCGGAGCAGAAGCCGACCTGCTTGATCATCTCCAAGTCGTATTGCGTGCGCATCCGAAGCCGCTGCGCCTCGAGCAGCTTGCCCTTGCCTTCGAGCTCGGCCAGGCGAGCTTCGAGCTCGGCCTCGATGTCCTTGACCGCCCGTTCCATCCGCTCCGGTCCAGCGACGTAGTGGGTGGCCGGGAAGATGCGTACCGAATCGACTTGGCGAACGATGTCGCCCGTCAGCGGATGGAGGTAGTACAGAGCTTCGATCTCGTCGCCGAAGAACTCGATGCGAATCGCCAATTCCTCGTACGACGGAATGATCTCGACAGTATCGCCGCGGACTCGGAACGATCCCCGGGTGAAGGCCATGTCGTTGCGCGTGTACTGCACGTCGACCAGAAGCCGGAGCAGCGCATCGCGCTGGACCTCGACGTTGACCTCGAGCTCGATCGACCGATCGACGTACGACTGCGGGGTGCCGAGACCGTAGATGCACGACACCGAGGCCACCACGACCACGTCTCGGCGGGAGAGCAGGGATGCCGTCGCCGAGTGCCGCAGACGCTCGACGTCGTCGTTGACGGACGAGTCCTTCTCGATGTAGGTATCGGTCTGCGCGATGTACGCCTCGGGCTGGTAGTAGTCGTAGTACGAGACGAAGTACTCGACGGCGTTGTTGGGCAACATGTCTCGCAGCTCGTTCGCCAACTGCGCTGCGAGAGTCTTGTTCGGTGCCATCACCAGGGTGGGGCGCTGCAGTTTCTCGATCAGCCAGGCGGTGGTGGCCGACTTACCGGTACCGGTGGCACCGAGAAGCACGACGTCCTTCTCGTCCGCCTTGATCCGACGTTCGAGTTCGGCGATGGCGGTCGGCTGATCACCGGCCGGAACGTGTTCGCTGACGACCTCGAACGCCGGTCCGGTGCGCTCGATCGCTCCCACCGGACGGTGTTCGGAGTGCGCGACAACGGGATGTTCGGATGCAAACGCCATTACACAAGCGTAGACGCGACCACCGACAAGTTCCGTCGGAGAGACCTCGGAGGTCTGTTCCCGGTAGCTTCTACAGGCATGGTCGCTCACACGTCAGCCGGTGCGCACACCGTCGTTCACGCCCCGAAACACGAGACGTTCGACCTGGTCGCCAAGACCAACGTCGATCCCAAGGGGTTCGTTCGCGTGGTCGACGAATACCGCGTGGAGCCATGGGGGCTGTACATGGCCCGGCCTTCCGACCATGCCCACTTCGATTATCTGGAGTCCTGGCTACTGCCTGCTCTCGGGCTCCGGGCCTCGGTATTCCATTACCTGCCCGCACACGCGAGGGACCAGGACTACTACGTCGACATCGGCGAGTACACGGCCGGGGCCAGCCGATGGACCTCGGTCGATCACTATCTCGACCTCAGTGTTCGCACCGGCCGCGATTACGACCTGCTGGATGTCGACGAGCTGTTCGACGCGCGCGTGGCACAGCATCTGGACACCCCGACAGCCGAGCGGGCGCTGTCCCGATCGATCGCGGCCATCGAAGGACTGACGCGGCACGAATACGACCTGAACGCCTGGCTCGCGTCGATCGGAATGCCGACGGAATGGAACGGCAAACCGGCCTGAACCGCGCAGCTCTGCCTCAGGCAGTCCAGTTCGTCTCCTCCGCCCACTGCCACGCCCGCCGATACGCCACGTCGAACCACGGCGCCTTCGCGTCTATGTAGGCATCGATCGCCGGTTGGTATTCGGCGATCCCGGCGGCGGCTTCTGACGCACGCCGCTTGATAGCGGCGTATTCCGTCGCGACAGCCGCGTCCGCCCGGAGCCAGTCGCGGAACAACAACGCGAACGTCTGGTTCGGCCAACCGTCGACCCGAACATGAACGTTGGCCGGACGGCCGGGATCTGCGTTACCGTGAAAACGCTTGCCCCACACGGCCGGATCGGCCTCACCGCCCACTCCGTACGCGGGCTTCGGATCGTCGAAGTCACTCGACTCGACGCCGGGGAACCCGGCGACGCGCAACTGTTCGCCGACGGAATCTGCGTCGGCCAGCGAACGCACCGTGACCTGAATATCGAGCACGTCCTTGGCATCGAGTCCGGGTACCGCCGTCGATCCGACGTGGTCGATCCGCACAGCCTTGTCCCCACACGCGAGAGCCAGGCGCGCGATCATCCGCCGCGCCTGTAATTCCCAGGCCGGGTCTGCAGTCACCAGTTCCGGATGTGTCCGGGCGACGATCCCCTCTCTGAGGTTGCGCTCGAAGGGAATCACGCGCTCGTTCCACAAGTTTCGTACCTGATCGTCGACGCTGCCGGGCGCACCCGTGTTGTCGATCCACACATCTGCCGCAGCTCGGCGCGCGTCGTCGGTCGCCTGCGCGGCGATACGCGCGCGGGCATCGGCCTCGGGCATGTGTCGTTGGCCGGTCAGCCTGCGGACTCGTTCCTCTGCGTCGACCCAGACGACGACGACCAGATGGAAGAACGGACCCATCGAGCCTTCGACGAGGAGCGGAATGTCCTGCACCACTACGGCATCCGGTGCTGCCCCGTCGATGATCTCGGCGGTGCGCTCACCGACCAACGGATGCACGATCGCGTTGAGTTTCTTGCGGGATTCCTCGTCGCCGAATGCCTTGGCCGCCAAGGCTGGCCGATCGAGCGACCCGTCGGGTGCCAGTATCTCGGTACCGAAGGTGTCCGTCAGTTGTTGCAGTCCAGGCGTTGCCGGCTCCACGACTTCACGTGCGAGTACGTCCGAGTCGACGAGCACTCCCCCGAGTTCGGTCAGCACTTTCGCCACGGTCGATTTGCCGGCACCAATTCCGCCGGTCAGTCCCAGTCTCAGCATGCGTCCAGTCTGACACTCGAACACGCCGAAGCACACCAGCCTCAAATGCACCGGTTTTGCGAGCCTGTCGGTTATCTTCGACGAGCGCAACCTCGATGTGCCGACCCACTGCCAGCGAAAAGGACACCCATGCGAAGCAATCAGATCCAACCGGGTCGGCACCGCCTCGGCATGGATGCAGGCGTTCACTGCATTCTCATTCCAGAAGTTGCCTCGGCGCTGGCCGACCACCGGCGTAACTGGTTCACCAACCTGCTGACCCCCGCCCGCCACAGCTTCGCCACGATGCGTAAGCGCACGGCGAGCGTCGGCCAGTGGAGCCCAGCCACCGCCGCGTAGTTCGCACTCCCCCTCACCCTTGGACCCGGTTCACCAGAACCGGGTCCGTTGTCGTTCCTGCTGCACATCTGCGCCTTCGAACGAGAAAGCCCCGGCTCTCGCAGGGAGAACCGGGGCTGAGGTCACACCCTCACGGGTGGACTACATCTATCAGGCGTTGCCCGACAGCTTCTCGCGAAGTGCAGCGAGCTGCGCATCGCTGGCCAGCGATCCACCGGTCGAGGCCGGAGCCGACGCTGCGGGAGCATCGCCTTCTGCATCGGCGGGAGCCTGACCCGACTCGGAGGAGTAGTTGGTGTTGGCGGCTTCGGCAGCTTCGTCCTTGGCCGTCTTCTCCATCTGAGCGGTGTGCATCTTGTGGCGACGCTCGGCCTCGGCGTAGCGACCTTCCCACTCTTCACGCTGCTTCTCGTAGCCTTCGAGCCATTCGTTGGTCTCGGAGTCGAAGCCCTCGGGGAAGATGTAGTTGCCACCCTCGTCGTACGAGTCGGCCATGCCGTACTTGGACGGGTCGAACTCTTCTGCGTAGTCCTCGTTGGCCTGCTTGAGGCTCAACGAAATCCGGCGACGCTCGAGATCGATGTCGATGACCTTGACGAGTGCGTCGTCGCCGACACCCACGACCTGGTCCGGAACCTCCACGTGGCGCTCGGCCAGCTCGGAGATGTGCACGAGGCCCTCGATGCCCTCTTCGACGCGCACGAATGCACCGAAGGGAACCAGCTTGGTGACCTTGCCGGGCACGATCTGGCCGATCGCGTGGGTGCGAGCGAACTGGCGCCACGGATCTTCCTGAGTTGCCTTGAGCGACAGCGAAACACGCTCGCGGTCCAGGTCGACGTCGAGAACCTCGACGGTGACCTCGGTGCCGACCTCGACGACCTCGGACGGGTGATCGATGTGCTTCCAGGACAGCTCGGAGACGTGCACGAGTCCGTCGACGCCACCCAGGTCCACGAAGGCACCGAAGTTGACGATGGAGGACACGACGCCCTTGCGGACCTGGCCCTTCTGGAGCTGGTGCAGGAACTCGCTGCGGACCTCGGACTGGGTCTGCTCGAGCCATGCGCGGCGCGACAGGACCACGTTGTTGCGGTTCTTGTCGAGCTCGATGATCTTGGCCTCGATCTCCTTGCCGACGTACGGCTGGAGGTCGCGGACGCGACGCATCTCGACGAGCGAGGCAGGCAGGAAGCCGCGGAGACCGATGTCCAGGATGAGTCCACCCTTGACGACCTCGATGACGGTGCCCTTGACGGCCTCGTCCTTCTCCTTGAGCTCCTCGATCGTGCCCCAAGCGCGCTCGTACTGAGCTCGCTTCTTGGACAGGATCAGGCGGCCTTCCTTGTCCTCCTTGGTGAGGACGAGTGCTTCGATCTCATCTCCCACGGAGACGACCTCGTTGGGGTCGACGTCGTGCTTGATGGAGAGCTCGCGAGAAGGGATGACGCCTTCGGTCTTGTAACCGATGTCGAGTAGAACCTCGTCGCGATCGACCTTGACGATGGTGCCTTCGACGATGTCACCATCGTTGAAGTACTTGATCGTCGCGTCGATGGCTGCGAGAAAATCCTCTGCGGAGCCGATATCGTTTACGGCCACCTGCGGTGAGGTTGTGGTTGAGGGCATGTGTTGAGTTGCTCCGGACGGGTTGGGTATCGGTTGATGGATGTTCGGTCGGACCTGTAGAACATGTGCAGCACGAGTGAGGACGGCTATATTCCTGCCGACTCCGCGGACGCAGAGGACGGGCGAACCCGACCTGAGCGCAGCACGAGCACACTCGCGGTGATCAGGGTACGCGATGCCGCAGTACCAGCACAAACCCGGTTAGAGTCGGCGTGTGAACGATCTTCCTGTGCCATCGTCCACTCCCGGCCGCGGCCGTGTCGATTCGGCCGCGAGCGACCGCGCCAGCAGACTCTGGTGGGATTCCGACGCCGACAACTACCACCGTACGCACGGCGCGTTTCTCGGGGTGGCGACCGAATCCGGGGAGTTCGTCTGGTGCCCGGAAGGACTGCACGAGGGCGACGTGCATCTGCTGGGTGACGTCGCGGGCAAGGACGTCCTCGAGGTGGGCTGCGGCAGCGCACCGTGCGCCCGCTGGCTCGGGACCCAGGGCGCGCGCGCCATCGGACTCGACATCTCGATGGGCATGTTGCAGCGCGGCGTCGATGCCATGACCGCGGGTGGGTCGACAGTTCCGCTGGTTCAGGCCAGTGCCGAGTCCCTGCCGTTCGCCGACGAGCGGTTCGACATCGTGTGCTCGGCCTTCGGTGCGGTTCCGTTCGTCGCGGACTCCGCCAATGTGATGAAGGAAGTGGCGCGGGTACTGCGGCCGGGCGGCATCTGGGTGTTCGCGGTCAATCATCCGATGCGCTGGGTGTTCCCCGACGATCCCGGGGTGGGCGGTCTGACCGCAACGATTCCGTACTTCGATCGAACCCCGTACGTCGAGTACGACGCCGACGGGACCCCCAACTACGTCGAGCATCACCGCACGATCGGTGACCGCGTGCGCGAGCTGGTCGCCGCAGGTCTCGAGGTGCGCGACATCGTCGAGCCGGACTGGCCGGAGTGGCTCGACCGCGAGTGGGGTCAGTGGAGCCCACTGCGCGGCCAGCTCTTTCCCGGCACCGCGATCTTCAGCAGCCGTAAACCGCTCTGAACACGGGTTCCGGCACACGGTTCAGCGCCGGTGCACCCGGGCCTCGACGGTCTCGGTGAAGGCGCTGGTCGACGCCTGCCCGCCGAGGTCTGCTGTCGCTACGCCGGATTCGACGGTGTCGTCGACAGCGTGTCGGATCCGCCCGGCGGCTGCGGCGAGCCGGTCGTTCCCATGCCGATCGGCGAGCCACTCGAGCAGCATCGCGGCCGACAGGAACAGCGCCGTCGGATTGGCGCGATTCTTGCCGGCGATGTCCGGGGCGGAACCGTGTGACGCCTGCGCCATGGCCTGTGATTGCGAGGAATTGATCGACGGGGCGGTACCGAGCGAGCCGGACAACTCTCCCGTCAGATCCGACAGGATGTCACCGAACATGTTTTCGGCCACGATGACGTCGTAGTCCCCACCGCGTCGAACCAGATGCGCTGCGAGGGCGTCCACATGTTCTTCGGTGACCTCGACGTGCGGGAACTGCTCGCCCACGCTGCGGCACGCATCGCGGAACAATCCCGTCGTCATCGACAGCACGTTGGTCTTGTGCACGATGGTGAGCTTGCGGCGGCGTCTGTCAGCCAGCAAAAATGCCTCGCGCGCAATGCGTTCGCATGCCCGACGGGTGAACACCCCGACCGCGAGTGCCACGTCGGGAGTCGGCATGAATTCTCCGCTGCCGACGAACATGTTGCGATCGGCATAGAACCCCTCGGTGTTCTCCCGCACCACTACCAAGTCCATGTTCGGCGACATCGCTCGCACGCCGGCAAGGGCTTTCGCAGGCCTGATGTTGGCGAACAGGTCGAAATCCTTCCGAATCCGCCCGCCCGGGGTCAGCTGCGAACGAAACGGCTCCGGATACGAGGCACTGTCGTGCGGCCCCAGAATCCAACACTCGAGCTCGCCCAGCTTCTGCAGCGTGCTCTCGGGCATCGGTGTGCCGTACTCGTCGATGGCACCGCGACCGAGCGGTAGGTGCACCCATTCGACCGCCGATCCCCCGACTGCCGCGATTGCCGCGTCGACCACTCGGATCGTGGCGGGCACGATCTCGTGACCGATGCCGTCGCCGGTCATGGCCCCGATTCGCAACGTGGGTGCATCTCGTCCGTCCATCTGCGACATCATGGACTACATGGTGCAGTCCGCCGAACTCCTCCTCGACTCGGGGCTCGATACTGCGGTTCGCCGCGAGTGGGCGGCACTCTCCGATGCCGGCCTGCCGAGCCAGAACCGTCATCGGGGCGAGTCGAACCGTCCGCACATCACCGTCGTGGTGGCGTCGTCCATGCCCGCGTCCGTCGATTCCGGTGCGGCCGTGCACTTCGACCCGTTCGATGTTCGCCTCGGCGGTCTCGTCGTGTTCGGTGGCCGGACCGCCACCCTGGCCCGTCTGGTCGTGCCGAGCGTCGAGCTGCTCGACCTGCATGCTCGGATGCATGCCGCAGTGGGCTCGGGCTCGTTCGACAACGTCGCCATCGGGCAGTGGACGCCGCACGTCACACTGGCCCGGCGGTTGACACCCGACGAAGCAGGTGCCGCGACGCGCCTGCTGTGCCCGCACCTGGACGACCTGACCGGCTCTGCCGCTGCCCTGCGTCGATGGGACGGCGACAACAAGTGCGAGGGGCGTATCGGCTGACCGTCGGGCCTGTCAGAATCGGAAGTCCCCGAATTGGGTCACCTCCGCGTGTGTATCCGGTGTACGGCCGACAACGACCAACGCATCGAGGGCCAGGAGCACCAACACAACCACCAGTACAATTGTCATGCCACCAGCGTCCTAGCTGCGTCTTCGCCGCACGAGTGGCAGTAACGACATGTATCGTCGATTTTCTGCCATACTGCTGTCATGCTGAAAAAGGTGGTCGCAGTACTGCTGCCCTTGTCCGAACAGTTCGAGCTCGGCGTGGCCTGCGAAGTGTTCGGATTCGACCGATCCGACGAAGGACTGCCCACCTACGACTTCTCGTTGATCGCAGGGGTACCCGACACGATTCGCACCAGGGTTGGTTACACCATCGATGTGCCCCACGATCTCGACCGTCTCGACAGCGCCGATCTGATCATCGTGCCGGCCGGCGGCACCGAGTCGGCCGACGACGGAAGCTATGTGTGCGGCAGCCAGTACAGCCCCTCGATCGAGCCACTTCTCGACAAACTCCGTGATGCGGTGGATCGAGGCGCGCTGGTCGCCAGCCTGTGCAACGGCGCGTTCGTACTCGGCGCGGCGGGCCTACTCGATGGCAGGCGGTGTACGACCCACTGGCGACACTCGGCTTCCTTGGCCTCGAACTACCCGTTGGCCCAGGTCGATCCGAACGTTCTCTACGTGGACGACGGGAACGTCCTGACCAGCGCGGGCACGGCCGCCGGTATCGACCTGTGCCTACACATCGTGCGCAAGTACCAAGGCAGTGTCGTGGCCAACGGAATCGCGCGCAGAATGGTCGTACCGCCGCACCGCGACGGCGGCCAAGCGCAGTTCGTCACCAGTCCCCTGCCCGCGATCCGAACCGAAACCTTGGCTCCGTTGCTCGATTGGATGACCGAAAACCTCGATTCGGAACTCACGATCGGTCGACTGGCCGCGCGGGTCAACATGTCGGCTCGTACGTTCGCCCGCAAATTCGCAGCAGAGACCGGCACGACGCCTGCGCGGTGGCTCAACGACCAACGCGTACTGGCTGCGCAGCAGCTCCTCGAGAACTCCGACCTGCCGATGGATTCAATCGCAGAAGTCGTCGGCTTCGGCAATGCCGCAGCCTTGCGCCAGCATTTCGTCAGACTTCGCTGCACGACGCCGAACTCGTACCGCCGAACATTTCGGGCCGCGCCGCAACCCGTGTGACGGGCCACGAAGGAAGTCGGGCCGGGATGATTCCAGAGAACATCTGTGTTGAGACGAACAAGAAGCGCAATCAATCGAAAGGGTACGCGTGGCCACTCAGACTTTGACTCAACAGAATTTCGACGAGATCGTCACCAACAACGATGTGGTGTTGGTCGACTTCTGGGCCTCGTGGTGCGGTCCGTGCCGCCAGTTCGCGCCGACGTTCGAGAAGTCTTCCGACGCGCACCCGGACATCGTGCACGCCAAGGTCGACACCGAAGCCGAACAAGGCTTGGCCGCTGCGGCGCAGATCCAGTCGATCCCGACGATCATGGCATTTCGCGAAGGCATCCTGGTCTACGCCCAGCCCGGCGCATTGCCCGCTCCGGCGCTCGAAGACCTCGTCGGCCAGATCAAGGCACTCGACATGGACGTCGTCCGCCAGCAGATCGCCGAGCAGGCACCCGCAGCGGAGTAGTTCCACCAGCAACACGAAACGAAGGGCCGCTCACCGAAACCGGTGAGCGGCCCTTCGTTTCGTACATGAGCCGGCCCCGACTCAGTGAGCTGCTGCATCCCAACTGCGACCGGTACCGACCGACACCTCGAGGGGCACCGACAATTCGATGGCCGACGACATCTTGTTCCGCACCAGCGCCTCGACTTCCTCGCGCTCGGAGTCGACGACCTCGAGTACCAACTCATCGTGCACCTGCAACAGCATGCGCGACTTCAAGGTCGATTCCGCCAGAGACTTGTGCACGTCGATCATCGCGACCTTGATGATGTCTGCGGCAGTGCCCTGGATCGGAGCGTTGAGTGCCGCACGCTCGGCGACCTCGCGACGCTGACGATTGTCGCTGTTGAGATCTGGCAGGTAACGACGACGGCCGTACAGCGTCGAGGTGTAGCCCACCTTTCGGGCTTCCTCGACCGCGTTGCGCAGGTAGTCGCGCACGCCGCCGAAGCGAGCGAAGTACGCCTCCATCTGCTGCTTGGCTTCGTCGGTGGAGATCTTCAACTGCGCGGCGAGGCCGAACGCGCTGAGTCCGTAGGCGAGGCCGTACGACATGGCCTTGACTCGACGGCGTAGTTCCGGGGTGACCTCGTCGATCGGTACGCCGAACGCGCGCGAACCGACGAAGCTGTGCAAGTCCTCACCGGTGTTGAACGCTTCGATCAGCCCCTCGTCACCGGATACGTGCGCCATGATGCGCATCTCGATCTGGCTGTAATCGGCGGTGAGCAGGGTGTCGTAGCCGGCACCGACCACAAAGCCGTCGCGGATGTGGCGACCCGCCTCGTTCCGCACCGGAATGTTCTGCAGGTTCGGTTCCGTCGACGACAGTCGTCCGGTGGCCGCGACGGTCTGATTGAACGTGGTGTGAATGCGGCCGTCCTCGGCGACGGACTTGAGCAGGCCGTCCACCGTCACCTTCATTCGTGTGGCATCACGGTGGTCGAGCAGGAACTTCAGGAACGGATGCTCGGTCTTCTCGAACAGCCCCTGAAGAGCATCGGCGTCGGTGGTGTACCCGGTCTTGGTCTTCTTGGTCTTGGGCATGTCGAGTTCCTCGAACAGCACCACCTGCAGCTGTTTGGGCGATCCGAGATTAATCTGCTTGTCGATCACGCCGTACGCAGAATTCGCGGCCTCGTCGACCTGCGCAGCAAAACCCGATTGCAGCGAGCGCAGGTGATCGCCGTCCACTGCGATGCCCGTGGCTTCGATATCGGCAAGCACTGTCAGCAGCGGCAGTTCCATCTCCGAGAGCAGAGTGGTCGACTCGATTGCCGCGAGTTCCGCGTCCAGGGCGTCGGCCAAATCGATGACCGCCCGCGCCTTGAGAATTTCGCCCTCGGCGAATGCCGCGTCAGCGGTGTCCTCGGCGTCGAGAAGTGACATCTGCCCCTCGCCCGCGTCTTCGACGCGTAGTTCGCGCTTGAGGTAGCGCAGCGACAAGTCGTCGAGGTTGAAAGACCGCTGACCGGGCCGGACGAGATACGCCGCGAGCGCGGTATCGGTCGTCAACCCACCGAGCGTCCATCCTCGACCACGAACAGCGTGCAGTGCCCACTTCGCCTCGTGCAGAGCTTTGGGTCGATCCGCATCGGCGAACCACGCGGCCAGAGCGCGTTCGTCGGATTCGTCGAGAGCCGTCGTGGTGACGAAGGCACCTTCGCCGTCTGCTGCCGCGATGGCCACCGAGGTCGCGTCGCTGTCGTACGGCCTGCGTGGTCCGAGGATGGATACCCCGCTACGCCGACCGTCGGACGCATGCTCGTCCAGCCACGCCGCCAACTCCCCGGGCGCGACGATGCCGCCCCGAACGTCGAACCCTTCTTCTGCCTCGGGCTCGACCGAGGCGAGTGTCTCGAACAGTCGATCCCGCAGGATGCGAAACTCCAGATCGTCGAACAGGGCGTGGATCTTCTCGCGATCCCACGGGGCCAGCTCGAGTTGATCAGGTGTGAAGGGCAACGGCACGTCGCGCACCATCTCGGTGAGCTCGCGGTTGAGCACCACACTCGACAAGTTGGCCCGCAATGCGTCGCCCACCTTGCCCTTCACCTTGTCGACGTTGTCGACGAGTGCGGTGAGCGACCCGTATTCGATGATCCACTTGGTCGCCGTCTTCTCTCCGACGCCGGGGATGCCGGGAAGGTTGTCGCTCGGATCTCCGCGCAGAGCTGCGAAGTCCGGGTACTGAGAGGGCGTCAGACCGTATTTGTTGGCGACCTCGTCCGGAGTGAATCGCGTCAGGTCCGAGACACCCTTGCGGGGATAGAGCACTGTGACGTTGTCGGTGACCAGCTGCAGTGCGTCACGATCGCCGGTGACCACGAGGACGCGATAGCCCAGTGCCTCGGCCTGTGTGACCAGAGTGGCGATGATGTCGTCGGCTTCGAATCCTGCCTCGGCCATCACGGGAATGCCCATGGCACCGAGCACGTCCTTGGTGATGTCCACCTGGCCCGCGAACTCGTCCGGCGTCTTGCTCCGATTCGCCTTGTATTCGGGGAACCGCTCGGCTCGGAACGTTTGCCGTGACACGTCGAAGGCGGCGGCGATGTGCGTCGGCTTCTCGTCTCGCAACAGGTTGATCAGCATCGAGGTGAACCCGTACACGGCATTGGTGGACTGACCGCTCGTGGTCTTGAAATTGTCCGCCGGCAAAGCGAAGAAGGCACGGAAGGCCATCGAGTGACCGTCGATGAGGAGCAGCGTCGGACGCTCTTCGGCTGACTTCGCATCGGTCCGGGCTGCGGGTGCTGCACTTTTGTCGGTTACTGGGCTCACGGTTGACCAGTCTAGGTAGCGGGTCCGACATCACGTAGCCGGATGCGGGCACCGCGACGCAATCGCCGCGGCACCGATCTCCCGCAGCGCGAAACACAACCGATACTTTCCGGAAATCTCAGTTGCCGATTTTGCGTCGTTTCAACGGATAGAGTCCGACAATTGCAGTAAATCCCCATCCCGTGACTCAACGACAACCGTCCGGAGGACGTGCGTGGCTCCAAATGTTCGATGGACCAGAAAGGTGCAACCACCGAGGTTGCGCGCAAGATCTGCAGTTCGCGTATTCCAGCGAACACTCCTACTCGCCATCCTGAGTTCCATTGCGGCGCTGCTGTTCAGTGCGCCTGCGTTGGCGCAGGAACCTACCCCCACTCCCCCGGCGGCGCCGGGAACCAGTGCCGAACAGGCACCGCCCGCAGACGCCGTCAGCGTCGCGGGATCGCTCAACAACGGTGGAGAACGCCTCGAAGGGGTCGATGTTGCGGCGCTCGACGCGTCGGGCAGCGAAGTGGCCCGCACCACCAGCGAGACCGGCGGACGCTGGACTCTCGAATTGTCGCCTGGCACATACACATTCCAGGTGGTCCAGGAAACGCTCCCCGACGGGGTGAGCGTGCAGGGCGAGGTCGAGCGCGACGTGCAGGCCGGTCGCTCGAACACCGTCATCTTCTCCTTCGGTGAGGCCAGGACCGCGACCAGCACCCCGTTCTACGAGAAGTTCGTGCGCACCACGGTCGACGGCTTCCGCTTCGGTCTGGTCATCGCGCTCGCGGCGGTCGGTCTGAGCTTGATCTTCGGAACGACGGGCTTGACCAACTTCGCACACGGCGAACTCGTGACGCTCGGAGCCGTCGCGGCATGGTTCTTCAATGTGAGCCTCGGGATACAACTGATTCCGGCCACCGTGCTGGCGATCATTGTCGGAGTCGTGATCGGCTGGCTCAACAACGCCCTGATCTGGCGGCCGTTGCGTAAACGTCGAACCGGCCTGATCGCTCAGCTGGTGGTGACGATCGGACTCGCCATTGCGCTGCGCTACCTCATCCTGATCTTCTTCTCCGACCGCTCGGAGCCATTCGACGACTACCAGGCTCAGACCGAGAACGACTGGGGCCCACTGTCGATCACCAACGTCAACCTCGCCTGCATCGTCATCAGCGTCGTCGTCCTCATCGGCGTCGCACTGATGCTGCAGCGCACCAAGATCGGTAAAGCCATGCGTGCGGTGGCCGACAACCGTGATCTGGCTGCCTCGTCGGGTATCAACGTCGAGCGCGTCGTGACGTTCGTCTGGTGCCTCGGTGGCGGCCTGGCCGCCCTCGGCGGCGTGCTGTTCGGGCTCTCCGAACTCGGCGGCCGCGTGCAATGGGAGATGGGCTTCAAACTCCTACTGCTCATGTTCGCCGGAATCACGCTCGGAGGACTCGGCACGGCCTACGGCGCATTCCTCGGTTGCGTCATCGTGGGTCTGCTCGTGCAGTGGTCGACGTTGGTCATCAATCCCGACCTCAAATACATCGGAGGGTTGCTCGTCTTGATTCTCATCCTCGTCGTCCGTCCTCAGGGCATCCTCGGCTCGCGACAAAGGATCGGGTGACCTGCACATGGATATCATCGGCGCACTTCAGATTTCTCTTGCTCAGCTGGTCGGCCCGTCGGCCATCTTCTACGCACTGCTCGCCATCGGCCTGAACCTGCACTTCGGCTACGCCGGTCTGCTCAACTTCGGCCAGATCGGCTTCGCCCTGCTCGGCGGCTACGGCGTCGGCATCACCACGATCACCTACGAGCAGCCACTGTGGCTCGGCATTCTGGTCGGTCTCGCTGCGGCCGGCCTGCTGGCTCTGGTGCTCGGCATTCCGACCCTGCGATTGCGAGCGGATTATCTCGCCATCGTGACGATCGCCGCATCGGAAATCCTGCGACTGGTATTCCGCTCCACGGCAACCGATTCGGTGACCAAGTCCACCAACGGCATCACCGGATTCGCAGCTCCGTTCACCAACCTCAGCCCGTTCGAGGGTGGAAAGACGTACAGCTTCATCGGCGTTCGGTTCCTGGGTAACGACCTGTGGGCCATGCTCGTCGGCTGGACGTTGGTACTGCTGCTGTGCGGGGTCGTATACCTGCTGACACACAGCCCGTGGGGTCGCGTTCTCAAGGCGGTTCGTGAAGACGAGGACGCTGCCCGGTCGCTGGGTAAGAACGTGTTCGTCTACAAGATGCAGGCACTCGTTCTCGGCGGCGTGATCGGCGGTATGGGCGGGGTGTTCAACGCACTGCAGACGCAGTCGATCAACCCAGACTTCTATTCGACCGCGCAGACGTTCTTCGCGTTCGGCGCTCTCATTCTCGGTGGTGCCGCAACGGTGTTCGGCCCCGTGATCGGCGCAATGCTGTTCTGGTTCCTGCTGTCCATTCCCGACGCGATTCTGCGGCAACTGATCTCGGGCGACGATCCGGTGCTCAACCTCACCGGTGCCCAGGTCGGTGCCACACGATTCGTACTCCTGGGAATTCTGATCGCCGTGCTGATGGTGTTCAGACCCCAGGGCATTCTCGGCAACAAGCGAGAGGTTCAACTCAATGCCTGACCCGAGCACCGGTGCCGCCGCAGATGCGACACCGAGCAAGAAAGCCAGCACACTCGAAGCACGTGCGGCCAAAGCACTGTCGACCGATCAGCGTGCCAGTCTGTTCGCCGGCGTCGCCAACGAGCCCGGGGCAGCCAAGCCCGACGCGACATTGGTGGTCGACGGGGTCTCGCGTACCTTCGGCGGCCTCAAGGCCGTCGACGTGGCGCACCTCGAGATCCAGCGCGGATGCATCACCGGTCTGATCGGACCGAACGGTGCGGGTAAGACTACACTGTTCAACCTGCTCACCGGATTCGACCGACCCGACACCGGAACGTGGTCGATGGACGGTCAGGAACTCGGCCGGATGCACCCTCATCAGGTGGCACGCAAAGGCGTCGTCCGCACCTTCCAGTTGACGAAAGCACTGTCGAAACTGACTGTGCTGGACAACGTTCGACTGGGCGCGACGGGCCAACGCGGCGAGCGCATGATCAACACGTTCATGCCGTGGACGTGGAAGGCACAGGAGCGTCAGATCACCGAACGCGCCTACGAACTGCTGGGGCGATTCAAACTCGACGCCAAAGCCGACGATCTGGCCGGCTCGTTGTCCGGTGGTCAGCGCAAACTCTTGGAGATGGCGCGAGCGTTGATGACCGATCCGTCGGTTGTCATGCTCGACGAGCCAATGGCCGGAGTCAATCCCGCTCTGACGCAATCGCTTCTGGGCCACATCAAATCGCTGCGCGACGACGGCATGACGGTGGTGTTCGTCGAACACGACATGGATGTCATCCGCGACATCAGCGACTGGGTGGTGGTGATGGCTCAGGGCAGCATCATCGCCGAGTCCACCCCGGAAGAGCTCTCCAACAACGGTGCCGTCGTCGATGCCTATCTCGGTAGCCATCACGATCAAGCACTCGAATTCGATGCCGACGGCAATCCCGTCGGAGCTACCGCCGAACTGGCCGAGGCATTGAAGCAAGCCGAGGTGGAGGAACTGCAAGCAGGAGGCGATCTTTCGGAACCGGAGTTCGTCAGCCCCGCAGCCACCGACACTGCTGCGGGCGGCTCGCACCGAGCCAAGGAGGACAACTGATGAGCGAACGAACTCTGACGCCGGCCGAGTTCGCGGCCACGCCGGGCGAGCATGCGCGTCTGGCCGAAGGAGCGTTGCTGCGCGCCGACGGTCTGGTTGCCGGGTACATCCCCGGTGTGAACATCCTCAGTGAGTGCAACTTCTTTCTGAACGACGGTGAGATCGTTGGCATCATCGGACCCAACGGTGCCGGTAAGTCGACTCTGCTCAAGACGTTGTTCGGCCTCGTGGCGGTCCGCGAGGGCAGTGTGAAGCTGCGCGGTGACAACATCACCTCCGCCGAGGCGCACGTTCTGGTGACCAAGGGCGTCGGATACGTGCCCCAGACGCAGAACGTGTTCCCATCGCTCACGATCGAGGAAAACCTCGAGATGGGAATCTATCTGCGGCCCAAGAAGTTCGGTGAGCGGTTCGACTTCGTCAGCGAGTTGTTCCCACTGCTCGGCGAACGCAAGAAGGTCAAGGCAGGTGCACTGTCGGGCGGTGAGCGCCAGATGGTGGCGATGGGGCGGGCCCTGATGATGGAACCGTCGGTGCTGCTGCTCGACGAACCGTCGGCAGGCTTGTCGCCGATGTTCCAGGACGAGGTCTTCATCCGCTGCAAGAAGATCAACGCGGCGGGCGTCTCGATCATCATGGTCGAGCAGAATGCCCGCCGCTGCCTGCAGATCTGCGACCGCGGCTATGTTCTCGATCAAGGTCGCAACGCCTACACCGATACCGGGCCGGCGTTGATGAACGATCCCAAGGTGATCGAACTCTACCTCGGCACTCTCGCGGGAAGCAAAGAAAAGAAGGCCTGACCCTCTCGACAAGAAGCCCCGACTCGACATAGTTCGAGTCGGGGCTTTCTCGTACCTGCGCCATAGGTACCGAACGTGGTGTCTTCGAACGACTCCGGGCCCGAGTCCTGATGTCAGGACTCGGGCCCGGAGGCTGTGCAGCAGCTACAGATCACTCACCGACGACGATGTATCCGTCCGTCGTCAGCTTGTTGTCGGGTCCGAAGACCAGGTTGCCGTAGGAACCGGTGGCGGGCTCGCCTGCGTCACTGAAGTTCAGCGCGCCGGTGACTCCGTCGTAGTCGATATCGGTGCCGGCCTTGACGAGTGGGAGGCACTCGGCGAAGGTCGTGCACTTCGTGCCGTCCTTGGTGATGCTGTTGATGTTGGCAGCGATGTCGGTGCCTGCCGTCGACTTCGCCTGCTCGGCTGCCAGCGCCGAGATGACGACCGCGTCGTAGGACTCACCGGCGTAGTTGAAGTCCACCAATGCCGGATCCACGCCCTTGAGTCGGTCCTGGAACGCGGTGCCGACGTCGGTCAGCGGGGTGGTGCCGCGCATCTTGTCGAGCAGGCCTGCAGCGACCGACTCACCGAGTGCGTTGCCCATGTTGCCGTCGACGCCGTAGACCAACGTGCCGTCGGACGGTCCGATGCCGATCTCGTGCATACGGGTGATGATCTTCGCGGACTCCTCGAAGCCGATGATGGCGACGGCATCCGGGTTGAAGTTCTTCACGCCGTCGACCTCGGCGTTGAACGACTGTGCGTTCGGGTCGTAGATCGTGGTCTGGATCTGGTCTGCCGCGATGCCGGCCTCTTCGAGGTTGTCGGCGGTGTTCTTGGCCAGGCCCGTTCCGTAGGGGTCGTTGAGAGCCAGGATGGCCACGCGCTGCGCGCCGTCCTCGGCGATCAGCTGCGAGAGTGCCTGTGCCTGCAGCACATCGGTGGGCGCGGTACGGAAGTACTGGCCCTTGTCCGGGTAGCAGACGAACTGGTCGGAGGTGTTGGCAGGCGAGAACTGCACGACACCCGCGCTGGCGATCTTGTCGATGACCTTGAGCGACACCGAGGACGACGCCGCACCGACGATGACGTTCGAGCCGCCGGCGAGCAGACGGTCGACCGTGGTGTTGGCGGTGTCGGTGGTGGTGTCGCCCGAGTCACCGGGGATGAGCGTGACGGGCTGGTCGAGGACGCCGCCCGCACCGTTGACATCGTTGACGGCCAGCTGGACACCGGCGACCTCGGGTGGTCCGAGGAAGGCCAGGGTGCCGGTCTCGGGAAGGAGGGTTCCTACCACCAGCGGCGACATGTCGGGAGTGGATCCGGCGGTGGCCTGCTCAGGAGTGCAGTCGGTGGAGACGGTCGTTTCCGCGGCCGACGTGCCGCCGCTGGCACTGGTGGAGTCGGTCGAGCCCGAGTCGTCGCTCGACGAACAGCCGAACAGTGCGAGCGAGGTGACGCTCAGCACTGCAGCCGTGCGGACATAGGTCCGAATTGCCATCTAGGTTCTCCTTGAAATTGCTCGTCGTTGAAGCTCACCTGAGTTACATGTGGCTCACGTGTGAACCAGACGCTAATGCTCGAAACCGGTTCGCAAGGCCTAGAACGACGCTCGTGACCTGACTGTGACCTAAGAGGTCGAAGTTTTACGTGGCCGTAGCTTTCCGCGGGCCGATCAGCTCTCTGCCACAGGGTTGTTCGCCGGAGTACCGAGTGTTTCGATCACGACCTCGGCTACCGCCTTCATCGTCGTGCGTCGGTCCATGGCGGCACGCTGAATCCACTTGAACGCCTGCGGTTCCGTCAGCGATTGCGTATCCATCAGGACGCCCTTGGCCTTCTCGATCAGCTTGCGGGTCTCGAGTCGGTCCTGAAGATCGGCGATCTCCGATTCGAGCGCAGAGATCTCGCCGAACCGGCTCGCGGCCAACTCGACTGCAGGCATCAGATCGGCCTTGGTGAACGGTTTGACCAGATAGGCCATGGCACCCGCATCGCGCGCCTTCTCCACGAGCTCTCGCTGACTGAACGCTGTGAGAATCACCACCGGCGCGATCCGCTTCTCCGCGATCTCGGAGGCCGCGTCGATGCCGTCACGACGCGGCATCTTCACGTCCATGATCACCAGATCCGGTCGAAGTTCGACAGCCAGTTCCACAGCCTGCTGACCGTCCGCGGCCTCACCGACCACGTCGTAACCCTCTTCGCGGAGCATCTCCACCAGGTCGAGACGAATCAGGGATTCGTCTTCCGCGACCACCACCCGCAGCGCAGGCTTGCCAGTACCGTGCGTATCAGGAGCATTCATCTGTACCGGTCTCCTTCGACAGTCGTCGCCCCTCAGGGGCATCGAGCAACTGAAGGGTACCGGTGCACGGGGCCGAAAGCGCATCTTCTACACTCGTCAATCGTTGCTTGAAAGACGCCAGCCCTCGTATCCCAATTGGCAGAGGAAACGGATTCAAAACCCGTCCAGTGTGAGTTCGAGTCTCACCGAGGGCACCACAGCACGATCGACCGGCCGCGACAGCGGTCGGGTCCACCCCCGATCACGCCTACAGTGGGGTGATGTACATACCCAGCAGTCTTCGTTGCCATGACACCAGCGCGGGCAAATTGTGCGCGCAGAAGGTCGACCACCGTTTCGGAGATTCCGCGGACCAGTCCGCTCAGTGGGTCTACTACACCTGCAGCGCCGACTCCGCCCACGAAACCGGTTACGTCGACCGCCTGGTCACCGCCTGAATCATGTTCGTAGAGCGCGCCTTTGTCCACGCCGACGATGTGGGATCGGAGTGGCCCTTCACCGTTCCCGCTGTCGCCGACCTCGCGCGCGAGGGACTCGAGTTTCTCGCACCGGTCACAATTCTGGTGGGCGACAACGGTTCCGGTAAGTCGACTCTCGTCGAGGCAATCGCAGAGCGTTTCGGCATCGACGCCCGCGGGGGTCGGGCAGCGCAGAAGTCTCGTCGACTGGACGAGGTGACGAGCGTCCTCGGCGAGGTGCTCGAACTCGAGACCACGCCACGAGGCGCGCGCATGCTGCGGGGTCCGCGCGAGCAGAAGCGGGGATTCTTCCTGCGCGCCGAGACTGCATTCGAGATGGCCGAGAACCTCGGCGGCATGCCGGGCTTCTGGGACGAGAACACCGCCGAAATGAGCCACGGTGAGGGCTTTCTCACCATGTTCGGTGCGATGTTGGCCGAACCGGGCTTCTATGTGCTGGACGAACCGGAGTCGGCCCTGTCGTTCACCGCGTGCCTGAACCTGGTCGCGCTGATGTCCCACTTGGGCGAGGAGGGGGCGCAGCTCGTCTGTGCCACGCATTCACCGATCCTGGCTTCGACACCCGGTGCGGACATCGTCGAAGTGGGTGAACACGGTCTGCGCCGAAGCACCTGGGACGAACTCGAATTGGTCCAGCACTGGCGGCGATATCTCGACGATCCGAACGTGTATCTCCGTCATCTACTCGACTGAACCGGCACCAACGCCACGTCCCGACGACGACGCACACTCCCCGGAGAGACTCCCATCGCCCGTTTGAACGCTTTGCCGAATGCTGCCTCCGACAAATAGCCACTGCGCCTGGCCAATTCGGCCAGCACCACGTCCTCGGACCGCAATGTGTCGTACGCGACCTGCATCCGCCACGTCGCCAGGTAACTCATCACCGAATCGCCGACCAATGCGGTGAATCGAGCCGAGAACGCCGAACGTGACATGTGTGCACTCGACGCCAGGGCCGCAACGGTCCATCGCTCGTGGGGATTTCGATGAATGCGAGCCAGCGCGCCCCCGATGCGCTCGTCCTGCAACGCTCCCAGCCAACCGGACTGCGCGCTCGGAGTGTCCGCAATCCATGACCTCAACGCCTGAATCACCAGAACGTCGGAAAGCCTCGTGATCACTGCCTCTCCCCCGGGCTCGAGCGATCGTGCCTCGTCGGCCACCATCGCGAGGACGGTCTGCATACGTGTGCGCCGCCGTTCGCTGTCTGCGTCGATCACGATCAGCGCCGGCAACAAACGAAGAAGCTGCTGCGCCGCAGGATGATCCATCCGGACGGCCCCGCAGACCAACACGGTGTCGGGTCCGCTCGCATCGCACTGGGCGATCACCGCGTACCGGTCGCTGACGTAGTCGTGTGGCACCTCGTACACGCTGGTCGCGTCGCCGACAGACTCGATGTCGGCCGCCAATACGTGCCCACGCCCGTGGGGAACCAACGCGAAGTCGCCGGGAACGAGCTCACGCGTCGACTCCCCGGGGACCGACAGCACACACGACCCGTCGACCACGGTGTGGAACCACACAGCGTCGTCCATCGCGGGCAGGGCCAGCCCCCACGAGCCACTCATCTCGGAACGCACGTAGAAGGACCCGGTCATTCGGAGGAAATGCAAAGCCTCACCGAGCGGATCGGGTGACTTCCAGGGGTCGGCTCCACGCACCGGACAATTGTCCCCCACGGCCGGGACGATCGGACATGAATTCGAGCCCTGCGCGCATTGTCCATCCACCCGCGACGCGGAAAGGTCGGAAGCGCACGACGAATCCCCGGGAAGGAAAACCGATGATCGACAAGATCTCCTCGATCGCCACCCTGGTCGCATCAGTCGGATGCGGCCTCGTCGCGGGCGTCATGCTCGCGTTCTCGGTCAGTGTTCTTCCTGGCCTGGCGTCGTTACCGGTGCCCGACGCGATCGCCGCGATGCAGAGATCGAACGCCGCGATCCTCAACCCACTGTTTCTGACGCTGTTCGTCGGTACGGCGTTGACCTGTTCTCTCGCAACCGTTCTCGCGATCACCACGGAGGGTGGGCGATCGACCTGGGTCGGCGCGGGAGCAGCGCTCTACGTGGTGGGCTGCTTCGTGGTCACGGTGGCGTTCAACGTCCCACTCAACGATGCACTGGCAGCGGTGGATCCGGCGAGTCCGTCGGGAGCCGACATTTGGCGGTCGTTCACGTCGAACTGGACGCGGTGGAACACCGTCCGGATCATCTCGTCGACGGCGGCGTGCGCCGTGCTGATCCTCGGTCAGGGCAGATCCGCGCTGGGCTGATCGGACTCACCGTCCTGGTGACGCCTGCGAATCTCGTCCTCGAAGCGGGCGATGAGATGATCGGTATCGGCAGTGGACACATCTCGCGCGCCTTCGTCCATCGCGGCGTCGCGTCCTCTGCGCAAGGCGGCGAGTTCGGCTTCGAGTTCGTTGTTGTCGAGTACGCGTGGATCCAACATCTCTCCATTGTGGTCCCACCCGAGTGCCTGCGCGCGCTGTTTGCTGTAATCGCGACATGAACGTCGTGCACAGCTTCGAACCGATAGTCGACGAGCACGCTCACACGCTGATACTCGGTTCGATGCCCGGTGTCGCATCGCTTGCTGCTCAGCAGTATTACGCTCATCCCCGAAATGCGTTCTGGCCGATCATGGGCGCGCTGTTCGGTGCCGGTCCCGAACTTCCGTACGAGGCGCGAACAGAGCGACTGGCGCGCAGCGGGATTGCTGTGTGGGACGTACTGAAGCTGTGTACCAGGACCGGAAGCCTGGACTCGGCCATAGTCGAATCATCCATCGTGGCAAACGATGTCGCGAACCTCATCGCAGGTCATCCCGGCATCGACACCGTGCTGTTCAACGGAGCAAAAGCTGCCGACAGCTATCGCAGATACGTCGCGAACGCGGTGCAGCAGGACGTCGAGTGCATCCGTCTGCCGTCCACCAGTCCAGCGCACGCCTCACTCACCCTCGAAGCCAAGACTCGACTGTGGTCGGCAGCACTCAGGCGCGAACGCGTTTCGGGAAGTGGCGAATGAGGCCCTCCTGCACGACGGTTGCGAGCAACTGACCGTCCATCGAGAAGAATCGGCCGGTGGCGAGTCCCCGCGATCCGGCCGCGACCGGCGATTCGGTCGCATACAGAGCCCACTCGTCGAATCGGAACGGTCGGTGAAACCAGATGGAGTGGTTGACCGTCGCCGCCACGATGCGGTCGAGTCCCCAGGACAGTCCATGCGTGGTGATGATCGAATCGAGCACCGTGGTGTCCGACGCATAGCCCATGGTCGCGGCGTGAAAAATCGACTCGTCCGGCAGATCGCCGTCCGCTTTCATCCACACTCGATTGTGGTTGAGCTTCTCACCGGTGCCGTGCATGATCCACGCCGGATCGTTCGCGTACCGCATGTCGATCGGTTTGAGTGCATCGACGAACATCTGCAGTCGGTCCTCGAACCCCACGAAGTGGTCGCCGAGAGGCGGCAGAGCATCGGGATACGGAACCTCGGGCACCTCGACGCTGTGCTCGAGGCCCTTACCGAAATCCTGGAAAGCAGCGAGCATGACGAACAGCTCGTTACCGTCCTGCAGCGCAGTGACCTGCCGGTTGGCGAACGCCCGGCCGTCGCGCTGACGACTCACCCGGTATTCGATGGGCTTCTTGACGTCACCACCGCGGATGAAGTGCGCATTGATCGCATGAACGTCCCGGGACGTTCCGGATACGGTCCGGCCGGCGGCGATGAGCGCCTGAGCGACGAGCTGCCCACCGAACGTCCGGCTCCCCACCTGCTCCGGATGCTGTCCGATGAACACATCCTCCTCGGTCTCCTCGAGGGCGAGGAGACCGAGAAGGGTTTCGAGATCGGTTCCGCGTACTGCTGTACTGCTCGGCGCGCTCTCGCTGACGCCGGTTCCCCCCGCTTCGACCACTTACCGGTCCTCTTCTCCGATTCGGTGCACATGGATCAAGTTGGTCGAGCCTACTGTGCCGGGAGGGGCACCGGCGACGATCACGACCTGATCGCCTCGGTTGTAACGACCGAGTTCGAGCAACGCCTTGTCGACCTCTTTGACCATCGCGTCCGTCGAGCCCACATCGGGAACCAGGAACGTCTCGGTGCCCCAGCTCAGGGACAGCTGACTGCGGACCTCGGAGATCGAGGTGAATGCGAGCAACGGCAGTTTGGTGTGGAGGCGAGCCAACCGTCGCACGGTGTCGCCCGACTGGGTGAAGGCCACGAGGGCCTTCGCGTCCAGACGCTCGCCGATATCGCGGGCGGCGTAGGAAATGACACCGCGCTTGGTGCGAGGAACGTGAGTCAGAGGAGGAACGCTGTCGCCTTCGGTTTCCACGGTCTCGACGATCCGAGCCATCGTCCGCACCGTCTCCATGACGTACTTGCCGACCGAGGTCTCGCCGGACAGCATGACCGCGTCGGTACCGTCGAGCACTGCGTTGGCGACGTCGGACGCCTCGGCGCGGGTGGGACGGGAGTTCTCGATCATCGATTCGAGCATCTGGGTCGCAACGATGACGGGCTTGGCGTTGGCGCGGGCGATCTGGATGGCGCGCTTCTGCACCAGGGGCACCTGCTCGAGTGGCAACTCTACGCCGAGGTCACCGCGGGCGACCATGATCGCATCGAACGCGAGCACGATGGCTTCGAGGTTGTCGACGGCCTCGGGCTTCTCGAGCTTGGCAATGACCGGAACTCGGCGGCCGACGCGGTCCATGACTGCGTGGACGAGTTCGACATCGGCGGGAGAGCGCACGAACGAGAGCGCGATGAAATCGCATCCGAGCGCGAGGGCGAACTCGAGGTCCGCAATGTCCTTCTCGCTCATGGCAGGAACGGAGACGTCCATGCCCGGGAGGGAGACGCCCTTGTTGTTACTGACCGGACCACCCTCGGTGACCCGACACAGCACGTCGTTGCCTTCGACGCCGGTGACGACGAGGCCGACCTTGCCGTCGTCGACGAGCAGGCGGTCGCCTTCCTTGGCGTCCTGAGCCAGCTCCTTGTACGTGGTCGACACACGATCGTGGGTGCCCTCGCACTCCTCGACGGTGATGCGGATGAGTTCACCGGCGGCCCAGGTGGTGGAGCCCTCGGCGAATCGGCCGAGTCGGATCTTCGGTCCCTGCAGGTCGGCCAGGATGCCCACGGCTTTGCCGGTGGCGTCCGATGCGGCGCGAACTCTCTCGTAGTTGGCCTGGTGATCGGGGTGATCGCCATGGCTGAAGTTCAGTCGTGCGACATCCATTCCACTCTCGACGAGTTCGCGGATGCGCTCTGTGGTTGCGGTTGCGGGTCCAAGGGTGCAGACAATCTTCGTACGTCGGCTCACGGTTGCGAGCGTAGCCGCTGGACGCCTTGTTCTCTATCGCAGAGGAACCCGGCCGAATACTACCGACGGGTAGCCTCGCCGGGCCGCTGCTGAAAGCACCTGTACCGGTACAGAGACGAGTGTCACACCACCGCCAGAGGCAGCGCCGTGGGGTGTACCGGGGACGGCAATTCCGAGTGTCCAGTGAGGTAAGCGTCGACCCCGTTGGCAGCCGAACGCCCCTCGGCGATCGCCCACACGACCAACGACGCACCGCGGTGGGCATCCCCACAGACGAACACACCCGGGGCCGTCGTCTGCCAATCGGGACCACACGACAACGCGCCGCGCTTCGTCAGCGCCAGGCCGTAGTCGTCGAGCAGCGGTCCATGCTCGACACCCTCGAATCCGATGGCGAACAATGCCAGATCACAGGGCAATTCGACCTCCTCACCGATGGGCGTCACGATGCGTCGCCCGTCCGCGTCGCGCTGCACCTCGACCTCGGCGAGCACCATGGCGCGCACATGTCCGCGCTCGTCGCCGAGGAATCGCTGCACCGCGACCTGATGACGCACGACGCCACCCTCCGCATGAGCAGGCGACGTCCGGAGCACCAACGGCCACGACGGCCATGGCGAAAGACTGTCGTCACGGGCACCGGGAAGAGCAGGGTTGTAGTCGAGCTGAGTGACCGACGCGGCACCCTGACGGTGAGCCGTGCCGAGACAATCGGCCCCGGTGTCTCCGCCGCCGATGATCACCACATGCTTGCCCGCAGCGGATATCGACGTCGGCCCGTCGCCCTCGCATTCCTTGTTCGACGGCACCAGATGCTCCATCGCCAGGTGGATGCCGTCGAGTTCGCGGCCGATCACCTCGGTGTTGTCGCGAGCCCGCAGAGCGCCGACGGCGAGCACGACCGCATCGAAGCTCGCGCGCAGTTGCTCGACGGTGAAGTCGATGCCGACCTCGCACTCGGTGACGAAATGCGTGCCCTCGGCCCGCATCTGCATCAGCCGCTGATCGAGCACCGACTTCTCCAACTTGAATTCGGGGATTCCGTATCGAAGCAATCCACCGAGCCGATCGTCGCGCTCGTACACGGTGACATCGTGCCCGGCCCTGGTGAGCTGTTGCGCCGCAGCCAGCCCCGCCGGACCCGAACCCACGACGGCCACTCGCTTACCGGTGGTGATCGTCGGAGGCTGGGGAACGACGCTGCCCTGTTCCCAGGCCAGGTCCGCGATGGTCTGCTCGACCCGCTTGATCGTCACACTTCCGCCGGTGGCGGCCTCGGAAATGGACAGGACACAGGCAGATTCACACGGAGCCGGACACACTCGTCCGGTGAACTCCGGAAAGTTGTTGGTGGCGTGCAACCGATCACTGGCCGCGTCCCACCGATCGCGGCGCACGAGATCGTTCCATTCCGGAATCAGGTTGCCCAGCGGGCATCCGGCAGTTCCGGAGTGGCAGAACGGAATTCCGCAATCCATGCAGCGGCGCGCTTGTTCCGAGACCTCAGCTGCGCGTTCGCTGCTGGGCTGATCCGAGTACACCTCGTTCCAGTCCCTGACCCGTTCGTCGATAGGACGCTTGGCGGCCTCACGCTTGACGACCTTCAGAAATCCCTGTGGATCAGCCACGTGCAGCCTCCATGATCGCAGCGTCGACGTCGCGCCCCTCGGCGCGCGCCATTCGTGTCGCCTCCAGCACTCGCTGATAGTCGACGGGCATGACTTTGGTGAACAGAGCGGATCGGCGGGGCCAGTCGGCGAGCAGCGATGCCGCGACGGTGGAGCCGGTCCAGCGCTCGTGGTTCTCGACCGTCTCGCGCAGCCACACCAGATCGTCCGGATCGGGAACCTGCAACTCGACCATTGCCGTGTTCACGTCCGCGGGGTCGAGACCCAGAACGAAGGCGATACCGCCCGACATGCCGGCCGCCATGTTGCGTCCGGTCGGCCCGAGCACGACAACCCGTCCGCCCGTCATGTACTCGAAGGCGTGATCTCCCACGCCCTCGTTGACCGCAACGGCTCCGGAGTTGCGCACGGCGAACCGCTCCCCCGCCTTACCGCGCAGGTACACCTCCCCCGACGTGGCTCCGTAGAGAATCGTGTTTCCGGCAATGACGTTGTCCTCGGCAACGAAGGGTGCGTCCTCGGCCGGTCGGACGACGATGCGTCCTCCCGACAGGCCCTTGCCCACGTAGTCGTTCGCGTCGCCGACGAGATCGATCGTGATTCCGGGCGGCAGGAATGCACCGAGCGATTGCCCGGCAGAGCCGGTGAACGACACGCGAATCGTGTCGTCGGGTAGCCCGGCCGCGCCGTAGCGTCGCGTGACCTCGGACCCCAGAAGTGTTCCGACCGTGCGGTTGACGTTGCGCACGGGCAGCTCCAGCGTGACCGGATGTGCGTCCTCCAATGCCCCCTCGGCCAGCTGGATCAGCGTGCGATCCAGCGCGAAATCGAGGCCGTGGTCCTGATCGCGTAGGCGTCGACGCTGCGTCATGGGCGCGCCGTGTCGATCCACCGGCATCGCGAAGATGGGTGTGAGGTCGAGTCCCTTGCTCTTCCAATGTGCGACGCCGGCCGCGGTCTCGAGCACGTCTGCGTGGCCGACGGCCTCGTCGATGCTGCGGAACCCGAGCTGCGCGAGGTACTTTCGCACATCCTCGGCGACGAACCTGAAGAAGTCCTCGAGGAACTCGGGCTTGCCGGTGAACCGCTTGCGCAGTTCGGGGTTCTGAGTCGCGACACCCACTGGGCAGGTGTCGAGATGGCAGACCCGCATCATGATGCATCCCGCGACGATCAGAGGTGCCGTCGAGAACCCGAATTCCTCGGCACCGAGCAGCGCCGCGATGATCACATCACGGCCGGTGCGCATTCCGCCGTCGCACTGGACGGTGATGCGATCGCGAAGTCCGTTGAGCACCAACGTCTGTTGGGCGTCGGCCAGCCCGATTTCCCAGGGCGCACCGGCATGCTTGAGAGACGTCAACGGAGCCGCGCCCGTGCCACCGTCGCATCCCGAGATCAGTACGACGTCGGCGTGCGCCTTGCTCACTCCCGTGGCCACCGTGCCCACTCCTACCGAGCTGACGAGTTTGACGTGGACGCGCGCGTTCTCGTTGGCGTTCTTGAGATCGTGGATCAACTGCGCGAGATCCTCGATGGAATAGATGTCGTGGTGCGGAGGCGGGGAGATCAGGCCGACCCCGGGCGTCGAGTGCCGAGTCTTGGCCACCCACGGGTACACCTTGTAACCGGGCAGCTGCCCGCCCTCACCGGGTTTGGCACCCTGCGCCATCTTGATCTGAATGTCGGTGGCGTTGACCAGATAATCGCTGGTCACCCCGAACCGTCCACTCGCGACCTGCTTGACGGCACTGCGCCGGCTCGGATCGTAGAGGCGATCGACGTCCTCTCCGCCCTCACCGGAGTTGGAGCGCCCACCCAGATTGTTCATCGCAACGGCCATGGTCTCGTGCGCCTCGGCAGAGATGGATCCGTAGCTCATCGCGCCGGTGTTGAACCGAGTGACGATGGACTCGACCGGCTCCACCTCGTCGAGCGGAACAGGAGTGCGCACATGGTCTTTGAACTCGAACAGGCCCCGGAGTGCGCCCCCCTCACGGGCGAGCCGGTTCACTTCGTCGCTGTATTTCTGGAACACGTCGTAGCGACCGGTGCGTGTTGCGTGCTGCAACAGGAACACCGTCTCGGGAGTGAACAGGTGGAGTTCGCCCTCACGCCGGAACTGGTACTCGCCGCCGATCTCGAGGCGGCGGTGAACACGGTCGGTAGGATTCTCCGGGTATGCCTTCCGGTGACGGAGTTTGACCTCTTCGGCGAGGACGTCGAGACCGACTCCGCCGAGCTTGCTGACGGTGCCCTTGAAGTACTCGCGCACGACCTCGCGATCGAGACCGACCGCCTCGAAAACCTGTGCGCCGGTGTAGGACCCGACGGTCGAGATTCCCATCTTGGACATGACCTTGAGCACGCCCTTGCCGAGCCCGTACAGGTAGTTGCGCACCGCGACAGTGGGTTCGACCCCGGTGAGCTCACCTTCGCCGACCAGGTCCTCGATCGACTCCATGGCCAGGTACGGGTTGACCGCCGCCGCACCGAATCCGATCAGCAGGGCCAGGTGGTGCACTTCTCGTGCATCGCCGGACTCGACGACGAGAGCGACCTTGGTGCGTTCCTTGGTGCGCACCAAGTGGTGGTGCACAGCAGAGGTGGCCAGCAGGGACGGAATCGGTGCCCGAGTGTGGTCCGAATCGCGATCGGAGATGATCAGCGTGCGGTAGCCGGCAGCGATGGCTTCCGATGCCCGCATGCGCAGTTCTTCGATGGCCTCGGCCAGACCTTCCCCACCACGCTCGACCTCGTACAGTGCGCGCAGCACGATCGCCGACAGACCGGGATGATCACCGTCGTCGTCGATGTGGATGATCTTGTTGAGTTCGTCGTTGTCGAGCACCGGCCACGGCAACACGATCTGCCTGCACGACGCGGCAGTGGGCTCGAGCAAATTCTGCTCCGGTCCCATCACTCGCGACAACGACGTCACGATCTCTTCTCGGATGGAGTCGAGTGGCGGGTTCGTGACCTGCGCGAACAGTTCGATGAAGTAGTCGTACAGCTGACGAGATCGCTGGGACATCACCGCGGACGGGGTGTCGGTCCCCATCGACCCCAGTGGCTCGCCCCCGGAGGCGGCCATCGGCGTGAGCACGACGCGGAGATCTTCCTCGGTGTAGCCGAAGGCGATCTGTCTGCGAATCACGGACTCGTGGTTGTACTGAATGTGGGCGCGCTCGGGCAGGCTCTTGATTTCCAGCAATCCGGCGTGCAGCCATTCCTGGTAGGGATGTTCCTGCGCCAGTTGCAGTTTGATCTCCTCGTCGGGAACGAGACGCCCGGCGACGGTGTCGACCAGAAACATCTTGCCCGGTTCGAGGCGGCCCTTGGCGACGACCTGAGATTGCGGCACGTCCAGGACACCCGCCTCGCTGGCGAGGATCACCCGACCGTCGGCCGTCTGCCACCACCGACCGGGGCGCAGACCGTTGCGATCGAGAACGGCCCCGACGTAGCTACCGTCGGTGAACGTGACGCAGGCCGGACCGTCCCACGCTTCCATCATCGACGAGTGGAACTGATAGAACGCCCGTACCCGCGGATCCATCGTGCGATGGTTCTCCCACGGCTCCGGCACCATCATCATCACGACGTGGGGAACGCTCCGGCCGCCCAGGTGCAGCAATTCGAGGACCTCGTCGAGCGACACCGAATCGGATGCATCGGGATTACAGATGGGGAAGAGCCGCTCCAGATCGCCGGGGATGAGATCGCTGGACAGCATCGCTTCCCGAGCTCGCATCCGGTTCCTGTTGCCCTTGACCGTGTTGATCTCTCCGTTGTGCGCTACGTAGCGGTGCGGGTGCGCCAACGGCCACGACGGGAAGGTATTGGTGGAAAAACGACTGTGCACGATGGCAATTGCACTCGTACACAACGGGTTACGCAGCTCCGGGAAGAACAGGGGCAGCTGCATGGTGGTGAGCATGCCCTTGTAGACGATGGTGCGTGCGGACAGCGAAGGGAAGAACAGGCCCGAGCCTTCTGCCTCGATCTCCGGGGTGACGCGCTCCGACCGCTTACGCAGCCCGTACACCAATCGGTCGAGTTCGAGACCGGCCGGACGTGAACCGTCGACCTCGGGGGCCGCGACGAAGAGATAGCTCATGTACGGCATGCATCCGAGCGCCGTCAGTCCGACATCGGCACGATCGGGATCGACCTCGACCGGAACCCACCCCAGGACCTCGAGACCCTCTTCGGCTGCAATGGATTCGACTCGCTGCACGGCCGACCCGCGCTCACGGATGCCCTGCGGCAGAAAGCAGACACCCGCCGCGAAGGTGTTCTCGCCGTCGCCGTTGGCGGACGGTAACTCGAACGACGACAACGAATCGAGAAGTTCTACGGGCAGCTGGATCAGAATGCCCGCGCCGTCACCACTGTTGGGCTCGGCACCGGCAGCACCACGATGTTCCAGATTCTCCAGTGCCAGAACACCGTCGGACACGATCGAGTGCGAACGGCGTCCGGCGATGTCGGCGATCATCGCGACGCCGCAGGAGTCCTTCTCCGCGCTCGGGTCGTACAGTCCTTGCTCGGCAGGCATCCGAGAAAACAACACCACGATCACCTCCACGTAGACCGGTGGGTGCTTCGGATGGCGCAGTGTCGACACGCTGCACTGTGAGCCTCGGCTACCCCGCCGGCTGGTCGCCCGAACCGACATAAAGTGCCGGATCGACCGAATTCGATGCCTATCGGGAATTCACCGGGACAGCTCTGGCCCGCGAAAGAATCCGAGATCGCTCTCGGATGGCGAAATCGTATCAGTTGCCGATCGCAACGATGCAATCGCGAACGGCGCTGGGCTCAGTCGCGCAGGGGGCGCCCGTGTTCATCGCGCACGCTGCCCGTGAGCATCATGATCCCGTCGATCAGCGGCCAGATACCGCCGATGCCGCACGTGAGCCACGTGACCGCGATCTGCGCCACCGCAATTCCCGGCTGATTCAAATAGAAGCGTCCTGCGCCGAAAACACCCAGCAGGATGTTCAGCAGCCCGGCAGTGAGCTTCTGCTTGTCCGAGAACGGTTCACCGGTGACGGGATGCCGTCCGTAAGGAGCGCTCGGATCCACCCAACCGGGAGCACCGGCGTACTGGGGGCCTAGGTAGTGGGGTCCTCCGTACTGGGGTCCTCCGTACTGGGGACCTCCGTATTGGGGACCGCCCGGAAACGGGGGCGGCGGGTAACCCGCACCGGGCGGTGGACCGTCCGGTGCACCGGAGCTACGGTCGTCACCTCCGGACGCGCCGTACGGATCACTGCCCCAATTCGGCGGACCGTAGCTGGGGTCGGGAGCGCCGTACACCGGGCCCGGTGCCGCGTTCTTCTCGAACGAGATGGTGGGCTCCGAACCCGAGCCGTCTCCCGCCGATCCGCCCGGTGTCGATCCGTCCGATGACGATGTACCTGAATCACTCACAACGAACTCCCTCGACGACGCGCTACGGGTAGGTCGATCAGTCTCGCAGCTTGAGCCCGCGACTGTCGGGAACATTGCCGACGAGAATCAGCACGGCGTCCACGACATGCCACACGAACAGTCCGAACAACAGAATCAAGCCGAGACCGAACACCACGGTCAGCAGCACGCCGAAGAAGAACAGCAGCAACTGCGCGACGCCGATTCCGGTGCTACCGATGTAGAAACGACCCACGCCGAGCCAGCCGAGGAACAGCTGAAGTAGTCCACCGACGATCTTCGATTTGTCCGACAACGGTTCACCGGTGACCGGATCCCGCCCGTACGGCGCGTCGGGTCCGACACCGAAACCGGGCCCGGCCGAAAAGCCCTGTGCTCGGCCGTAATTCTGCTGGCCGTAACCCTGCTGGCCGTAACCCTGCTGCTGGCCATACCCTTGCTGGCCGTAGCCCGACTGCTGGCCATACCCCTGCTGGCCATACCCCTGTTGGCTGTATCCCCCGGTCTGGCCGTACCCCTGTGGGGGACCGTAGGGCGACTGTTGGCCGTATCCCGGCTGACCGTATCCCTGGTACTCGGATCCCGGTGTCGGGTAACCGGCGGACGGCGGAAGGCCACCGATCGAATTGTCGATACTGCCGTCCGGGCTGGGGGCCGGATAGCTGGGAGTACTGGACCAGCCGGGCCCGTTGCCGATACCCGAATAGGTGTCCCAGCCCGGTCCGGTAGAACCGGCGGGACCGTGCGAGGGTGCGGACTCGGATGTCGCGGGCGGCTCGGAGAGCGACGCCTCGGCCGTTGCGTCGTAGTCGAACGGTGTACCGAAAGAGCCGGCCGACTTGTCGGTGCCGCCGCCCGAATCGGCAGGGTCGGGGTGTGCCCTCTTCTCGAAATCAACCACGGGTACTGCCTTCTTCCTCGGCTTTCTTCTCGGACGATGTCTCGCCCGTGCCTTCCTGCGGATCGCCGTCGGCGGACTCGCCACCCGTCTTGTCTTCGCTGTCACGACCGTCGTCGTCGTTCGACTTCAATGCCGCCGGGTCTTCGCGACCCTTGGTGGCGAGAACGAAATAGGCGACCGCGAGCACGAAGATGATCGCCGAGGTGAACGAGTTCACGCGAATGCCGGCGATCTTCGTCGCGAAGTCGTCTCGCATGAGTTCCACCCAGAACCGACCGACGCAGTATCCGGCCACGTAGAGCGCGAACAGTCGACCGTGGCCGATCGTGTACTTCCGATCGACGAGTACCAGGAGGACGACGATCAGGACGCTCCACAGCAGTTCGTAGAGAAACGTGGGGTGGACGACCTTCTCGACCATTCCGGTGGAGACGCCGTTCAGCGGATCGAGCCGGCCGTTCGCATCGAGTCGCTCGTAGATCTCGAGACCCCACGGTTGCGTGGTTTCGCGACCGTAGAGCTCCTGGTTGAAGTAGTTGCCGATGCGGCCGATTGCCTGGGCCAGCAGGATCGGCGGGCCTACCGCGTCACCGAATGCCGGGAGTGGGATGCCGCGTCGACGACACGCGATCCAGGCACCGACTCCGCCGAGGAACACCGCGCCCCAGATTCCGAGGCCGCCGTTCCACACGTAGAGCGCCTCGATCGGCCGACCGCCGGCACCGAAGTACGTCTTCCAGTCGGTGGCCACGTGGTACAGCCGGCCACCGAGAAGCCCGAAAGGTACGGCCCACACGGCGACGTCGAGGACCGTGCCCTTGGTTCCGCCGCGAGCGACCCACCGGCGATCTCCCCACACCACGGCCACCACGATGCCGATGATGATGAACAGGGCGTAGGCACGGAGCGCGAGCGGTCCGACGTGCCACACCCCCTGCGCGGGACTGGGAATATAGGCCAGGAAGGCGGTCGAAGTCACGACGCTACGTTAGCGGAGCGGACACCCTCGGCGAGTTCGGTCGTCAGGTCACGAACCGCGTCGAGACCGTTGTCGACAGCCGTCACCAAAGCCGAGCCGACGATTACCGCGTCGGCATACTTCGCGATCTCGGCAGCCTGTGCGCCCGACCGAACGCCGAGACCGACGCCGATCGGGATGTCGGAATGCTCGCGGATACGCGCCGCCAACGCCGGTGCCATCGAGGACACCGCGTCGCGGGCACCGGTCACGCCCATCGTCGAGGCGGCGTAGACGAAGCCGCTGCTGGCTTCGACGGTGCTGACGAGTCGCTCCTCCGTCGTCGACGGTGCGACGAGGAAGATTCGGTCGAGTCCGTACCGATCCGAGACCTCGATCCATTCCTGAGCCTCATCGGGGATCAGGTCGGGAGTGATGATTCCGAGTCCACCCGCATCGGCGAGGCTCCGGGCGAAATTCTCGATGCCGTATTTGAGCACCAGATTCCAGTAGGTCATGACGACCGCTTTGCCACCCGCGGCTGCGACCTGCTCGGTGACGGCGAAGACGTCCTTGACCCGGGCACCGGCCCGCAGCGCCACGTCTGCAGCAGCTTGGATCGTGGGGCCGTCCATCACCGGATCGGAGTACGGGATGCCGACCTCGACGATGTCGCACCCGGCATCGACCATGGTCTTGAAGACCTCGATCGACCGGGGGACGGTCGGAAAGCCGGCGGGCAAGTATCCGACGAGTGCAGCGCGCCCTTCGGCACGGCACTGGGCGAACGTCCCGGAGAGGCGAGAGTCGTTGTTGCTCATGGCTTGATACCTGCTTCGTCGTCCACGTTCGCTTCGCCGTCTCCGTCGATCAGACCGAACCACTCGGCTGCGGTGTCGACGTCCTTGTCGCCGCGACCGGACAGGTTGACCAGGATGATGGCACCTTCACCCAGTTCCTTGCCGAGGGTGAGTGCGCCGGCGATGGCGTGCGACGATTCGATGGCCGGGATGATGCCCTCGGTGCGGCACAGCAGCTTGAAGGCGTTCATCGCCTCGGTGTCCGTCACGCCGCGGTACTCGGCGCGCCCGATGTCGTGCAGGTACGAATGCTCGGGTCCGACCCCGGGATAGTCCAATCCTGCTGAGATGGAATGGGATTCGACTGTCTGGCCGTCCTCGTTCTGCAGCAGGTACGAGTAGGCACCGTGCAGGGCTCCAGGCGTACCACCGCTGATGGTCGCCGCGTGACGACCGGTCTCGACTCCGTCGCCGGCAGCCTCGAACCCGACGAGACGCACATCGGCGTCGTCGATGAACGCGTGGAAGATTCCGATGGCGTTGGACCCGCCGCCGACGCATGCCGCGATGGCATCGGGCAGGCGGCCGGTGGATGCGAGGACCTGCTGCCGCGCTTCGAGGCCGATGATGCGCTGGAAATCGCGGACCATCACCGGGAACGGATGCGGCCCCGCGACGGTTCCGAAGCAGTAATAAGTGTTGTCGGCGTGGGTGACCCAGTCTCGCAGTGCCTCGTTGATCGCATCCTTGAGAGTGCGCGAACCGGACTTCACTGCGACGACTTCCGACCCGAGCAAACGCATCCGGGCGACGTTGAGGGCCTGGCGCTCGGTGTCGACCTCACCCATGTAGACGACGCAGTCGAGACCCATCAGGGCACAGGCCGTGGCGGTCGCGACGCCGTGCTGACCGGCACCGGTCTCTGCGATGACACGAGTCTTGCCCATTCGCTTGGCGAGCAGAACTTGCCCGAGCACGTTGTTGATCTTGTGAGAACCGGTGTGATTCAGGTCTTCTCGCTTGAGCAGGATCCGAGCGCCACCGGCATGCTCGGACAACCGGGTCGCCTCGAACACCGGAGATGGGCGACCGGTGTAATCGCGCTGCAGCCGATCCAGCTCACCGAGGAACTCGTTGTCGCTGCGCACTTTCTCGTACTCGGCGGTGACTTCCTCGATCACACCCATCAACGCCTCGGGCACGAACCTGCCCCCGTACACGCCGAAGTGACCGCCCACGTCGGGCTCGTGCGCGCTGCGATCGGTGAGGCCGATGCTGCTCTGCGGCAGATCAGCGCCCTTGAAGCGGACTACCTGAGGGGCGTCCGCGGCGGAAGAAGTTTGGCTGGTGCTCACCCCTCCAGTGTGCCCCAACGGCGGACCGTCGCCGCGTTCGGGTGGGGTGCCGGTTCAGCGTGCGGGTTTCGGGCACGACGGGTGCGTGCCCGCCGTCACCAGGTCCGAGACCGCAGTGCGCGGATCGCCCGCGGTGACCAGACCTTCTCCGACCAACACTGCGTCGGCGCCGGCTCCGGCGTACGCGAGAAGGTCGGCAGTGCCCCGCACTCCCGACTCGGCAACGCGAATGATCTCACTGGGCAGACCGGGCGCGATACGGCCGAAACTGTCGCGATCGATCTCGAGGGTCTTGAGGTTGCGGGCGTTGATACCGATGACGCTGGCACCCGCCTCGAGTGCGCGATCGGCCTCGGCCTCGGTGTGGACCTCGACGAGTGCCGTCATGCCGAGTGACTCCGTGCGATCGAGAAGAGACGTGAGTGCGTCCTGCTCCAGGGCCGCGACGATCAGCAAGATGACGTCCGCGCCGTGGGCTCGGGCCTCGTGGATCTGGTACGGACCGACGATGAAATCCTTGCGCAGCACAGGAATCGAGACTGCGGCTCGCACCGCGTCGAGATCGGCGAGCGATCCCCGGAAACGACGCTCCTCGGTCAACACGCTGATGACCCGAGCGCCACCCTGCTCGTAGGCACGCGCGAGCACCGCAGGATCACCGATGTCGGCCAACGCGCCCTTGGACGGGCTCGCACGCTTGACCTCGGCAATGACGCCGATGCCGTCCTCGCGGAGGGCAGCCGCCGCGTCGAGAGGTGCCGGGGCCAGCTTCGCTGCTGCCTTCACCGCAGCGAAATCGATCACCGATTCACGCGCGGCGACGTCGGCTCGTACACCGTCGAGAATCGAGTCGAGAACAGTCATGGTGCCCCAGTCCTTTCTGAGCATCGACATTCGATGTGAGGAATCTCATCGAGGTCGGAACCTAGCGTAGAGGGCCGAATCAATCCGACGAACGCCGGGTACCGGACTCGTCGGTAGGGTCTTCACCGGCATCGAGCGCGTCCCACATCATGCGCTCGGTCAGGTCTTCACCCTCGTCCTGTGCACCCACGGCGGACGTGGTTCCAGCGGCCCGGCGAGCCACTTCGTCGCGCCGCACAGCAGGAGCTGCGTACTTGGACGAGAGTACCTGTGGGCCAAAAGATTTCCGAATCGACAGGGCAGCCGCCGCGAACGCACACAGGGCCCCTGCGAGCGTGATCAGCGCGGGCAGTGTCGATGCCGTCGTCATCGTCACCTCGGCACGAGCCGGGAGCTCGGCGAGCGCAGCCGCCTCCGAGTCCGAAGCCCCCGCGGCGAGTAGCCGAACGGCCGGAATCGCCGCAGCGATCGCAACCACCGCGATGAGCAACGCCAGAACCCGAGATGCCCACCCGCGCACCGCGAACGAGGCCGCCACAGCAGCGACAAGCACCAAGGCGAGAGGAGTCGTCGCCGCGGCCCAGGTACTGCCGACGAGATCGTCGGTCCGGCTCTCGCCGAGACCGTCGGAGGACGTCACGCTCACCCACGTCATTCTGGACGCACCCCACAGGCATGCGGCCGCAACCACGAGCAGCACGACAGGCAGAACGGCCGATCCGCGGCCGCCGGAGCGTTCGGTCATCGGCCACCTACCTCACGCAGCGTTTCGGCTGCTGCGACGGCACTCAGCACGGCCATGGCCTTGTTCCTCGCTTCTTCGTCCTCGTACTCCGCTACCGAGTCGGCCACGACTCCGGCACCGGCCTGCACGTACGCCGTGCCGTCCTTGATGAGCGCGGTGCGAATCGAGATTGCGGTATCGGCGTCCCCGGCGAAGTCGAGATAGCCGACGATGCCGCCGTAGATGCCACGCCGCGTCGGCTCGAGCTCGTCGATCAGTTCCATCGCCCGCACCTTGGGTGCACCCGACAGCGTGCCCGCGGGGAAGCACGCCTTGACTGCGTCCAGAGCCCGCTTTCCCTCGGCGAGCCGTCCCGTCACCGTCGACACCAGGTGCATGACGTGGCTGTAGCGCTCGATATGGCGATAGTCGCCCACGCGCACCGTCCCGGGAGCACACACTCGGCCGAGATCGTTGCGACCGAGATCGACGAGCATCAGATGCTCCGCGTTCTCCTTCTCGTCGGCCAGCAGATCCTTCTCGAGCAGCACATCGTCCTCCTCGGAGGCACCGCGCCAGCGCGTACCGGCGATCGGGTGCGTGGTCGCGAGACCGTCCTTGACCGTCACGAGAGCTTCGGGGCTGGATCCGACGATCGAGAACGCAGTCTCGTCGTTCTCCCCTGGTACGTGCATCAGATACATGTACGGGCTGGGATTCGAGGCCCGCAGCATGCGATAGACGTCGAGAGGAGACGCCTCGGTGTCCATCTCGAAGCGCTGCGAGAGCACCACCTGAAACGCTTCACCGGCCTCGATCTCCTCGACCAGCCGCTCGACATCGGCACCGAATCCCTCCGATGTCCGCTGCCTGCGGAAACGGGGCGCGGACTTGGAGAAGACCGACACCGTCGACGCAGCAGGCTCGGACAGATCCGCGCACATCCGGTCCAGGCGACTCACCGCGTCGTCGTAGGCCCGGTCGACGTGCTCGTCGGTGCCGTTCCAGTTGACCGCGTTCGCGATCAGGGTGATCGATCCTTCGTGATGGTCCACGGCCGCCAGATCGGTGGCCAGCAACATGACCATCTCGGGAATGCCGAGATCGTCCTGCGCATGTTCGGGCAACTTCTCGATGCGCCGCACCGAGTCGTATCCGAGGTATCCGACCATTCCGCCGGTCAACGGCGGCAGGCCCGGCACGCGCTCGGAATGGAGTAGCTCCAAGGTTCGGGCCAACACGTCGAGGGGGTCACCGCCGCTCGGGACGCCTGCGGGCACGTTGCCGCGCCACGCCGCCTCGCCGTCGACCACCGTCAGCGCCGCAGGCGCACCCGCACCGATGAACGACCATCTCGACCACGAACGCCCGTTCTCCGCGGATTCGAGCAAGAACGTTCCGGGTCGGTCGGCGGCAAGCTTGCGGTACGCCGACAACGGAGTTTCGGAGTCGGCGAGCACCTTTCGCGTCACCGGCACCACTCGATGCTCGGCGGCGAGCTGGCGGAACACCTCCCGGGACGTGGTCGAGTCCGCGGCATCGGTGGGTTGGGCGTCGATGGGTGCGGCGTCCATGGATGCGGTCTCGGTGGGGCTCGTGTGGGGAGTCGTCTCGCCGTGCATGACCCCATCCTCCCAGGTTCGGCGGCGACACCCTCGCGCGCGGTAACCTGCCGACCATGAAACCAGGCGAGCTCGTTCCCGATTTTTCCCTGCCGGACCAGACCGGAAAGCTGCGAACGCTGACCGAATTGCTGACCGACGGTCCGATAGTGCTGTTCTTCTACCCGGCTGCTTTCACCCCCGGATGCACCGCCGAAGCCTGCCATTTCCGCGATCTCGCAGGCGAATTCGCCGAGGTGGGTGCCACCCGGGTCGGCATCAGCGCCGACGCGGTCGCCAAGCAGGCCGAGTTCGCCGCCGCCAAATCGTTCGACTATCCGTTGCTCTCCGACGAGGACGGTGCCGTCGCGACGGCATTCGGGGTCAAGCGCGGCCTGCTCGCCAAGCTCTCCCCGGTCAAGCGCGCGACGTTCGTCATCGGTACCGACCGCAAGGTCCTCGAGAGTTTCTCCAGTGAGGTGCGATTCGAGGCCCACGCGGACAAGGCGCTGGAATACCTGCGCGCGCACCGCAGCTAGGCCGGTTGTTCGACGCGATGCCTCGGGCCCGGGGATGCTCGAGGCATCATGTGCAGAACACAACTGTCTCGATCGAAAGGTACCCGCGATGGACACGTCGGCGACACCGAATGATGCGGTGGATCCCCGCTGGCTCACCGAGAGCCAGCAAGAGGCGTGGCGTGCGCTCGTCGCCCTGGTCACCCGACTGCCCGCAGCATTGGACGCCCAGCTGCAACGCGATTCGCAGTTGACCCACTTCGATTACTTCGTCCTCGCGGTCGTCAGCGAGAATCCACAGCGACGAATTCAACTGCGCGATCTCGCGGAGTACGCCAACGCGTCACTGTCACGTCTGTCGCACGTGGTCACCAAGCTCGAGAAAGCGGGATGGGTTCGCCGCGAGAGTATTCCGGGGAGCCGCGGTTCCTATGCGGTGCTGACCGACGCCGGTATGGAGAAGGTCGTGGCGTCGGCACCAGGACACGTCGAGACAGTGCAGGCTCTGATATTCGACGGATTGTCCGACGCGGAGGTGGGTCGACTGTCGACTCTGAGTACGACGCTACTCACTCAGCTGGACAAGGGAATTGCCGCAGGAACCGGTCACGCCTGAGCCGCGGGCCCCAACAGCACGTCGGAGTCGAAGCAGGTGTGGGTGCCGGTGTGGCATGCCGCGCCGATCTGGTCGACGACCAACAGCACTGTGTCCCCGTCACAATCGAGCCGCACCTCGTGCACGTACTGCGTGTGCCCCGAGGTCTCGCCCTTGACCCAGTACTGCTGCCTGGACCTGGAGTAGTAGGTGCCCTTGCGCGTCGCGAGCGTGCGCGACAACGCTTCGTCGTCCATCCAGGCAACCATCAGTACCTGGCCGGTCGAGCGCTCCTGCACCACAGCACTGAACAGCCCGGCCTCGTTTCGCTTGAGCCGGGCGGACAGCGTCGGGTCGAGAGTCATCGAAAACCTCTTCGCTAGCGGACGACGATGCGCTCGGCGCGCATCGATTCTTTGACCTGGCCGATGGTGAGGTCCCCGAAGTGGAACACGCTTGCGGCAAGGACGGCGTCGGCTCCGGCGTGGACGGCGGGCGCGAAATGTTCGACGCGCCCTGCTCCTCCGCTGGCGATGACGGGAACGTGCACGGCGGACCGGACCGCCGCGATCATCGGCAGGTCGAATCCGGCCTTCGTGCCGTCGGCATCCATCGAATTGAGAAGGATCTCACCGACTCCCAGTTCGGCACCGCGTACTGCCCATTCGACAGCGTCGATACCGGTTCCACGCTTGCCGCCGTGGGTGGTGACTTCCCAGCCCGACGGGGTGTCCTGCTGTCCCTGCGGGACGGTGCGTGCATCGACCGACAGGACGATGCACTGGGACCCGAATCGCTCACTGAGCTCGCGCAGCAACTCCGGCCGAGCGATGGCCGCGGTGTTGACGCTGACCTTGTCGGCACCGGCCCGCAGCAGTAGGTCGACGTCGGCGACAGTGCGTACTCCCCCACCGACGGTCAGGGGAATGAACACCTGCTCGGCGGTGCGGCTGACGACGTCGAGCATGGTTCCTCGATCGGATGTGGACGCCGTGACGTCGAGGAACGTCAGTTCGTCGGCTCCCTGTGCGTCGTACGCTGCCGCGAGCTCGACGGGATCACCTGCGTCGCGGAGGTTTTCGAAGTTGACGCCCTTGACGACACGTCCGGCGTCGACATCGAGGCACGGGATCACTCTGACCGCAACGCTCATCGCACCGGTCCTTCCAGATAGTCGCCGGGTGCACCGAGTTCGGTGATCACCTTCAGCAGTTCGCCGTGTACTCCGGGGCCGGCCGCGAGCACCGACTTCGAATCGATGGTCCACGGTCGGCCATCGAGATCGGTGACGATTCCGCCCGCAGCACGAACCAGCAGGGCCCCGGCAGCGTTGTCCCAGGCGCGGTATCCGAAGACCACCGCACCGCCCAGTACGCCGCTGGCGGTGTACGCCAGATCGACTCCGGTGGCACCGTGCATGCGCAGCCGCGAGGAGTGCATCGACAACTCTTCGAGAATGCGAAACCGGAAGCGGCCGGGGATGGATCCACGGCTGGCAACGTTGAACGCACCGAACCCGATCATCGACTCCCGCAACGACTTCGGTTGCAGTGCGGGTAGCGGTGCCCCGTTCAGAAGCAACGGGCCGTCTGCCACGGCAGAGAATCGCTGATTCACCAGCGGTAGCCACGTGAGCCCGAGGACCGGCACCCCGTCGTCGAGCAACGCCAACAACGTTCCGGCAGAGGGCAATCCGGACGAGTAGTTGAATGTGCCGTCGATCGGGTCGAGTACCCATACGAGACCGGAGTTCAGATCGGGACCGCCGAACTCTTCACCGTGAACGGCGATTCCGGTGGCGTCGTACAGTTCCGCGCCCAGACGACGCTCGAGTTCGAGATCCACCGCGGTGGCGAAGTCGTCGGGGCCCTTCTGCACGGCACTCGGTGCGCCGACGCCCGCGAGGAACCGATCATGGATGCCGTCGAGCAACCCACGGGCGATCTCGAGCAGACGACTCGGTTCCTCGGGAAGGGTCATTCGTCGTTACCGAGACACTGCCGCGAGGGCATCGGGCAGTGTGAAACGCCCGGCGTACAAGGCTTTTCCGACGATGGATCCCTCCACGCCACGGTCGACCAGTCCGGCGATCGCTTCGAGGTCGGCGATCGTCGACACGCCGCCGGACGCGATGACCGGCTTGTCGGTCCTGTCGCACACGTCGGCGAGAAGTTCGAGGTTCGGGCCGGTCAGGGTGCCGTCCTTGGTGACGTCGGTGACGACGTACCGCGAGCAGCCGTCGCGTTCGAGCCGCTCGAGTACCTCCCACAGGCCACCGCCGTCACTGACCCAACCGCGGCCACGCAGACGAGGCGCGCCGTCCACCATCAGCACGTCGAGGCCGACCGCGACACGATCGCCGAATTCGCCGATCGCCCGAGCGCACCACTCGGGGTCTTCCAGAGCCGCCGTACCCAGGTTGACGCGTGCGCATCCGGTTGCGAGGGCGGCGCGCAGGGAATCGTCGTCGCGAATTCCGCCCGAGAGCTCGACCTTCACATCGAGCTCACCGACGACCGAGACCAACAGTTCACGGTTGGACCCGCGCCCGAACGCTGCATCGAGATCCACCAGATGGACCCACTCGGCGCCGTCGTTCTGCCACGCCAGGGCGGCATCACGGGGCGAACCGTACTTCGTTTCGCTACCGGCTTCCCCTTGAACGAGACGGACAGCTTCGCCGCCTGCGACATCGACAGCAGGCAATAAGACCAGGCTCACGTGCGGTTATGCTACGGGCCGACTCGCGTCGAATTCAAAACGGGTCAGCACTGCCTGGATCCGCAGGCCGCCGGGACGAACCGTCAGCTGTCGGGACCGAGTTCCTTGCGCGTCATGCGCGTGGACACGACCCCCATGGCCGTGATCGCCCCGACAACTCCGGCCAACGCGATGAGCAGAGCAACGCCGGCGGTGGGCTGCCACACAGCAATCGACACGGTCGCGAGGGCGAGTACCGCAACTGCCGCCCCGAGCGCTCGAAACGCCAACCGGCCGAGCGAGAACTCGCGTTCGCTCACACCGATCGAACCCAGTTCTCGAGCAACGCGGCACCGGCGTCGCCGGACTTCTCGGGGTGGAACTGCGTGGCCGAGAGCGCGCCGTTCTCCACGGCAGCGAGGAAGCGGCCACCGTGATCGGCCCACGTGAGCAACGGCGCGGCGATGGTCTCGCTCGGTTCGAGTTCCCACTGCTGCGCGGCGTAGGAATGGACGAAATAGAACCGTGTCTCGGGGTCGATGCCGTCGAACAGCACGCTGTTCTCCGGAGCCTCGACGGTGTTCCAACCCATGTGCGGGAGCACTTCGGCCTGCAGGCGTTCGACGGTGCCCGGCCATTCGCCGCACCCGTCCGCCTCGACGCCGAACTCGACACCGCGATCGAAGAGGATCTGCATTCCGACGCAAATTCCCAGCACCGGGCGGCCACCCGCGAGACGACGCCCGATGATGCGCTCACCTCGAACGGCCGTCAGACCCTCCATACAGGCGGCGAATGCACCGACCCCGGGAACCACCAGCGCTTCTGCATTCAGGGCTTCGTCGAAGTCGGAGGTCACCGTCACGTCGGCACCGACGCGGGCCAACGCCCTTTTCGCCGAGTGCAGATTGCCCGAGCCGTAGTCGAGCAACACCACAGAAGTCATGGAACGAGTCTATCGGGGACGTGGACGCGCGATCAGTGCCACCGCCGCGACAACGGCAACGGTGGCTGCACCTGCAGTGAACCCGGCGGTGTAGCCCACACTCGTCGCGATCACACCGAGGGCGAGCGCCCCTGCGCCGGTACCGGCATCGAAGCTGATGTTCCACACGGCACTGGCGCTGCTGTACCGCGCGGGCCCCGCCGCGTCGAAGGCCATCACCAGACTGTCGTTCTGGCATGCGCCGTAACCGATTCCGAACAACACCGCGGCGACGAAGAACAGTGCGGCAGGCATGTCACCTGCGGCGGCAACGGCGAACAAACCGACGCCCAGGGCCGCGGAGATGAGCGCAGGCACCACCGACCGGCCGATTCCGATGCGATCGGCAACCGAGCCGGCGGCATATCGACCGACCAGCATCGCGGCACTGACCACGGCGAGGGCCACGCCGATCATCGCGGCTCGCTCGGATTCGGCGATCGGCAGCAGACTGGTGATGCCGCCGTACGACGCCGACACCGACGCAACGACGAGGCACGGCACCAGGAACCGCCGGGCGTCGAGGCGGACCCGGTCGACCCGAGCCGGTTGCGGTGCGGGCCGGGTAGGCGGCAACAGAGCCACCCCGATCAAGCCCGCAGCGGGAACCAGAGCCCCCAGTACGAACACCGCCGTCGGGCTGGCCGCGAAGATCACCAGGCCCAGCGGCAACGTCACCATCTGCGACAGCGCGACCGCGATCCCCTGTGCTCCCGTCGCGCGGCCGAGCAAGTGGGTCGGTGCCAACTCGGCGACGATGGCGGCCCCGGCGACCGTCAACATTCCGAAACCCGTGCCCCGCAGCGCCGATACGGCCAATGCCGGTACGGCCTGCACCGACACGACGAACAGCAACGCGGGAACACCCAGAAGCAGGCAACCGGCCGCAAGCACGGGCCGATGGCCGACGCGAACCAGCATCGAGGGAACGAACAGTTGGGTGATGACCGTGGTGGCCATGAAGATCGCGGTGCTGGCTGCCGCCACCGCGTCGGACGAACCCGATTGCGACACCGCCAGCGGAACCACCGGGAGCAACAGGCCCCAGCCGCCGAACGCGGCCGCACCCATGGCCATCGCGGCCGGGAGGCCACGAATCGAACTCAGACCACTCAACGCACGAGCACCGCTCGACCGATCACAGACTGCCCTTGGTGGAGAGAATTCCGGTGACCCGAGGGTCGTATTCGGTGGCCTGACGCAGCGCCCGAGCGACGGCCTTGAACTCCGCCTCGGTGATGTGGTGCTGGTCGCGGCCGTAGATGACGCGGACATGCAACGCGATCCGAGCGTTGGACGCCAAGGTCTCGAACACATGCTTGTTGATCACGGTGGAGTACGGAACACCCGGGTAGCCGCCGATCACCGAGTGCACCATGTAGTCCGGCTCGCCGGTGTGCACGCAGTAGGGACGGCCGGACACGTCGACCGCCGCATGCACGAGTGTCTCGTCCATCGGAATGAACGAGTCGCCGAAGCGGGTGATGCCGGACTTGTCGCCGAGGGCTTGTCCCAGCGCTTGCCCGAGCACGATCGCAGTGTCCTCGACCGTGTGATGCGCCTCGATCTCGATGTCGCCCTTGGCCCGCACGGTGAGATCGAAGCGGGCATGGGTGCCGAGGGCAGTGAGCATGTGGTCGTAGAACGGCACGCCGGTGGAGATGTCGACGATGCCGGTGCCGTCGAGGTTCAGCTCGACGGAGATGTCGGATTCCTTGGTAGAGCGCTCGATCTTGGCGATGCGGGGAGCGGGTGTGGTCACTGCAGTGCCTCTGCTCTTTCGGTCGATGCGAGTTCCGAGCTGACGGTAAGGAATCGGTCGTTCTCGTGAGCGAGTCCGATGGTGACACGCAGATACCCGGGAATTCCGACGTCCCGGATGAGCACGCCGTCGTCCAGGTACCGCTGCCAGGTGGCGGCCGCATCGGAGAACCGGCCGAAGAGCAGGAAGTTGGCGTCGGACGGCACCACGTCGTACCCCTGTGCGACGAGCGTTTCGGCAACGCGATCGCGTTCGGCCGACAATGCGGCCACGCTCGCCAGGGTGTCGTCGGCGTGCCGCAACGCGGCCCGAGCGGCAGCTTGCGTGACCACCGAGAGGTGATAGGGCAAGCGCACCAACAGCATTGCGTCGATCACGGCCGGGGCCGCAACGAGGTATCCCAGCCGGCCGCCGGCGAACGCGAACGCCTTGCTCATGGTCCGACTGACGACGATCTTGCTGGGGTAGCTCTCGATCAATCCGATTGCGCTTGCCGCCGAGGAGAATTCGGCGTACGCCTCGTCGACCACGACGATTCCCGGTGCGGCGTCGAGGATTCGACGTAGATCCGCCTCGTCGATGCTGTGCCCGGTCGGATTGTTGGGGCTGGTCACGAACACGACGTCCGGCTTACGCTCCTCGATCGCCTGCACTGCGTAGTCGACGTCGAGAGAGAAATCCGCCCGACGCTGCGCCGGAATCCACTCGGTCTGAGTCCCCGACGAAATGATCGGGTGCATCGAGTACGACGGCACGAAACCCAGCGCGGTACGGTCCGGCCCACCGAAGGCCTGCAGGAGTTGCTGCAGAATCTCGTTGGAGCCGTTGGCCGCCCACACGTTGGCAGTGTCGACCGCAAAGCCGGTTTGCCCGGTGAGATAACGCGCCAGGTCGGCTCGCAAGTCGTCTGCGTCGCGATCCGGATACCGGTGCAGCTGCGCCGCGGCGATGCGCACCGATTCGGCAACGTCGTCGATCAGTGCCTGCGTCGGCGGGTGTGGATTCTCGTTGGTGTTCAACTGAACCGGCACGGTGAGCTGCGGCGCGCCGTACGGCGACTTGCCGATCAGCGCCTCGCGCAACGGCAGATCGTCGAGCGAAATTGATTGCCCCAGAGCATCACTCATGATGTACCACCGGTACGCAACCCCTCGAAACGCAGCCGAACGGCCTCACCGTGAGCCGGGAGATCTTCGGCGTTGGCCAGCGCAATGACGTGCGCAGCAACATCTTTCAGTGCGGCCTCGCTGTAGTCCACCACGTGGATCCCACGCAGGAACGTCTGCACACTCAGGCCGGACGAATGCCGAGCGCACCCGGCCGTCGGCAGTACGTGATTGGAGCCGGCGCAGTAGTCACCGAGGCTCACTGGAGACCACGCCCCCACGAATACAGCACCGGCGCTGCGCACGCGAGCGGCGACGTCGGACGCGTCCTTCGTCTGAATCTCCAGGTGTTCGGCCGCATAGGCGTTGACCACGGCCAGGCCCTGTGTGACGTCGTCGACCAGAACGATTCCGGACTGGCTACCGCTCAGCGCCGTGGTGACGCGTTCCGCGTGCCGGGTGGACGCCATCTGCGCATTGACAGCCTCGTCGACGGCATCGGCGAGTTCGAGGCTGTCGGTCACCAGCACACTGGCGGCCATCACGTCGTGCTCGGCTTGACTGATCAGGTCTGCTGCGACGTGCAGCGGATCCGCGGTGGCGTCGGCGAGAATCGCGATCTCGGTAGGGCCTGCCTCGGAGTCGATTCCGATGAGCGAACGACACAGTCGCTTGGCCGCCGTGACGTATATGTTGCCCGGGCCGGTGATCAGATCGACCGGCGCCAGTTCTTCGCCGTCGGTGTCGACACCGCCGTACGTGAGCAGGGCGATGCCCTGACCGCCGCCGACGGCCCAGACCTCGTCGACTCCGAGGAGCTGCGCGGCCGCCAGGATCGTCGGGTGGGGTAATCCACCGAAGTTCTTCTGCGGCGGCGACGCCACCACCAGCGAACCGACGCCAGCGATCTGCGCAGGCACCACGTTCATCACGACCGACGACGGGTACACAGCGTTGCCACCGGGCACGTAGAGACCCACGCGATCGACCGGAATCCAGCGCTCGGTCACCGTGCCGCCGGGCACCACCTGGGTGGTGTGGTCGGTGCGGCGTTGATCCGAGTGCACCAGTCGGGTTCGCTCGATCGCGACCTCGAGGGCGGCCCGGACGGCCGGGTCCAGCTCGTCGAGAGCTCGAACCAATTCCTGCTGCGGAACCCGAACGCGGTCCGGTCGGACTCCGTCGAACTTCTCGCTGAACTCGAGGGCCGCGTCGGCCCCACGTTCCTTGACGGCGTCGACGACGGGCCGAACCTGATGCAGCACCGAATCGACATCCACTCCGCCTCGGGGAAGAGCGCCGCGTAGTTCGGCAGTGGATGGAGTTCGTCCGCGTAGATCGACGCGGGCGAGCTCGATGCGGGCAGGCATAGTGGGCCCCTTCGTGGAGTCGGTTCGGTGCCGGGATTCGGTCGAATCAGTGTTGTCCGAACCACCAGGATAGTTCCACCGAATTCGGCTCAGCCCCGCACGTCCCACAGATGGTGGATGGGATCGTGAATGTAGTAGGCAGCCAGAGTTTCGACGGTGAAGTGGGAACCGTCGCTGCGTCGCCCTCTGCGATCACGGTCTTCCGGCGGCACAGCCGAGAAGGCGTCGGCCAACGCATGTGCCGCTTCCCCGAGTTCCGACGCCACCGTCGCCGGATTCTGCGCGTTGTAGTTCTCGGCCACGGCCGTGGCGTCCTGGTCCCAATTGTCGAACTCGGGATCGTCCTCGGTCAGCACCAGCGCCAACCGAGTGCGGAATATGCGGTGTGCATCCCGAACATGTGCGCCGTATTCGAGCGCCGACCATGTCGAATCGTCGGGACGCACTGCCGCGTCCTCGCGACGGAGCACTGCGATCCACCGATCCACGTCAGCGCGGATCAACGCGGGTACGGCGTCGTATTCGACGGCGCTCGAGTCGAACCCGCAGTCGGGGCAGGCACTGTCGAGGACCCACGTCCAGTTCTTGGTATCGGGTTCGATCGGCATGCGGGTCACTGTAGAGCAGGGCCCGTACCGCCACGGGCTGTCCGAGAGGTCAGGCGTAACGAGCAGCCAGATTGTGCAGTGTGCTCGTGATGCCCTGCGCATTCTTCTGCGGCATCTTGAACAACTCGAGCATTTTCGGAACCTTGGCGGTGCCGTAGACGAAGCTCTCGGTGACAGTGGTCAGGCTGGGCTGCTTCTCCTCGAATTCCCAGCGCCAGCTGTGGCCCATCGGGTGCTGCCACTCGATGATCTTGTGTCGATCCGCATCCACGAACTCGGTCACGGTGCTGGTGATCTTGTACGGCACGCCGTACTGCTTCATGCCGACGGAGAATTTCGCGCCGCTGCTCAACCTCTCGGGTCCGCGGACGGTGTCCTTGACTGTGCCGGATCCGTCCAGCTCGCCGTGCCGGGTGGGATCGGCCACGATGTCGAACAGTTCGGCTGCCGGTGCCCGAACCTCGGTCTGTCTCGTGACCTGCTGGGGACCGGTGTCGATGGTTCTGATGTCTGCCATCTGCAGCGTCTACCCCACAATGACCGTATCGACACCCGGCCACCGCGCAGAATGCGAATTGACGGGCGTAGTTCAATGAACACATGTCCTGGTCAGTGTGGCTCACCTTCCTCGGCGCGAGCATCGTCATCAGTCTGTCTCCCGGAGCCGGAGCCATCGCGTCGATGTCCACAGGTCTGCGCTACGGCCTACGCCGCGGGTACTGGAACATCTTCGGGCTGCAGATCGGCCTGCTGGTCCAGATCGGCATCGTCGCAGTCGGACTCGGTGCCGTCCTGGCCAATTCGGCCCTGGCCTTCACCGCGATCAAGTGGTTCGGTGTCGCCTATCTGGTCTACCTCGGCATCCGCCAGTGGCGGTCGGCTCCGTCCGAAGTCGCGGACGCCCCCGCGGTGGCGGATCGAGGCACGACGATGCTCGCGCGGGGATTTCTCGTCAACGCGAGCAACCCGAAAGCCGTCGTGTTCATGGTCGCTGTGCTGCCCCAGTTTCTCGACCCGACGCGACCGCTGATCACCCAGTACCTCGCCATCGCCGCGACCATGGTCGTCGTCGACATGCTGGTGATGACCGGTTACACCTCGCTGGCATCACGAGTCCTGCGCATGATGCGGTCGCAGCGTCAGCAGAAGACCATGAACCGCACGTTCGCCGGCCTGTTCTTTGCCGCCGCAACATTTCTGGCCACGGTACGAAGGGTGACCCCATGAGGAAATACCGCGTGATCATGAAGAATGCGCTCGGCGGAGATCCGATTCCATTGGGGCTCTTCGACACTCTGCTCGAAGCCAACACCTGGATTCAGGACGTGGGCAAGCGGGACGAGCACGAACTCGGTACCTACACAGTCGAAGTGGAGGTCGACGAGTGAGTAGACGGTGTCCGTGTTCGAGTGGGGACACGTTCGACGCCTGTTGCGAGCCGTACCTGACGGGCCCCGTCGATGCACCGACGGCCGAGAAGCTGATGCGCTCGCGCTTCACCGCGTTCGCCGTCGGTGACGTTGCCTACCTGCGGACGTCGTGGCATCCCGACACCGCACCGGCCCAGCTGGAGTTGGACCCCGACCAACGGTGGTATCGACTCGACATCTTTGCTGCCGACGCAGGCGGAATTTTCGACGAGACCGGCACCGTGCAGTTCGAGGCACGGTACAAGCATCCCGACGGTGCCGGCACGATGGCGGAGATCAGCCGTTTCGTCCGAGTCGACGGCCGGTGGCGCTACCTCGACGGAGTCGTCGCTCCCTAGAGGTTGCGCAGTTTCGTGGGCCGATTGCCCGCGGTGCGACGCGCTTCCTGCTTATCCTTGATGCGCTCGGCATCCTTGCGAACCTGGATCTGAGTCCGACGCTCGCGTACCAGCCACTGCGGTGGGCTGGCGATCAGTTCCTCGATCTCCACGCTGGTCAACGCTTCGGTGACTCCGCCGCGTGCCAATCCGGCGATGGACACACCGAGCTTCTTCGCGATCACGTCGCGGGGGAACGGTCCGTCGGTCTGCAAGTCGGTCAGCCACTGCGGCGGATTGCTGCGCAGGGCGTCCAGCTCGGATCTGCTGATCATCGAGTTCTGGAACTCTTCCGGCGCTGCGGGTAGATAGATGCCGAGCTTGTTCGCCGCGGTCAATGGCTTCATGGTCTGCTGTTTGTTCTCCGGGCTCACCGGACCAGCTTATCCGGCAATCGGCGGTCCCGACGCCACCGTCCCGCGCTTCGTGCACCGTCCCATAGGCTCGACTCCGTGAACATCGATGTGCAGACACTGCGCTGGTATGCGGCAGTGGCGCAACAACTGCATTTCGCCCGCGCTGCTCAGTCGCTCGGAATCTCCCGAATCCGCCTCAGCAAGACCGTGGTGGAACTCGAAGAGTTGCTCGGCGTCGACCTGTTCGTGCCGGGTGCGTCCCCCACCGAACTCACCGCCGACGGACGCGATCTGCTCGAACGCGCGTTGGTCGAGATCGCCGAGGACGATCGGCGTTCGGAGCGTGCACAGGCTGCTGCCGGGGAGCCGAGCAGTTTCACCATCGGATACGCCGAGGGCGTGACGCTGACCAAGTGGACGCGAATCTGGGCCGATCGGTTTCCCGATGTCGCCTTGTCCGTCGTGGCAACGACTCCGGACACGCAGGTGTCTCATCTGCGTGATGGAACGGTCGACGTCGGCTTCGTCAGGCCGCCGATCGATCGTGAAGGTCTGAACGCCATCGGGCTGTACCAGGAAATCCAGGTCGTGGTGGTACCCAAAGACCATGCGGTCGCAGCATTCGACTCGGTCACCGCTCTCGACCTCGCCGACGAACACCTGCTCGCCGATCCGACCACGGTGCCCGAATGGGCTGCTGTTGCAACAGAACTGAGCACCGGCGATCGTCCCGCACTGCCACCGATGACCAGCACAGCGGAGACTTTCGAATACGTGGCCGCCGGGCTGGGCGTGGCGATCGTCCCGCACTCGGTTGCGCGATTCAACGCTCGCAAAGATCTCGTGTACCGCCCGGTCACCGACGTCGAGCAGACACAGATCGCACTGGCCTGGGTGGCGGAGCGGGAAGACGACCGCATCGAAGAATTCATCGGCATCGTGCGGGGCCGGTCGACGCGAAGTTCACGCGGATCGTCGGACGACGCGCCCGTCAAGAAGAAGGCGCAGCCCTCCAAACCGGCTCGACCGGTCGTCAAGACCAAAACGAACGCACGCCGCAGCGGAAAGAGACGCTAGCCGGGCTTCGCCCTCGAGCGCGTTGTGCGCCCCCGGAGGTACGCACAACGCTCACGACTACGAGGGGCGCAGCCGCAGCCGATCGATGTCACGTCGATCCCGCTTGGTCGGACGGCCCGTTCCGCGGTCACGCCGGGGAACCGACGCCAGAACCTCTTTCGTTGGCGGCGGCGGACTGCGATCGATCAGACACTCGGGGACGACCGCTGCGCCGACGCGTTTGGTGATGGCACGTACGACGACGACGATCTTCTCCACACCCTCCACGCGCAACCGGATCTCGTCGTCCGGCCCGATGCGTTGGCCGGGCTTTGCGGGGGTGCCGTTGACGCGGACATGCCCACCGCGACAGGCTGCGGCAGCGGCAGACCGCGTCTTGAACAGTCGCACCGCCCAGATCCAGCTGTCCAGACGGGCACTCTGCAATTCCATCTTCGAACGTCTTCCTCGAATCGTGAGGCTCGGCTACATGTCCAGGCCGAGGTCGAGCACTGTCACCGAGTGTGTCAGACCGCCCACCGCCAGGAAGTCGACCCCCGTACGCGCGTAATCCCGAGCCACGTCGACGGTCAGTCCACCCGAGGATTCCAACTTGGTGTCCGGCGCGAACTTGTCGCGGCGCTGCACCGCCATGTGCGTCTGCCACAGCGCGAAGTTGTCCAGCAGAACGAGTTCGACGTTCTCGGCGAGCACCTCGTCGAGTTGTTCGAGACTGTCGACCTCTACCTCGCAGGCGATGTTCGGCGCAGCGGCCCGCACGGCTCGCAGGGCCGCGACGACGGAGCCGGCCGCCGCGACGTGGTTGTCCTTGATCAGCGCGGCGTCACCGAGACCCATCCGATGGTTGACCCCGCCGCCCGCCCGTACCGCGTACTTCTGCAGCGATCGCAGTCCGGGCAACGTCTTTCGACTGTCTCGAATGCGACACTCGGTCTCTGCGACCTCGGCGACCCAGCCGGCCGTGGCGGTTGCGATACCCGACAGGTGACAGACGATATTGAGCATGGTGCGCTCGGCGGTGAGCAATCCACGGGTGGGAGCTTCGACCGTCAGAACAGCCTGTCCGGGTTCGACATTCGATCCGTCGGCGGTCCTGTGGCGGATCGAGTACGCGCCCGAACCGATCACCTCGTCGAGAACCAGCAGTCCGACATCGAGGCCCGCGAGGGTGCCGAACTGTCGAGACACCACCGACGCCGTGGCCACGGCGTCCTCGGGAACCGTTGCCATGGTGGTGATATCCGGCCCGTACCGGAGATCCTCGTCGAGCGCGGTGCGGATGAGTGCGAGAACCTCGTCGCGGTCGACTCCCGGGTTCACTTCGTCGGCAGTACCGGTCATGTCAGCTTGCTCCCGTCATCACGTCATCGTTCACGATCGTCAGTCGTCCGTTCTCGTCGCGTTCGACATACAGGCTCCGTCGGTACTCGGGCATGCTGTCCGGGAAATCCCGTCGGGTGTGACACCCTCGGCTCTCTCGACGGTGCGCCGCAGCCAGCACGATCACGTCTGCCGCTGCCGTCAGGGCGGCATCCTCGACCGCTACGCCGTCGACCGGCGGTTCCGACACCACGCCGTGTGCCAGCACGTCCTGTGCCGCCGCAAGACCGGACGCATCGCGGACGACACCGACGTCCGTGGTCATGGTTCGCTGCAGTACCGCGCGATCGATCCGCCGGTACACAGGCAGCGCGGTATCGGACACGGCGACCGTGGTTCCGACCCGCTCCGCGGCGACGAGCGCAGCGCGTTCGCCGACCACCAGACCCTCGAGCAGACTGTTCGACGCCAACCGGTTGGCACCGTGCAGCCCGGTGCGCGCCACCTCACCCGCAGCGAGCAATCCCGAGACGGACGTCCGTCCGAACGTGTCGGTCACGACTCCCCCGCACGAGTAGTGCGCGGCGGGTGCCACGGGGATGAGATCCGTTGCGGGATCGATTCCGGCGTCCAGGCACGATGCCGTCACGGTCGGGAAACGCTCACGCACGTGCTCCACGCGACGGGCGTCCAGCAACACGTGGTCGTCGCCGCTGCGGTACAGCAACTCGGCGATGGCACGCGAGACCACGTCGCGTGGTGCGAGGTCGCCCATGGGATGAACACCGTCCATGAATGCGCGGCCGGTGGCATCGACCAAGCGTGCGCCCTCTCCGCGCACCGCTTCGCTGATCAACGGGCGACGGCCCGTCGACCCTGCGGCGAACAGCACGGTCGGGTGGAACTGAACGAACTCCAGATCCGCGACACGTGCGCCCGCATCCAGAGCCAGCGCAATGCCGTCGGCCGTGGCACCGGCCGGGTTGGTACTGCACGAGAACAGTTGTCCCAGGCCGCCTGTCGCGAGCAACACCGTCGGAGTGCGAACGACGCCGACACCGCGAGGCCCGCGCACGAGGAGTCCGGCCACCTCGCCGTCGGTGGTCAGTACACGGAGCGCGGTGGTGTCGAATTCCACCGAAGGCACTGCGGAGTCCAGTGCGCGTTGTACCTCCGCTCCGGTGGCATCGCCGCCGGAATGGATGATTCGGCGAACACTGTGGCCACCCTCTCGGGTGCGGGAAACCGAACCGTCGGGCGCGCGATCGAAATGTGCGCCGGCGACTTCGAGCGACGCGATCGCCGCGCGGCCGCCCGACACGATGGAACGCACCGCATCCTCGTCGCACAGGCCCGCGCCTGCTGCGCAGGTATCCGACACGTGCGCATCGATCGAGTCGCCGAGATCGGTGCCGACGACTGCGATTCCGCCCTGCGCATACTTGGTCGCGGTGTCGACCGAACTGCCCTTGCTGACCGTCAGCACGCGCAGACCGCGAGCGGCGGCCGTGCGAGCCGCGGTCAGTCCGGCGATTCCGCCGCCGACGACGACGAGGTCGGCCGCGGTTTCCCAGGCGACCGACGGGTTCACTCGCCGCCGCCGGGTGTGCCGATCTCGATCATGCGTTGCACCGACTTGCTGGCGATGTTCGCCGTTTCGAGGTCGACGTGGACCTCGTCGCGCCCTTCGACGAGGCAGCGCAACAGCGCGGCGGGCGTGATCATCTTCATGTATCCGCACGACGCGCGGTCGTTGACGGCCAAGAAGTCGACATCGGGTGCAGCCCTGCGGAGTTGATGCAGCATCCCGATCTCGGTGGCGACCAGAACCTGCTTGGATTCGGTGGCGCGGGCCGCGTCGAGCATGCCGCCGGTGGAGAGGATCTTGACCTTGTCGGCGGGCACGAATCCTTCGCCGGCGAGGTAGAGAGCCGAGGTGGCGCAACCGCATTCGGGATGCACGTAGAGCTCTGCATCGGGGTGGGTTCGAGACTTCTCGGCGAGCTCGTCGCCGTTGATGCCTGCGTGGACGTGGCATTCACCGGCCCAGATGTGCAGATTCTCGCGCCCGGTCACGCGCTTGACATGAGCCCCGAGGAACTGGTCGGGCAGGAAGAGGATGTCGCGGCTCGGATCGATCGATTGCACGACCTCGACCGCGTTGGACGAGGTGCAGCAGATGTCGGTGAGCGCCTTGATCTCAGCGGTCGTGTTGACGTAGGAGACGACGACGGCATCCGGGAAGTCTGCCTTCCACTCGCGCAACTGCTCGGCAGTGATCGAGTCGGCGAGCGAGCAACCCGCACGCTGGTCCGGGATCAGGATCGTCTTCTGCGGGCTGAGGATCTTGGCGGTCTCGGCCATGAAGTGCACGCCGCAGAACACGATGGTGTCCTCGGATACTTCGGCGGCCATGCGCGAGAGCGCGAGCGAATCACCCACGTGATCGGCAACGTCCTGAATCGCAGGCAGCTGGTAGTTGTGCGCCAGCAGGGTCGCACCTCGCAGATCGGCGAGCCGTCGCACTTCCGCGGCCCATTCCGCCGACGCGTCGACTCCCCCGTAACCACCGGCTCCATCGACGATGTCGCGGACTCCGGCGAATGCCGAGTCCAGGAAGTTCACCTGGGTAGCGCTGCTGGTCATGACGGTTCTCCTTCACCGATCATCCGGTCGTCGGTGACCGAATTTCCTCCGAGGGAGTTTTCGACTTATGATCGAAAACATGATTCATCGTAGCACCGTCCACGAAGTACTCATTGCGGTGTTCCAAGTTCGGGTCTTTTCCGACCCCGACACCCCTGAACTGGCGGTCCTGTTGTGGCAGCGTGCACTCGACCCCGAGGCGGGCACCTGGTCACTCCCCGGGGGCACCCTGCGCGACGACGAGAACCTGGCCACGTCCGCGCGGAGACAGCTCGCCGAGAAGGTCGACGTACGCAAGGTGGCACACCTCGAGCAGCTGTCCATCTTCAGCGAGCCGGACAGGGTGCCGGGAGATCGCCGAATCGCGTCGACGTTTCTGGGCCTCGTTCCGATCGCGGCCGAGCCGACCCTGCCCGCGGATACGACCTGGTACCCGGTGTCGGAGCTGCCCGCCATGTCGTTCGATCACGGAACGGTTGTCGAGCACGCACGGCATCGACTGGTCGCCAAGCTGTCATACACCAACATCGGATTTGCCCTCGCTCCCGCAGAATTCGCGATTTCGACGCTTCGCGAAATCTACGGCGCAGCCCTCGGCTATCAGGTCGACGCCACCAATCTGCAACGGGTACTGAGCCGCCGCGGCGTCATCGAACCCACCGGACGGCGGGCACCGTCGGGTCGAGCGGGTGGACGGCCTCCAGCATTGTTCCGGTTCGCCGACAACAGCATTCGCGTAACCGACGAGTTCGCGGCATTGCGGCCACCACAGGGATGAACGAGATCCGCCGTCAGTCGGGCACCCGCGAGTCGAACGACGGCGGCGGCGGAGCGACGTCGAATTCGATCTCGTCGAGCTCGGGATCGGAATCGGGGTGCTGCAGATCGTCGTTGGGATTCATCGCCGCGAGCAGCAGTATCACCAACGACGCCGTCAGCGCCTGCACGATCAGTGCCGTCGGCGTGTCGATACTCGGTGCAACCCGGACGATCGATCCGACGGCCGGCTCGTCCGCCCTCGGGAATCGCAGCGCCGCAACGCCGTTGCCCACCAGCACCGCTGCGATCGAGCCGACGAACGACCCGACGAACACGGCCACGAACAGCCGTGGACCCCGCTGGGAAATCCACAGCCACCACCCGATCGGCACGAGAATGCCGAGAGCGAACGAGACGAGGACGAACAGGGCGAGAGCGTCGAATCTATGCAGACTCTCCCCGGTCAGTGTTGCTCCTCTGTCCTGCGCGACGACGAGCAACTGCTGGCTCGGTGCCAGGAATCCCCACAGCAGGCCGCCGACGGCGGACAGCGCGATCGTCACACCGCCGACCAGAGCCACGAAGCGAAGCGTTCGACGCCGCTCCGGAGTCTCGACGGCAGACGAGGTCGTCACCTAACGCCTACCCGTCGCGGCGGAATCGATCAGGCCGTGCCGCGAGCACACCGACGTCCATCCGTCGGGCACGATCTGCACCACCATCCTGCGACCGCACCGGTCGCAGTACCTCGGCGGCTCCAGCCCGAGACCGACGGCAACCGAGAACGACGGTGCCCCCGCATCCGTACCGACCTCGACAGGCCGACCGGTGTGCGGGTCGTACCGGCTCTCGCTCGTCATTCGACCCACCTTAATACGCGCATCAGATCGTCGAGTTCAACGCTTTGATCGGCATCTGCAGTTCCCCGAGAAGATCGAGATCCTCCTCGGCGGGACGACCGAGCGTCGTCAAGTAGTTTCCGACGATGATCGCGTTGATGCCGCCCAGAATTCCCTGCTGAGCTCCGAGATCACCGAGAGTGATCTCGCGGCCGCCCGCGAATCGGAGAATCGTCCGCGGCAGGGCCAGCCGGAAGGCGGCAACGGCTCGCAACGCATCCGATGCAGGCAGCACGTCCAGATCTCCGAACGGCGTTCCGGGACGTGGGTTCAAGAAATTCAGGGGGACCTCGTCGGGTTCGAGAGCGCCGAGATCGGCTGCGAACTCGGCTCGCTGCTCCAGCGTCTCGCCCATACCGAGGATGCCTCCGCAACAGACCTCCATGCCGGCCTCGCGGACCATCCGCAGTGTGTTCCAGCGTTCCTCCCAGGTATGGGTGGTCACCACGTTCGGAAAGTAGGACCGCGAGGTCTCGAGGTTGTGGTTGTAGCGGTGCACACCCATTGCGGCGAGTTGGTCGACCTGATCCTGGTCGAGCATGCCCAGCGAACAAGCGATGTCGATGTCGACCTCGCCGCGAATGGCCTCGATTCCCGCGGCGACCTGCGCGAGCAGTCGAGCGTCCGGACCCCGCACTGCGGCCACGATGCAGAACTCCGTGGCTCCGGTCTTCGCGGTTTGTTTCGCCGCCTCGACCAACGACGGAATATCGAGCCAGGCTGCCCGCACCGGAGAGGCGAACAGGCCCGACTGCGAGCAGAAGTGGCAGTCCTCGGGGCAGCCTCCGGTCTTGAGGCTGACGATCCCCTCGACCTCCACTTCCGGTCCGCACCACCGCATCCGAACCTCGTGCGCCAGTTGCATCGTCTCTTCGAGACGGTCCTCTCCGAGCTCGAGTACCTCGAGCACCTGGGATCGATCGAGCGCGATGCCGTTGTCGAGCACCTGCCGGCGCGCCGTACGCAATATGTCCATACCGGTCCCCTCGTCGTCGAACGGTCTCGGAATTGAACACCGTTCAAGTTGAACGGCGTTCACGTTAGGCACCGCACTCGGCTACTGTCAAAGCGAAACACCGCGTCGAACGGCAGGGGTAGGAAGTGCAGCTACGCAGGCAGGACGTCCTGGACGGTGCAATAGCCATTCTCGACGAGTACGGCCTCGCGGATCTGACCATGCGCCGCCTGGCGACCTCACTGCACGTCCAACCCGGAGCGCTGTATTGGCACTTCCCCAACAAGCAGACGCTGCTGGGAGCGATCGCAGATCACATACTGTCCGGTGCCGACGCACCGTCGACGGAAGAACTGTGGGACGCGCAGATCTCGCAGATCGCACATCGACTTCGCGACGCGCTGCTCTCCCGGCGCGACGGAGCCGAACTGGTCGCCTCGACCTACGCCTCGCGGCTCACCACCAACCGCATCCGTGAACGCATCGCCGCGGTCTGCATTCGTGCCGGGTTGCCCAGAGTCGACGCCGAACTGACCGCCGATACGCTGCTGTACTACGTGCTCGGCCATACCGTGGACGAACAGGCTCGGCTCCAGATGGACTCGGCCGGGGCGCTGACCGCCGACGCGTCCCCGATGTTCGAGCGCCCCGATCCCACCAGCAAATTCGACTTCGGTCTCCGGCTCTTTCTGGACGGCGTGCGCCACGCCGCGTCCGAACCACGCTCCGTCAGGATTCGGTGAACACGATTCGGTCGCGTTCGTTGTCCAGAGTCATCGTGTCGTCTTCTCTGGACCATTTCGGCTTCGAGGACAGAAACTCCGACAGCCACCGATCCTGCTCCATGAGCTCGGCCGGGCACCCCATCCGCGTGGCACCCAGGGAATCGACGGTGAGCGTCCCCAGCGAAGTGTCGACGGTGCCGAACAACCTGTTGCATCCGGCTTCGGCCGAGATGCGGTCGTCGGCGAACTCGAGCCGGATCGTCGTACCCGAGACCGGGGTGTAGGAACCGTCGGCATCGACGGAGGTGTAATTCTTGTCTGCCGGGAATTCCCCGTACGAATCGGTGCAGCCCGAGGCCAACACGCTCACGCCACAGGCGAGAGCGAGCAGTGCCCGGCGCGCGTCAGCCACCGAAGATCGGCCCCAGACCGGCCGCACCGGCATTTCCGCGGGAGGCAAACGGGTTGTCGTGCACCATGTACGTCCACGTCGATGTCGGTCGGCGCATACCGGCATTGTCGAGATCGATTCCGTCGGAGGTGATCTCGGCCGACTCGAATGTCGCGTGGGACAGATCCATGGCCTTGGCGGAGACAGTCTTGAAGGCCTCGACCGCAATTCGGTGGTACTCGTCGAGTGGATTCTCGCGACCCAGGGCACGGAGGTGGATGCTCTCGCGCACGTCGGCCAGGTGCGCTAGGTAGTCCGACCACGCGCGGTCGAGGTGGTGAAGAACGATTCGGCGGGCGACCACCACGAGGGTCTCCTCCGACACGTTCTCGCGAAGTTCCTTCGATCGCGTCGGCGACTGCTCCTCGAGCAGAGCCAACGCCTCTCCGGTGTCCAGCAACGCTGCCCTACGACGGTCCAGAATCTCCCGATGCTGCGCCGTCAGTTGGTTGTAGCGCCAGGTACGCGAGTGTATTTCGAGCATCTGTCCTTCGGCGATGCGCTGGGCATGATCGACTCGATCGGCTGCCGCGGCAGAGGTGAACAGGCCGCTGTCGTCGATGCCTTTCGGTGCGTCCTTGTCACCGATGTTGTTCTTGACGACGTCGTCCTCCCAACTGCCGAAGAACACCGAACGGCCCGGGTCGCCCTGCCTGCCCGCACGTCCTCGCAATTGATTGTCGAGCCGCTCGGTGGTGTGGCGGCCGGTGCCGACGACGAACAGCCCACCCAACTCGGCGATGCGGTCGCGGTCGGTCCCCTCCGGTCCCCCGAGCTTGATATCGGTTCCGCGCCCGGCGATCTGCGTCGAGACGGTGACCGCGCCGTGCACTCCGGCGGCAGCGATGACCGCGGCCTCCTCGGCGTCGTTCTTGGCGTTGAGTACGACGGCGTCCACACCGGATTCCGCGAGGATCGCCGCCAGCGTCTCCGACTCCGCGACATCGTGCGTTCCGACGAGTACCGGTTGCCCGGTCTCGTGAATTTCCTTGACCTGCTGCGCAATTGCGGCATTCTTGTGCTCGACCGTGTCGTACACCCGGTCGACCTCGTCGACCCGCACCGTCGGCACGTTCGGCTCGATGACCGAGACGCCGAGCCCGTAGAACGTACGCAGCTGCTCCCCCGCCGCCATTGCCGTGCCGGTCATTCCACATACGGTGGCATACCGGTTGATCAGCGCCTGCACCGTGATCGTGTCGAGAATTTCACCGGTCTCGGTGGGCTCGAGCCCCTCCTTGATCTCTACGGCCGCCTGTAACCCGTCCGGCCAACGCTGCAGGTCCGCCACTCGGCCACGGGAAGCGTTGATCAGCTGAACACGTCCCTCACGCACGATGTAGTCGACATCGCGTTGCACCAGCACCTGAGCGTGCAGCGCGACATTGACCGCAACGAGGGTCGATCCGACGTGCTGCTCGGAGTAGAGATCGATTCCGCCGAGTTCCTTCTCGAGCCGAAGCGCGCCCTCGTCCGTGAGGAACACATTGCGTCCTTCGGCATCGGTGTCGAAGTCGATCCCCTTGTCCAACAGGCGGACTGCGTCCATCACCGTCGAGGTCGACACGTCACCCGATACCGAGCCGGCCAACACCAACGGCACCAACGCTTCGTCGACCAACACCGAGTCGGCCTCGTCGATCAGTGCGACATCCGGGACGGGCGACACCAGATCGGCACGATCGTCGACCAAATGGTCACGGAGTACATCGAATCCGACCTCGTTGACCGACGCGTACGTGATATCGCACGCGTAGGAATCACGACGTTCCTGCGCGGAAGACGACTCGGCGATGGAACCGACAGTGATACCCAGAGCCTCGAACAGCGGAGCCATCCACCGCGCATCACGTTGTGCGAGAAAGTCGTTGACCGAGATGACGTGAACCCTGCGACCGGACAGAACGTATCCCACCGCAGCCACGGCCCCGGACAACGTCTTTCCTTCGCCGGTCGCCATTTCCACCACGTCACCGGCGAGCAGTCGCTCGGCTCCCAGAAGTTGTACGTCGAACGGTCGCATGCCGAGCGTGCGGTCGCTCGCCTCACGCGTCAACGCCAGGTACCGCGGAACGTCGAGTTTCGACGCGCTCGGGGCCCGCAACGCAGCGGCCTCGGTGGCCAAATCGGCGTCCGACAAGCCCGAAGCCCAGCTCGCATGGTCTCCGGCCTGCTCGACGCGCCGACGCGACGCGCTCTGCGCCTTCTGCGCAGAGCGGCCGAGTACACGCCAGAATCGGTCGGAGCCCACAGCCATCTGTCATCCCTACTCGAGAAAGTACGTGATCTTCTTTCCCACAGTACCGAGTGCCGATTGCCCACTACCCCGCGTCGAGCGGCGTTGTCACTGCGATGTCGAGCGGCACAGCCACTGCGATTCTGCGCGAGCGGTAGTAGGACTGGCCCCGGGCGAAGAAGTCTCGGGTCTGCTGCGGGTCGGAGATGGCGGCGCATCCCCCAGCCGTCACGGCCAACGCGGTGATCGCCACTCCGAATATCGAGATCCGAACAGAGCATGGACAAACCGAGGGGTACGTATTAACGTCTTCCACTAATCAACTAGTGAAAGGCTTCTGGTGATCGCCTACCGTATCGATCGTCAGTCCGGCATTCCCACCTATGTCCAACTGATACTGCAGACCAAACAGGCCCTACGACTGGGAACACTCGCCGTCGGTGACCGACTGCCGACAGCAAAAGAAGTGGTCACGGCGCTGGCCATCAATCCCAACACCGTCCTCAAGGCGTACCGAGAACTCGAACGCGACGGGCTGGTCCAACCACGAACCGGTTCCGGGACGTTCGTCGTCGCCTCGCTCGCAAAACCTGGCATGGCCGAACGATCGGCGCTCGAGACCGAACTCGACCGCTGGATCCGACACTGCACGGCCGCAGGACTGGACAGACCTGACCTCGAAGCCATCGTCACCGCCGCACTCGACAAGCAATTCGACCGAACCGAAAGAGACGAAACATGACCGACGCGGTGCTCACCATGGACGAGGTGGCCAAATCGTTTCGCAGGAAGACCGTCCTCGACGGATGCTCGTTCGCAGTCGAAAGAGGAAGCGTCACAGCGCTGGTCGGCTCCAACGGTGCCGGAAAGTCGACGCTGCTGTCGCTGGCGGTCGGCCTGCTGACACCGGACGGCGGAACCATTCGGGTTCTGGGCGAAAGCGTGACCCAACGCGGAATCTCGCCCGGCCTGTCCTATCTGGCGCAGCACAAGCCCCTCTACCCACACTTCACCGTCGCCGAACTGTTGCGATTCGGCCGAAACACGAACTCGCACTGGGACGATGCGTACGCGAAGGAAATCGTCGACGCCGCAGGAATCGCCACCTCCGCTCGGGTCGAGTCCCTCTCCCCCGGCCACCGCACGCGGATTGCCCTCGCACTGGCACTCGGGCGTCGACCCGAAGTACTGCTGCTCGACGAGCCGCTTGCCGATCTCGATCCGGTCGCTCGCAGGGCGGTGGCACGCACCCTGATGCGCGATGCAGCCGAGAACGGTACGACGATCGTGCTGTCCTCACACGTGCTGTCCGAGCTCGTCGACGTCGCCGACCGGCTGTTGCTACTACGCGGTGGGCGAATGCGACTCGACGGGGACCTCGACGCCATCACCGCCGACCACCACCTTCTCGTCGGCAGCTCCGACGCCGACCCGACGGTCGAGGACGGCACCATCGTGTCCGAGGTGTTCGGTTCCGGGGCAACAACATTCGTCGTACAGGGCAAACAACCGACAACGACACCACCGGGGTGGACAGTCGAGAACGCCACCCTCGACGACGTCGTACTCGCCCACCTCGGAACGGAGACCACCTGATGATCTGGGTGACTTGGAGACAATTTCGCGCGACCATCCTGTTCGGGGCGTTGACGCCACTGCTGTTGGCTGCGATCACGATTGCCGTCACGGTGATCGGCGGCGGTGTGATTCCGTCTCCGTATCTGCAGGGTTGTCGATCCTTCGGTTCGTCCGACTGCACCGTCGGGACCGTGCAGACTATAGCGATACTCACGACGATCGTCTTGCCCGTCGTCCTGGGGGCATTCGTCGGGGTGACCGTCTTCTCCCGCGATCTCGAACGTCGCACCCACGTACTCGGTTTGACTCAATCCGTGAGCAGACGCCGCTGGTACAGCGTGCGCATTCTGGTCGTGTTCACACCGATCGTCGGGGCGATGACGGTGCTCGGATGCGTGCTGTTCGCAGCCAAGTACAACACTGCACCCGATTCCTTCGCGATGTCCTTCGCGGGGTCGAGCGTATCGCGGTTGGACTTTCCCATCTTCGGGGCCACGGGATTCGTCGCAGGCGCGTACACGGCCGTCGGATTGATGGTCGGTTCGGCATGCGCACTTGCGATGCGGAACACGATCGCTGCGATGATCACCACCGTCATCGTGTCGACTGCATTCCTGGCACTGCTGCCGACGCAGTTACGCGAGCACTATGCGACTCCCCAGACAGACCGAGTATCGGTGGAGCAGAAGGTCGACGACATGTACGGCGGCACTCCGGACTACTACAGACCAGGCGACTCGATCAGTTTGTTCCCACGTTGGGAATTCTCTGCCGACTACGTCGACAGCAACGGCAGTCCGGTGCCCGTCGACTTGATGGACTGCAATTGGACCCAGAACTACAGGGATCTGAGCGAATTCGAGACGGTCGCCGAGTACGAGGAGTATTCCGACCGCAAGAGCGTGGAACGTCGCAACATCGAGATCCAGTGCATTCGGGATCAGGGTGCCGAGGCCTACGAGACGCGCTATCACGAGGACAGATCGTTCTGGCGGTTCCAGGCGATCGAGTCGGCGTTGTCGTTGGTGGTTGCCGGGCTTCTCGGGGGCGTATCACTCCTGCTGCTGCGCAGGCTGCGTCCCTAGGGCAGGTCTGCCGCAGCTACCTCTGCGCTGGAATTCCGAGCGGTTTCCGATTCCTGATCACTGTGGCCACGAGGGCGGGGAGGCCGAGGACCAGAACCATGATTCCGACTACGAGTGCAGCAGTGGACCACGGCCTGGACACCCCCAGCTGATCGGCCAGGGTGACCGCGCCGACGATGCCGAGGATCCAGGCGAGAAATTCGATTCGGCGAACGCGTCGAGATGTCGGATCCGAGGTTGCCCACCACGCACCGACGGACGAACACGCGAGGGCGCACACGAGCAACCAGTACTCCGCCATCTCGGCCTCCTCGAAGTCGATGGTGTGATCAGGGTAGTTCGCGCGCCGCCCGTCCGTTCACAATTGTGCGACCAGCAGTGGCAGACCCACCGCGGCCGTTGTGCGCCATCGGTGGTCGGCCATGTCGGATACCTCGGTCTCGACCGGGTTGATCTCGACCACCGTTGCGCCCGCACTGCGTGCGACGGCGGGCAGTCCGGCGAACGGGTACACCACGCCCGACGTACCGACCACGAGCACCAGATCTGCAGCGCGCACAGCATTCTCGGCTGCTTCCCACGCCTGTTCGGGCAGCGATTCGCCGAACCACACGGCCCCGGGACGGATGAGTCCGCCGCACCGGGGACAGTCCGGCGGCGGAACACGCTGATCTGCGTCGATCAGAATGCCGTCGTCCAGAATGTCGGTGTCGTCGAGTTCCGCGCGCACTCCACACTCGCTGCAGTACGGCTCGAAGAGGCTTCCGTGTACGTGTGCGAGCACTGTGGATCCGGCTCGTTCGTGCAGATCGTCGACGTTCTGCGTGGCGATGTCCACCTGCGCATGCTGCTGCCATTGCGCGACGGCGCGGTGGCCGGCGTTGGGTTCGGAACGACGAACCAATGCTGCACGCCACCGGTACCAACCCCACACGAGGTCGCTGTCGGCGAGCCAGCCCTCGGGACTGGCGAGGTCCTTCGGATCGAAGTCCTGCCACAGACCGGTCCGGTCGTCGCGAAACGTTGCAATTCCGGATTCGGCCGACATTTGTAACAGACTTTCCGATAACGTTGCCTCCATGAGCACCACCAGGGCCAGGAGGACCGGAAATGAACACAACCGAAGAAGCTTTGACAGCCGTTATCTATGCTCGCGTTTCGAGGGATACGACGGGCCGAGGTAAAAGCGTCGAACAACAGATAGCGGAATGCCAGACGACATGCGACAACGAAGGCTGGCAGGTAGTTGAGATCGTAAAAGACAATTCGATCAGTGCATCTCGGTACGCAACTCGCAATAGACCGGGTTATGAATCGCTAGCACGAATCCTGAAGCCTGGAATGGTGCTGGTCGTCTGGGAGTTCTCCCGCGCCGGTCGTAAGACGCAAGAACACCTTGCACTGCAAGAACTCTGCGAGGAGCGGAGCGTCCTGTTTCGAGCTGGTAGTCGAAACTACGACTTCCGCAAATCTGAGGATCGGTTCATAGGCACCCTCGAATCAGCCATAGCCGCGAAGTCCTCCGACGAGACGAGAGAACGTGTTCTCAGGGCGAAGCGCGCCGATGCCGAAAGAGGTCGACCGAACGGAGCACTGGGATTCGGATTCATGCCGACGATCGACCCGACGACTCACGAAAAGGTGTGGACACTCGACCCGATCACAGCGCCACTCGTGAAAGAAGCGGCTACAGCCATCCTTGCGGGCGCATCGTTGCATTCGATCGTGAAGGACTGGAACCAGCGCGGCATAAAGACGTTCAAAGGCAACGACTGGCGATCGATCACCCTTCGGCAATTGTTGTTGCGCCCCGCCATCGCCGGACTACGACAGCACCAGGGCCAGACGACAACCGTCAAAGCGGTGTGGCCTCCGATCATCACGGAACAACAGCACCGCGCCCTGGTAGCGACGTTCACCGACCCGAGCCGCAAGACGCAGCGCGGCAGCGAGGTTAAGCACCTGCTGACCAACATCGCGTTGTGCGGCAAGTGCGGTAAGCCCGTGGTTCGCATGTCCCCGAACGCGAAACTCCAACGCGCATCGCGCTACGCCTGCCCCGATCGTCACGTCGGCAGAAATCAGGCCGAGGTCGATAAGCACGTCGTGTCCGAGTTACTGCGGATCATGGACGACAGGATGGCCGATGAGTTCCTGATGGACGAGACCGGCGCGGCCGATGGCATGGACTCTCCGAGCGAGCACCACCTGACGAAAGCCGCCGAGCTACAGCAACAACTAGACGACGCGACGGCCGAGTTCATCGCTGGTCGACTCACCGCTGCGACGTTGGGACGTATCGAGGCCGCTCTACTCCCCCAGATCGATCAGGAGCGCCGATCAGCCGCCGAACGTACGTCGAACCCGCTACTGGCGAAACTGGCCGCAGGAGCCGCAGGAGCGTGGAAAGCCGCCGACGTAACCGAGCGCCGGGCCATGATCCGTGCGGCCGTGATTGTGACGATTCAACCGGTCGGCAAGGGCGGCACTCACGTATTCGATCCGAACGGAGTGACTGTCGTCGCGAGGCAGCGACACCATGCCAGTTGGTCACACCCGAAGCGTCTCAAATGAGACAGAAGGCGGCTCAACGCATTCTGCGAAGGTCCGCCAGAAAGGGCGAGCGGTCGGGGTCCATGCATACTGCAATGACAAGAACCTCGTATGCCTTGGTTAACCTGTAGATCCCACGACCGAAGATCACCGTTATCAGATACAGCGCGAGAAGCAACGCGGCGACACCCGGGATCAGCTGCAGCGAGAAGCCTGTCGCAATGACGAATCGAATGAACACACCAACGATGATCACAAAAAGCGGCGGAATAACACTCAGTCGAAACTGGCCTTCGGCGCACTCCCTGTCATAGTCGTCCCACAGAGCCAACTTCTCGACGTGAAGCCGATTTTCGATCAGCGATCGATCCGCACCCACCTTGGCCTTCGCAGCGTTCACCAGGGCGTCGTAACCTCCCCCTTCTCTGAATGCATCAGGTGTCACAGAAAGAGCAGACAGGACCCGCTCGATACCAATGCGCGACTCCGCCGTATTCAGCTCGTCTCGAATCAAATTCTCGTAATGCAACAGCACTTCCTCAGACGGACCAGACGACCGAGCACCGTGAGTAAGCAACTTCGGCAAGGCAGAAAAACTCGGTTCCCTACCCGCAATGTCTGTGTCCTCCACGCATAGAGCCGAACCAACAAGATAGGCAACGAAGGTCAGGACCCCGAGCAAGGTGGCAGTACCGACAGAGCCACCCCACCTGATCAATTGAGAAAGGGCAGCATCATCAACACCCGCACTAGGCAGCCAGTCAACAACCACCAGGAACAAGGCAAGCAGCCACAGGTAGCCTGCCGCCAAGGGCGTCCGTAGATCACGTAGACCGGGCAGAATCGTTGTCAACATGGCGACACCGTAACGGTTGCGCCGGACAAATTGCAGGAAGACGTACGGCAGACCGTCTCAAATTGAGACAGTGGTGTTAGGCGTACTCGGGTGCGCGGCCTAAACCGAACTCCGCGCTATACCGGTCTGACTCGACTCTGCGAACTTGCCGCGACGGCTCTTTCGAGCGCTCCACCATCAGCTCTAGCGCGTGATCGTGGCAGTAGCCACCCATTGCGAACCGCAGCGAGTACGGGCCACTTCGACTACAGCCGATGCCTTCGACCGACTCGTACGAGCATTTCCCAACGCCGCCGTACGCCTGACCCTTCTTCGGCGCAAGACGGCCACTTTTCGGATGTCCCTTAGGCATAAGCAATTCCTCTCGTAGACATGAAAAAACCCATCTGCCCGACCAGGAGGCTTCACACCGGGGCGAGCGGCGCGCTGCATTGTTTGTCGGGCAGATGGGTTTTCGGCATCCGAAACCGGCTAGGGAATGAATGCGACTTCGATTCTACAGACGCACAAAGGAATCGGCTGAGCAGGAAAAAGGCACGTCTCCGCAGACGCCAAAATAAAACAGTATCGTGTCCATTAGAGAGACAACCCCGGCGATTACGAACGGACAACCCGGTTATGTACAACATCGAACCCATCGAACACCCCATCGACCCGCGCCTTGTGACGAAAGCCGAGGCTTTGCAGATACTTTCGGTCACGCTCACCACGTTGAATATCTATCTCGGAGAGGGCCGACTCACGAGCTACCCGATCACGCCACACTGCACGCTACTCGACCGGCGCGAGGTCGAAATCCTCAAAGCTGCACGGCGATAACAGAAACGGCTAGGGACTATGGCATATGGGCCAATCATCGACCCCGACTTCTTTGACCGAGAAGCGGTGCTCGACATGCAAGCCGACGATGAGACGCGATCTGCGCTGCTGGTGTTGTTTGAACTCATGGTGTTCTCGATGAGCGCGAAGTCTAACGGCGTAATCCGGCGAAACGCGTTGCGCAGAGCGACGATGCACGCCGATCCCGAGGCAGCAATGGCGTTGCTCGTGAAGTTCGGCCTGGCGACAGAAACAAATCAGGGTTGGCAGATCGACTGGACGCGGCAGAAGTCGGCCGAGTGGGTGACCAAGAAACAGAAGGATGGCGCGGACTGGGACAGGCACATTCACGACAACCACAGCGCGTGCGCGGACCATCCCGGATACAACTGCCACAAGAATGGTGACTACGAGAAGTGGTGTGCTGCCAACGATCTAGGTGACCTAGATGACGACCGAGATGGTAACCCTCTAGGTAACCCCAACATAACTCAACCTAACTCAACCCAACCTAACGTAGTGGTTGGGGAAGAGTTAGAGGTTGGGACAGAGATTGTCGTCGCTCCGCTCGACTCCGCGCCTGGGGGCGCTCCCTCGCTCACTCCGACTCAAGAGGACGACAGCGAACCTACAGACAGCGCACCACCGAAGCCGCGCAAACCTCGAAGAGAGCCGAAAGTAGTGATGCAGCTATGACTTTCTTCGATGACAACTGCGAAGTGATCGTATCGGTATCGACGTGGAGACCAGAGGCGCGCTACAGATTCGTGGAGACCGACGACGGCGAAGACGTGTACTTGTTGCACAGCATCGGCTTTCACTGGAAGGTACAACCGGAATGGAACGAGTTTGGCGCTGTCAGGAAGTGGCCTGGGGACGGGAACGATTGGGCACACCCCGATAACGTTCGCGGTTGGCTGTCGCAGTTGTTGCACGAGATCTTCGGACAGCAGTATCGAGACCAACTCGGTAGGCCGAGCTTGATACCGAAGACGTTCGAGCCGCGCATCATTCGGTCGATTCGAGGGAATGCGTACGGCGCTTCGATATGGCTCAAAGCCGACGAGGCCGATTTGGACTGGTTCGACTACGACTACGACGATGACGACGAGAAGGATCACGACGACCTAGCGCTACCCGAGGAATACGAAATGCTCGCCCGTGCAGTCATGGACGCGAAGCGTATTGTCTCAGAAGCCATTTCCGCCAACCTCAGCGGCACGCTGCCCGATGAACCGTGGTATTAGGTCACCCAGTAGCCGGAAACAGAAAAAAGCCGCCTGCGTTGAATACAGACGGCTTTTACTGCGAGGCAACTAGATCGAGAAGACAACCCGCTCGCGACGACTGGTCTCGGGATCGACGGTGAACCTCTCGCCTTTCGCGTAGAACCGGACACCCTCGATCTTCGGGAACGGACGGACGGGACGGTCGATTACAGGAGCGCTCATAGCAATCCTCCAATAGCAGAGCGGGGAAACAACTCTCGCCAGAGTACACCCAGAACTAAAGGACAAGGCATGATGACAGATCACGAACTGTCGCAGATCAGAACGACACTCGACGCGCTCCGAGAGTACGGGCCGATGACTCCCGAGCAGATACACCAGCGCACCGGCAAACTGCCAGACGCTATCGATGACCACCTGCGAATCCTGTCGCGGTGTCGACTCGTAGAGCGGTCAGGCGCTGTCTACACGTCGCGATGATCGAGCACCCTTGCCTACAGGAGACCATCCTGAGGATCATCAACCAGGGTGAAATCGACCTGACCGACTTGCTATTCGAGATTCGACGCGAACACCCCGAGATGCCGACCACCGCTGTCGTCAGGGCGTTAGCCGCGCTCATAGCCGATCTGGCGCTCATACCAACGCACGTCGTTCACGTCAAAGTTGTTCGAACCGAGGGGAATACCGAATGAGCGAGAGCCGACGAGAACGTAGAGAGCGCAAGCAACGCGAAGCACAGGAGGATCACGTGGATATTTTGACGATCTAACTAGGTCAAGTCCTAGCCGATGCATACGACCGACTGGACCCGACGATCCAGGCTCGGTTCGCAGCGAATCCTGGTGTTTCCGTGCGCCGTGAGGGTCGCTACGTCATCGCAACATGCAACGGCGAGGACTTCGCGTGGATCGAACACGCATGGTTAGTCGATGACACTCAAACCGAAGTCGACGCAATGACTTTCGACACGACGATGCCGGAAACGGTGCCCGAGGAGTGGAGCGAATAGCCGAAATCGAAAGATCCAACAGCACGACCAAAATTATTGCCGTACTGTGTATCCCGTAGGCCGAGCCACTAGCTCACCTGCCATTCACGCCGGGATTGAGCCGGAACATGCACCTGCGCATGGTATCCACTCGAATCGCCACGGGATTGTTAAGGGCCGCATTGCGCGCTCTTCTCCCTGATGCACCCCGAGTAAGTGAAGGTGAATGACTATGCCACGCAACACAAAACCGATGATCGAACGCAATCTCGAATTTCGAGCCACTGACACCACCGACGATGGGTTGACCCTCGAAGGACTGGCCGCAGTATTCGACGTTCCGACAAAGATTCGCGACTACCTGGGTCACTACTCCGAGCGAATTGCGTTCGGCGCGTTCAAGAAGTCTCTGACCGAACGCCGCCCGGTGATGCAATTCGATCACGGTCGCGATTCCCGTACTGGGTCGGTGCCTATCGGGGTGTTCGAGGAATTGCGCGAGACTCGCGAAGGTCTGTACGTACGTGCTCGGTTGCACGACAACGACCTAGTTCTGCCAATCCGGCAAGCTATTGCGAGTCAGGCTATTTCGGGCATGTCAATCAAATTCCGAGTCATCCAGGAAGAGTGGCGTGACGCCAAGGGCAATCGTGTTTCGCCCGAACGAGTTTCGACGCTGCTCGACTCGAATACTCAACTTACGAGGACGATCAAAGAGATTGCGCTAGCCGAAGCTGGCCCTGTTGTGTTCCCCGCGTACGCAAGTACCAAGGTCGGAGTCCGCAACGAAAACAAAACCCTCACACTGAATCTCGCTGAAAAGCGAATGAGAATGGCAGGACTACTTTGATGAAGAAGACACTTCAGGAATTGCGCGCCGAACAGACCGCGCTCGAAGGCGAAATGCGGCAGCTGTTCCAGGCCGCGAAGGAAGAAGCTCGGGACCTCGATGAGGCCGAGACCGTTCGTTTCGATGACGCCGCAGAACGACTCGATGTCGTCAAGGCCGAGATTGCCACGGGCGAACGTCGTATCGAAGCAATGCGCAACCTGGCTGATTCCGGCGCGATCGAACACACCTCGCCGGTCACCACGGCCACCCGAGGCAACACCGAGCGCGACATCGTTCTCCGCAACCTCGACGCCGATGTGAAGCGCAAGGTGATCACCGAGGCCGAGGCCGGAACCGTCGAAAGCTTGATGCGCGGGGATGAGGGCAGCACTGCAACCCGGTATGCACGGATCGCCGGTGATCCCGAGTACCGCAGCGCGTTCGTCAAGCTGTACCGCGATCCTGTCGGCGGTCATCGTGAGTTCACCAACGCCGAGGCAGACGCATTCCGTTCCGCGCAGACCTTCTCTCGTGCCATGAATGAGGGCACCGGCTCGCAGGGTGGCTACCTCGTTCCCCTCTCGCTCGATCCGCACATCATCCTGACCAGTGGCGGCAGCGTGAACCCGATCCGCGCTATCGCGAAGAGCGTCACGATCACCGGTCAGGCGTGGCGGGGTGTGTCGAGTGCGGGTGTAACCGCTGAGTGGACTCCCGAGGCTACCGAGATGGCCGACGCGTCTCCGACGATCGCAAACCCGGTCATCCCGGTACACAAGGCCGATGCGTTCATCCCCTACAGCTGGGAGGTCGAACAGGATTCGACCGCGCTGCTCGATGAGCTTCGGACATTGCTCGTGGACGGTATCGAACAGCTCACCGCTACGGCGTTCGCAACAGGCACCGGCACCGGACAGCCGAGGGGCGTAGTGACCGCTCTCGTGGCCGCAGGCGCGCCGTACATCGTCACACCGGGCGTAGCCGAGACTCTGGCCGCTTCGGACGTGTACGCGCTCCAGGGCGCTCTTCCGAGCCGGTTCCAGCCGAACGCACAGTGGACGGGCAACCTCTCGACTATCGGGCGTGTTCGACAGTTCGAGACAGCCAACGGCGCGACGGTGTTTCCCGAGCTTGCCAACGGCGTTCTGCTGGGTCGCGAGTTCAACGAGATGAGCACCCTCGACGGATTCAATCCGGCCGTGACCGATACGAACAACATCGTCCTGATTTACGGCGACTGGTCGAACTACGTCGTGGTCAACCGGATCGGTACGACGCTGGAGATCATCCCGCAGTTGTTCGGCACGAACCGTCGTCCCACGGGACAGCGCGGCGCGGTCATATACACCCGTGTCGGTGGAGATGTTGTCAACAGCAACGGATTTCGAGCGCTGAACATCGCTACCACCGCATAGTCATTCGATGAACCCGCGCATCGTTTGGAAATGCAGTACAGTTCAAAGCGTCTGGATTCGTAACCCAGACAACCGATCTCGGATATTCGGAGCGTAGCCGCTCACACTATCGACGCCGAGTTCGTCCGGTCGAACTAGCTACTCGATCACAGATGCCCTCGCCCTACGGTTTACAGGTGATTCGCCTCGCCTCTTCGCCCGTAGCAAGCGAGGGCATTATTGTGTCCAAAACACCCTCCCATTGCCACGCTGAGACACGACTGCACCCCTGCCTAGCCAGCCATGCCAGACGACAGCCTGAGCCCGTGAGAAGCGCAGTGAGACACCAGCAATCACGATGTGCCTTGTTCGAGCAACATAGCGTGTTGGTCAATTCGGTTGTATCGCAACGACTACCGAACGCGCTCGACACCACCAGTCCGATAGCCACCACGACCAGTGCGATACCTCGACCACGACCAGTGCGTTACTTCGACCTCGATGTGCAACAACGTGATTGCTGTCATCACTCAATGAATCTGTTGCTTTGCTTGCTTCGATCAACAGATGAATAACGTTGTGCATCTACCGAATAGCGCTATCGTGGTGTGCCGTACCCATAGTGGATAGCGTGCCTGCCCTGCCTGCCTAGCCTGCCTCGATTGGTGTGTCCATTCAGTCGATAGATGCACAGTTCGTTCGATCTGCAATTGACGTTGACTTTCGTCTTCTAATCCTTGCTGTCGTCAATATCGAAATGCAGAAACGACCCTTGAGGAATCCCATTGCTAAGCCTCTGTCCGAATGGACTGCGCACCAATTATCCCACTTACGCTAACCCCGTGAATGCTCGCCGACAAAGGTAGTTATAAACAAATGCCTTGCACGTATTCGCACTCGCTCGATTCTTTATTCATGCACGCTGAGAGGTAGGCCGAGGTTGGAATAGGAATAGGTACCGGAAAAGGGTAGGGGGGGACTGCATTCACGCTTTTATTAGGCACCTAAGCGACCCCGGAGTCGGCCCGTTTTCTCTCTATGTGTCAAAATTCCCTGATGTGAGGCCGTAAAACGCCTGGTCAGAGGCTTATGAGAGTCACGAAAACCCCTACCTCGAACGACCCGCCACCAGAGCACCCCAAACAATTTCCCTGATAAACAATTCAGTGCCCGCCGATAAACTCTGAATAAATACTTCGGCTGGTTTATGTGGGCTTTATTGGGCTATCGCATTTCGGTATTGTCGAGCATATCCATCGAGCACCTGGTCCGTAGGTATTTCCACCTCGATTCATAGGCTGACGAATTACGGGCGCTGGCCGATACATAAGCGGCTTCCCGCATTGTGAACAAGCCTCATTCGTTTCTTGGTCATATTCCATGCCCCAATCGTACGAACTGCGTCGGCACTGCCGCCCTACAGGCCGTTGTGACCTGGGTCACTCATCGCGTTGCGCCGACACGCCCGAGATGACGAGAGGCACGTCGCGAATTTTTGAGAGCCGATTTCAGCCTTATCTGGCTGCGCCTCAACAGTTTTGAGTAGAAGTCCGGTTTTGAATCTCAGCTTCGGCCGACATGCCGGCCCCGGTCAGAACGACGATGCGCGATGCCGCTCGTGCGGCGTCCACGATGGGTTGTGGAACGGCGTCGACCGTCTGCTCGTGCGAATGGGTCACACAGCTATTGTGCCAACCGGTGTTCGCTCACGCGCTACCGTGTGGGCATGAGCATCGACACCGATACCCGCACGCGGCGACGCTGGCCCCTGTGGACCGCAGCGGTCACCGCTGTGGTCGTGGTGGTGGCCGTCGGTGTTCTGTGGCTCGCCCCGAGTCGCTATCTACCGTGGGACACCGAATCGTTCCCCGAGGTGAACAGCGCCGAGTTGACCGTCGACCAGGCACGTGTGGTGGACCTGCTGCGAGTCGAGCACGAGAAGCAGCGTCCGGGAACCTTCTATGCAGAGGGCGTGGACGAGGCCTGGTGCGCCGACTTCGTCAGCTGGATCATGAAGGAAGCGGGCATGCCGTTGTCGAATCCCAACTCGGGTTCGTGGCGCATTCCCGGCGTCTACACGCTGCAGGAGTACTACCAGCAACAGGGACGGTTCGAGACCGTCGGCAACTACACGCCGTCGGTGGGTGATGTGGTGTTGTACGACAACAGCAGTTGGGTCGGCCAACACACCAACGTCATCGTGGCTGTCGACGGCAGCGAGGCCGTCACCGTGGGCGGGAACGAAGCCGGCAAGATCAGGATTCACACTCTGAATTACGAATCCGACTCGGGTGTAGTCGGATTCGGCCGATTGGCATCCTGAGGGCCGTCATTGCGACGGGGTGCTGGAACGGTCGCCGAGTGATCGCGCCCCTCCGTCTCTCTTCGCTCTGTACAGCAACAGGTCTGCTCGGTCGAAACAGTCGTAGAGCGATTCCCCCGGACGCAATGTCGTGTAACCGGCGGAAAATGTCTGCTCGTCCGGGACGACGGCTGCGAGTTCGGTCAGCACGGTTGCCATCGTCGTCGACCCGGTATCGGGCATCGCGATGGCGAATTCCTCCCCGCCCCATCTGGCGACATACGCTCGCCCTGCAAGCAACTGCATTGCAGCAGTGGAGAACTGGACCAACAGGCGATCGCCGCGGCCGTGTCCGTATTTGTCGTTGAACGACTTGAAGCGATCGAAATCGATCATCGCCATGGCCAGCGACACGTCGAATCCGCGCGGAGTCGTCAACTGAGACAACCGATCTCGCCAACCGCGCCGATTGAGCAGCCCGGTCAAGGGATCGGTCAGCGCAGCCTCCCGTAGGTCGTCCTCCAACCGCCGCCGGTCGGTGACGTCGTGGACCACCGCCATGGTCCATCGTCGGCCGTCCGGGCCGGGGACCTCGCTGGCCGACACCCAACCCCACCGCACTGTGCCGTCGGGATGCAGGTATCGCTTCTCGACGTGTACGGATTCACCACGGGCCTCGGCGTCGTCCATCATCTGTTCCATCGCCGCGTGTTGGTCCAGGTCGTCGGGGTGGGTGAATTCACGGGAGGATCGGCCCCACAGTAGATCCCTGGGGCACCCCACGATTGCCGCATACGCCTCGTTCGCGAGTAACAGCAGCCCGTGTTCGTCGGCGAGTGCCATTCCGACCGTGCTGGCCTCGAACATCTCCCGATACCAGCGATCGGCGTCGACCATGATTGTCCGGTTCACTTCCTCGAACGGTGCGAGCCACATCGATTCACACGACACACCGACGATACGCCGTCGTGGGGACCCGAACAGTATCCGGCGATCGGTCTTGACCTTGACGCTACGTCAACGTTCACACTGGACGCATGAGAATCGGATCCCTCGCCGATGCCGCCGGAACGACCCCGCGGACGGTGCGCCACTACCACCGACTCGGCTTGCTCTCCGAGCCTCGGCGGCTGTCCAACGGCTACCGCGAGTACACGATCGACGACGTCGTTCGGCTGATGCGAATCCGATGGTTGGCCGAGTGCGGAATGCCGCTGGGCGCGATAGCGGCAGTGCTCGACGGAAAAGCGACGGACGAGCCCGACGTGGTCGGGGACCTGCGAGCCTTGCTGGCCGGCATCGAGACCGAGCAGACGGCATTGGCACACAAGCACAGTCGCTTGTCGGCGTTGCTCGACGACGCTGTCGAACGGCGTGCTCTGACCGCGCTCCCACGAGATGTTGCCGCGACGTTCGGGTCCTTGCTCGATGCAGCGGACGAACGGGACCGGCCCGCGCTGATCCGCGAACGCGATCTACTCGAAGTGATGGCAATTTCGGGCCGCGTCCCGGCGGCATTCTTCGAGACGATGTCCGCCGCGCTCGACGATCACGACCTACGTCGGAAATACCTGGTGTTGCTACGACGCTTCGGTGCCCTCGAGGGCCGAAGCGTCGCCGAATCCGAGCACGACATCGACGCGTTGGCCGACGAGTTGGTGTCCGTACTCGATGTCGAGTCCTTCGCTCAGGCGCCCGAGTCCGCTGCGCTCGGTAGCGACTCGACCGGGTTGCTCGACATCGAGGACATCGTTCCCGACGCGGCCCAACGCGCCGTCGTCCTCCGCACCACAACTCGTCTGCTCGACGGTGCGCATCCGGCAGGAACCTCACAGTGACCCCGGATCGGGGTGCCCAGGTCGGCAGATGGCACGCACTGCTGTTGTGGGCACGCGGCCGCCACGCTCCGATCGGGGCCGACTCTGCCGAGTTCACCGCGGTGCGCGGAACGGGTTCGATGCCGTTGATGTTCGGTGTGGCCTCGGTCGTCGAGATCGTCGTCGTGCATCTCCTGGTTCCGTGGTTGTGGCTCGATATCGTGCTCGGTGCGCTCTCGGTCGTATCGATCGTTCTGCTGGTGTCGGCTTTAGCCGTCGGCCGGGTGCACCCCCATGTCCTCACGCCCGAAGCACTCGTCCTGCGCACCTCCGGCGAGGTCGTCACCACGGTGGAGAGATCGACGATCGTCTCGGCCCGACTCCATCGCCGGTTCGGCGTGGTGGCTCCCACTGTCCGCGACGACCGAGCCGTGTTACCGAACCAGGACGGCACGAACGTCGACATCACGTTGTCGACCCGCACCACAGTCGTCGTACCCGCACCCCTACGTCGGTGGCGGGTCGAGGGCACCGCGACGTCCATCGGCCTGTACGTGGACGATCCCGTGGCCCTGGTCGCCGCGTTGTCCTCGGTTCCGGCCGACGGTGGCATGTGAACCCGAACTGCTGCGGGACCGGTGAGACCACGCTGTGAGAAACCGGCGACGAGCTGGGACCGGCACCGCAGTACGGACTCCGAGGAGTGCGTCACCGCGCGTACACGTATTGTTTGCTCAGAACGTCTTCTTGTTTGCGACGAACCTCGTAGTCTGCCGAGCAGCTTCCGAGACGAACACCACCGACCGTGACCGCCCGACCAGTGGTCGATCGACAGCCGGAGCCATTCCCCTTTCATGCAGGTACACCCGAGCGGCACCGATCACGAATCGGCAACCGATTCCGCGGCCCCGAGTTCGGTGTCGGCTCCCGTCGTGCCGCGACCACCACAGCGCCAGGATCTGAACGGCCTGCGTGGTGTCGCCATCGCTCTGGTGGTCGTGTTCCACATCTGGATGGGCCGGGTGTCGGGCGGAGTGGATGTCTTCCTCACGCTGTCCGGCTTCTTCTTCACTGCGTCGTTGCTTCGATCGGCCGAGGCCGGTGCGAGCCTGAACCCGATCACCCGCATCGTTCGCGTGCTCCGCAGACTCGGACCGCCTCTGGCGCTCACCCTGTTGGCGGTAGCGGCCGCGTCGGTGTTCCTGCTACCGAGGACCCGCTGGGCCGACGTGGGCGACCAACTCGTCTCCGGCGTCTTCTTCTTCGTGAACTGGCAGTTGGCGACGACAGCCAACGACTACCTGGCGGCCGACCCTTCGGTGAGCCCGGTCCAGCACCTGTGGTCCGTCGCGGTGCAATTCCAGTTCTATCTGCTCGCGATTGCCGTCGTGTTCGGTCTGGCGTGGATTCTGCGGACGATGCGACCGGAAGGACCGCGAAGTCTGCGACCACAGACCTTCGCCGTGATCTTCGCCGTCATCGCGGTGTTGTCGTTCGTGTATGCAGCGGACGGTGCTCGACGCCATCAAGCGTGGAACTACTACGACACGGGCGCGCGACTCTGGGAGATCATGCTCGGTGCGGCGGTCGCGGCCACGTTCGCGGCATTTGCCGGCAGAAACACCGGGGCCGATGCCCGCGTGAGTCGGGTGGGATCGACCGCCCGGGGCGCGCTCGCCGCCGGTGCGATGTTCGTCATCGTCGTCTGTGGATTCGTGGTGGACGGCGTGACCGCGTTCCCCGGTCCCTTGGCGCTGATTCCGGTACTGGCCACTGTGGCGCTGATCGTCGCAGGCTCCAACACCGTGGTCGCCGCGACGTTGTCCAACCGGTTCTTCGCCTGGGTCGGCTCGATCGCGTTTCCGTTGTACCTGTGGCACTGGCCGCTGTTGATCTTCTACCTGTCGGCCACCGGCAGGTCCCACGCGGACATACCCGGCGGACTCGGCATCGTCGGTGCATCGGTCGCACTCGCGTGGCTCACCGTCCGCTTCGTGGAGCGTCCTACGCAGGCCACCACATTCACTCCCGGCCGCATTGCGGTCACGGCCGTCGCCCTCGTTGCTGCCGTGGCGGTGACAGCCGGTTCGGTCGGCTGGAACGCCTACATCGAACGATCGATCTCGGCCGTGCAGGCCGACGAATCGGTCGACGAAGCCACGCACCCGGGGGCGCTGGAATTGACCGACGGCATTCGCGTCGAACCGGCCGAGATGACGCCTCCCCTGTACTCCGCTCCCGAGGATCTTCCCGTCACCACCCTCGAGGGCTGCATCGCGGATTTCGAGACTCGCGACGCTCTGTCCTGTACCTACGGCGACGTCGATGCGGCCCGAACGATCGTGCTGGCGGGGAGCTCACACGCCGAGCACTGGGTGACGGCTCTCGACACTCTGGGGCGGCGGCACGGCTTCAAGGTGGTCACGTTCGTGAAGATGGGGTGCCCGCTCAGCCTGGACACGATGCCGATGCTCGGGCAGAACGAGTACCCGGATTGTCTGGACTGGACCCGGACCGTGCTCGACGACGTCGCATCGATGCAACCGGAATACGTGTTCACCACGGCCACCCGGCCCCGCGACGACTTCCCCGGCGACTTCACCCCGCCCTGGTACGTCTCGGTCTGGCAGCAGTTGATCGCCGACGGTGTCGGCGTCCTCGGTATCAGGGACACCCCGTGGCTCGCGTATCGCGCCATCGACTGCCTGGCCGACGGCGGCTCCGCCACCTCGTGCGGCATCCCGCGAGACGAGGCGCTCGACTCGGTCAACCCCGCTCTGGCGTCCTCGTTCCAGCTGAGCGGATTCTCCGCCCTCGACCTCTCGGACGCGGTGTGCGACGACGCCGTCTGTCGCGTCGAGCAGGGGAACGTACTGATCTATCGCGACGAGCATCATCTGACCGCCACCTACGTGCGAACCCTGACCACCGAGCTCGGCCGGCAGCTCGGATCTGCGACCGGCTGGTGGGCCGGACCGTGAGCGGAACGGCTCGCGCTCGGTAAGCCTGGTCCCACCGGTCACAGTAGGGTTGATCCATGCTGCACGACGCCTCCGACGACACGCCCGCCATCGCCGTATGGCCGGGATCCCCTTATCCACTGGGAGCGACCTACGACGGAGCAGGAACCAACTTCGCCTTGTTCTCCGAGGTCGCCGAGGCCGTGGACCTGTGCCTGATCGCCGAGGACGGTACCGAAACTCGTATTCGTTTCGAGGAGTCCGACGGCTATGTGTGGCACGCGTACCTGCCCACGGTGGTGCCGGGACAACGCTACGGCTACCGCGTCCACGGGCCGTGGGATCCGGCTGCCGGACATCGTTGTGATCCCAGCAAGTTGCTGGTCGATCCTTACGGAAAAGCATTCGAGGGGTCGTTCGACGGAGACCGATCGCTCTTCTCTTACAACATCGACATCCCGGCCGCCGAACCCGAGCCCGTGGAGTCCACGGACTCCGCAGCCGCGGATCCACTCGACGCCGACGGCGGGTTCGAGGACGCGGCGGATCTTGCCGATCCGGACGGCGAAATCGTCGACGAGGCACCGATCGCCCACGACGACGAGCCGAACAACGATTTCCCTCAGCACGATTCGCTGGGGCACACGATGACCACTGTGGTGATCAACCCCTTCTTCGACTGGCAGGCCGACCGCGCACCGAAGAGGCCGTATCACGAGACGGTGATCTACGAGGCCCACGTCAAGGGCATGACGATCACCCATCCGGACATCCCCGAGGCCGAGCGCGGCACCTATGCCGGTCTGGCACATCCGGTGATCATCGAGCATCTGCAGCACCTGGGCGTCACCGCGATCGAGCTGATGCCGGTGCACCAGTTCATGCAGGACCAGGTACTTCTGGACAAGGGACTGCGAAACTACTGGGGCTACAACACCTTCGGATTCCTCGCGCCTCATGCGGAGTATTCCTCGCATCAGTCGCCCGGTGCCGCGGTGACCGAATTCAAGGCGATGGTCCGTTCTTTCCACGCCGCCGGCATCGAGGTGATCCTCGACGTGGTCTACAACCACACCGCCGAGGGAAACCACATGGGCCCCACCATCAGCTTCCGCGGCATCGACAACGCGGCCTACTACCGACTGGTCGACGGCGATCTCGAGCACTACATGGACTACACCGGGACGGGCAACAGTCTCAATGCTCGACACCCACACACGCTGCAGCTCATCATGGACTCGCTGCGCTACTGGGTCACCGAGATGCACGTCGACGGATTCAGGTTCGACCTCGCATCCACCCTTGCCCGTGAACTGCACGACGTGGATCGACTGAGCGCGTTCTTCGATCTGGTGCAACAGGACCCGGTCGTCAGCCAGGTGAAGCTGATCGCCGAGCCGTGGGATGTCGGCGAGGGCGGATACCAGGTGGGTAATTTCCCCGGTCTGTGGACCGAGTGGAACGGCAAGTACCGCGACACCGTTCGCGACTACTGGCGCGGTGAGCCCGCGACGCTGGGCGAGTTCGCGTCCCGCCTGACCGGATCGTCGGATCTCTACGAGGCGACGGGCCGTCGCCCCGGTGCCAGCATCAACTTCGTCATCGCGCACGACGGCTTCACCCTCAACGACCTGGTCTCGTACAACGACAAGCACAACGAGGCCAACGGCGAGGACAACAACGACGGCGAGAGCCACAACCGGTCGTGGAACTGCGGCGTCGAGGGTCCGACCGACGATCCCGAGATCCTCGATCTGCGTGCCCGCCAAATTCGAAACATCATGGCCACGCTGCTGCTCAGCCAAGGCACGCCGATGATCGCGCACGGCGACGAACTCGGCCGAACTCAGCAGGGCAACAACAACGTCTACTGCCAGGATTCGGAACTGGCGTGGATGGATTGGTCCCTGGCCGAGACCAACGCCGACCTGATCGAGTTCACCCGCAACGCAATTGCGCTGCGCAACGAGCACCCGGTGTTTCGCCGTCGCCGATTCTTCGAGGGCAGGCCCATCCGATCGGGCGAACAGGCACGTGACATCGCCTGGCTCACCCCCGCAGGCGAGGAGATGACTCCCGAGGACTGGGACAGCGGTTTCGGCAAATCGCTTACCGTGTTCCTCAACGGTGAGGGCATTCCCGAGCCGAATCAGCGCGGGGAGCGGGTGGTCGACGACTCGTTCCTGTTGTGCTTCAACGCACATCACGAGACGATCGAATTCGTCACCCCGGACGGAAACTACGCCAAGGAATGGACGGTCGCCCTCGATACGGCAGCGCGCACGGGAGCGGGTGAGAAATCGATCGAAGCGGGTACACCGGTGGAGGTCACCGCTCGATCCCTACTCGTTCTACGAAAGACTGCCTGACTCATGCCGCTGCCCACCAGCACATACCGGTTACAACTGCGGGGCGATGCCTTCACCCTGGCCGACGCCTCGGACGTGGTCGACTACCTGCACGACCTCGGAGTGAGCCATCTCTATCTCTCGCCGATACTGACCGCGACCGACGGTTCGACGCACGGGTACGACGTCACCGACACCTCGACCGTCTCCGCCGCCCTCGGCGGGCGAGATGCATTGACTCGCTTGCACACTCGGGCTGCCGAGGTGGGCATGGGGATCATCGTCGACATCGTTCCCAACCACGTCGGGGTGGAGGATCCACGACAGAACGCGTGGTGGTGGGACGTTCTGCGGCGCGGTCGTGACTCGGAGTTCGCCACCTACTTCGACATCGACTTCGCAGCGGACAACGGAGTGGACGGCAAGATCGCGATCCCCGTGCTCGGCAGCGCGAGCGATGTCGCCGAGCTCACCGTCGACCGCTCCGAGGACGAGCCTCTGCTGGCGTTCTACGAGCACCGCTTCCCCATCGCCGACGGTACCGACGGCGACGACGCCCAGGCCGTGCACGACCGTCAGGCCTACCGCCTCGTCAGTTGGTCCGCCGGGCTGATCGGCTACCGGCGCTTCTTCTCGGTGAACGGCCTGGCCGGTGTCCGGCAGGAAGACCTCGACGTCTTCACCGACTCGCATCGCCAGGTGGCGAGCTGGATCGAGGACGGGCTGATCGACGGTTTGCGCGTCGATCACCCCGACGGCTTGGCCGATCCTGCCGGTTATCTGACCGAGCTACGCGGGCTGCTCGGTCCCGACCGCTGGCTGGTGATCGAGAAGATCTTGGCCGACGGCGAACCGTTGGACGAGTCGCTGCCCGTCGACGGCACGACAGGGTACGACGCGTTGGCGGCCGTGGGCGGGATATTCGTCGACCCGGAAGGGGCGCCGGCACTGACCGCACTGTCTCAGGTGCGCTCCGGCATCGCCTACGACGACGAGACGTTGCACGAGACAGAACTCGATCTCAAGACCGCTGTCGCGCGCGGCGACCTGTCCCCCGAGGTGCGACGCCTCGCCCGCGCCGTGGTTCGTGAATCGGGTACCTCCATCGAGCTCGAATCGGTGATCGACGCCATCGTCGCCGTTGTTGCCGCAGTTCCGGTGTACCGCACCGACTACGCGCCGCTGGCCGGTGTGCTTCCGGGTGTCGTCGCCGCCATCGGTGAAGAGCAGCCGGAATTGGCCGGCGGTCTCGACGCTCTGACAACCGCCTTGATCGCCGGTACCGAATCCCCCGTGCGTTTCGATCAGGTGTGCGGTGCCGTCACGGCCAAGGGCGTCGAGGACTGCCTGTTCTACCGCGCCAACCGGTTGATCTCGCTGCAGGAGGTCGGCGGCGATCCCGCTCGGTTCGGTTGCAGCCCAGCGTACTTTCATCTGAAGAACGCCGACCGCGCGAAGCGCTGGCCCGCCGCGATGACGACACTGTCCACGCACGACACCAAACGCGGTGAGGACGTGCGGGCGCGTATCGGCGTGCTCTCGCAGACGCCGGAGCTGTGGGCCCGGTCCATCGCCGATTGGGAGGAGCTGACCCCGAGCCCCGACGGCACCACCGGGATGTTCTTGTGGCAGAACGTCTTCGGTGTCTGGCCGGTCGACGGGGTGATCACGTCGACCCTGCGGGAACGGCTACACGCCTACGCCGAGAAGGCCATTCGCGAGGCCGCTCTCCGTACCACGTGGACCGATCCGGACGAAGATTTCGAGACTGCCGTTCACAACTGGCTCGACGCAATTCTCGACGGTCCGGTGGCACGTTCGATGACTATGCTCGTCGAAAAGCTCTCGCCCCATGGACACTCCGATGCACTCGGGCAGAAGTTGCTCACACTCGTCGGTCCCGGAATCCCGGATGTGTATCAGGGCACCGAGCTGTGGGAGGACTCGCTCGTCGACCCCGACAACCGCAGACCCGTCGACTACTCGGTACGCCGGTCCGTTCTGGCCGGACTGAACGGATCCGCGCCGTCGGTCGATACCGGTGCTGCGAAGCTGGCCGTGGTTCGTTCCGCGCTGACGGTACGACGCGAACGGCCTGCGAGCTTCGTCGGCGGTAGTTACACGCCGATCGTCGCGGACGGGGCCGCGGCCGAGCATGTCGTCGGATTTGCCCGAGGTCCGTTGCCCGGCAACTCCGATGTGGTCGCGCTGGCCACGAGGCTGTCCCTCGGTGTGGCCGAGGCAGGGTGGGGCGAGACATTCGTGACACTGCCCGACGGTCGGTGGCGCGACCGCATCACCGACGTCGAACACAGCGGGACCGTTGCGGTCGCCGAGCTGTTCGCCTCCCTGCCGGTTGCACTTCTGGTGCGCAACAACGAAGGAGAGTCAGCACGATGACATCCTCGACCACTACATCCCCGGCCACGACATCTTCGGCCACCACCCGTGAATTCGCAGTATGGGCACCGACCCCGGAACGAGTACGTCTGCAACTGGACGACTCGGTCCACGACATGGAGCAATCCTCGGACGGCTGGTGGCGAGCAGAGGTGGCCGCCGCCGCGGACAGTCGCTACGGATTCCTCCTCGACGACGCCGAGAAGGCGCTGCCGGATCCACGCTCGCCTCGGCAACCCGACGGTGTGCACGAATTGTCCCAGGTGTTCGAGGTCGATCCGTCGTTGTGGACCGATTCCGCATGGACCGGTCGTCAACTCCCCGGATCGTCGATCTACGAACTCCACATCGGCACCTTCACTCGCGAGGGAACGTTCGACGCGGCGATCGACAAGCTCGATCACCTCGTCGACCTCGGCGTGTCTTTCGTCGAAATCATGCCGGTCAACGGATTCAACGGCGTGCACAACTGGGGCTACGACGGCGTCCTCTGGTACACCGTGCACGAGGCCTACGGTGGCCCGGAAGGGTTGCAGCGCTTGGTCGATGCATGCCACGGCCGCGGGATCGGTGTGGTTCTCGACGTCGTCTACAACCATCTCGGCCCGTCCGGCAACTACCTGGAACGCTTCGGTCCCTACATGACCGAAGGGGCCAACAGCTGGGGCCAGGCGATCAACTATGCCGATGCAGACTCGGGCGAGGTGCGGCGCTACGCCCTGGACAACGCGTTGCGCTGGTTCTCCGAGTTCCACATCGACGCGTTGCGTCTCGACGCGGTGCACGCCATCGTCGACCACACCGCTGTGCATCTCCTCGAGCAGCTCTCGATCGAAACGCGCACCCTGTCAGCGCATCTCGGCCGTCCACTGACCCTGATCGCCGAGAGCGACCTCAACGATCCGTCGCTGATCACGGCACGGTCGGGTGGCGGCTACGGACTCGACGCACAGTGGGACGACGACATTCACCACGCGATCCATGCTGCGGTCTCCGGCGAACGGCAGGGCTACTACGGCGACTTCGGGTCCTTGCAGGGCCTGGCGAACACGGTGCGGCAAGGCTTCTTTCATGCCGGAACGTACTCCAGCTTCCGCGGCCGAATCCACGGGCGACCATTGGACACCCGCCGCATTCCCGCCAGCTCTCTGGTGGCCTACACGACCACCCATGATCAGGTCGGTAACCGTGCGATCGGAGATCGCCCCGGCTTCTACCTCTCCCCCGGACAGCTCGCGATCAAGGCAGCTCTGGTACTCACCTCGCCCTACACTCCGATGCTGTTCATGGGCGAGGAATGGGGAGCGTCGACTCCGTTCCAGTTCTTCACCTCGCACCCCGAACCCGAGCTCGGCAAGGCCACGGCGGAAGGACGCAAAGCCGAGTTCGCCGCACACGGGTGGGACAAGAGCGACATCCCCGACCCACAGGATCCCGAGACGTTCACACGATCGAAATTGAATTGGTCGGAACTGGGCGACGGCGACCATGCCCGACTGTTGGCCGTCTATCGAGACCTACTGGCCCTGCGCCGCGAGCGGACCGAACTGACCGACCCGTGGCTCGATCACGTGAAGGTCGAGTACGACGAGGACGCCCAGTGGATCGCGATTCGCCGCGGCCGCGTCAGCGTGGTGTGCAATCTGTCCGAGTCCGCGGTGACGGTGCCGGTCGGCGGCTCCACACTGCTCGAGTGGGAGCCGACGACCTCGAACGACACCGGGTCTGCCACCACGGTTCCCGGTCACTCCTTCGCGGTGCTCGAATCCTGATGAACCCGTAGGTTCACCAGCACGAACACGGCGGTGACCGCAAGGACCACCGCGGTGGCGACGGCCGCAACGTGCATGCCCGAGACGAACGCGGCATGCGCGGAGTCCAGGAGGACCGTCGCCACCGAGTCCGGTAGCTCACGGGCCACCGCGTCTGCGCCGCCGAGCGTTTCGGCTGCTCTGGCACCGAGCTCGGGTGTGAGCTGCGAGGTGTCGATCCCGCGTCGGAAGATGGCCATGACGACCGTGCCGAGGATCGCCACTCCCAGCGCGATGCCCAGCTCGTACGCGGTTTCCGAGACCGCGGACGCAGCCCCAGCTCGTTCGGGTTCGACGGCGCTGACCACGAGGTCGGACGTCAGAGTGAGCGCGAAGCCGACGCCGGCACCCACCAGGACGAATCCGGCGATGAACAACGCCGGGCTGGTGTCCGTGCCGAGACCGACCAGGATGCCCGCGCCCGCAGCGGCAGCGATCATGCCTGCGCCGAGGACCGTGCCTGCGGTGAAGTACCGAACCAGAACCGCCGCGAGCAATGAGGTCACGATGCTGGCGGCCGTGCCCGGCAGCAACAGCAGTCCGGCTTCGAGCGGGCTGTTGCCCAGGACGAGCTGCAGGTACTGCGAACCGAAGAACAGCACGCCGGCGAGTGCGAACACGGACAGGAAGTTCGTCGCCACACCCGTCGAGAAGGCACGGTTGGCGAACAGCCGGATGTCGATCATCGGGGCGTCCAGAATTCGCTGCCGCCGCACGAACACCACACCGGCGATCATGCCGACGACGGCGGAGACCACGTAGGCCGGGTGAAGGCCGTGCGCTGCGATCTCCTTGACCGCGAACACGATCGGAACGATAGCGAGCATCGACAACGCCGAGCTGGGGAGGTCGAAACGGCCCGGGTTCGGATCCTTGGACTCGGGAATGACCAACGGCCCCAGCGCGATCAGCGCAATCATGACGGGAATGTTGATGAGAAACACCGAGCCCCACCAGAAGTGCTCGAGCAACCACCCGCCCACGAGCGGACCGGCGGCCGCGCCGCCGCCAGCCATTGCGCCCCAGACGCCGATAGCGGTCACCCGTTGGCGCGGATCGAGGAAGATCGTGCGAATCAAGCCGAGAGTGGCGGGCATCAAGGTCGCGCCGGAGATACCCTGCAGAACTCGCGCCGCGATGAGCATCTCCGGGCTGGTCGAGACAGCCGCAACGAGAGAGGCGATTCCGAAGCCCGCTGCTCCGATCAGCAGTAGGCGACGCCGACCGATCCGGTCACCGAGCGTGCCCATCGTGATGAGCAAGCCGGCCAGTACGAACGAGTACACGTCGATGATCCACAGCAGCTGATTGCTCGACGGTGCCAGATCGGCGCTGACGAACGGCAGGGCGAGATCGAGCACGGTTCCATCGACCGCGATGAGAAGGACGGCAAACGCGAGCACCACCAAACCGAGCCAGTCACGCGCGGTGGCCCTGGAGGCCGATCCGCCGTCGATCTCGTGCACCGCACCGGTCCGCACGTCGCTCACCATGACTCCATTTCGCCCGCCCGGTCCGCGACCGGGCACATTCTCGATACCAACCGTCCAGCCGGTACAGCTCCGAAGACTACCTCGAACCGTCCAGCCGGTAAAGTGAGTTTCATGTCATCTGACACACGCGACCGAATTCTGGATTCGCTCGAGACATTGCTTCTCGAACACGGCATGACCAAAGTGACCCTGGACAGCGTCGCCGCCGCCGCCGGGGTATCGAAGGGCGGCTTGCTGTACCACTTCAAGACCAAGGACGCTCTGGTCGCTGCCATGGTCCGGCGGCTCGCCGTTCAGGCCGATCAGCAGCGAGCCGACGCCGGCGCAGGTGGCACCTCCGTGGCGGAGTGGTATCTGCAACCACCCGATTGCATTTCGGAGAAGGAAATCGCGCTCTACCGCTCCACGCTGGCGGCACTGCGCAGCGTCGACGGAAACTCCGGTGAGGTGCAAGACGCCGTCACGGACATGATGCAGCAGTGGGACGAGGGCTTACGGACCGAGATCGACGATCCGGTGCAGGCCGAGATCATCCGACTCGTCGGCGACGGGATATACCTCGGAGCCGTCCTCGACCTGCCCGCCGTCGACCCCGAACTGCACAAGCAGGTGGTCGACCGCCTGCTGGGTCGGTGACTCAGGTCAAGTAGCGGTAGACGGGCGAACCCGGCTCCAGCTGCTCCACCTGAAGGTGCGAGGACCGCATACGTTCGAGGAGGGCCGAAAGGCCGTGCGCCGCACCGAGTTGGATGCCGACGAGCGCGGCACCGGTCTCCCGGTTGTTTCGCTTGACGTACTCGAACAAGGTGATGTCGTCCTCGGGCCCGAGTACCTCGTCGAGAAAGCGACGCAGTGCGCCGGGCTCCTGCGGAAAGTCCACGAGGAAGTAGTGCTTGAGGCCGAGGTGGACGAGCGATCGTTCGAGAATCTCGCCGTACCGTGAGACGTCGTTGTTTCCCCCGGACACCAGGCACACGACGGTACTTCCCGGTGCGATGTCGAGGTGCTCGAGCGCGGCGACCGCCAACGCGCCTGCGGGCTCGGCGATGACCCCTTCGTTCTGGTACAGCTCGAGCATTGCGGTACAGACCGCGCCCTCGTCGATCTGGGTGATCAGGAACGCACCGGGGCCGGAACTTTCGAACACCGGCGCGGTGATCAGGGGCAACGATGCATGGGACACCACCGTCGCGCCCAACGACCGCAGCGCCGAGTACGGAACATCGCCGATGCGCCGGACCGCAGCCCCGTCGACGAACGGATCGATATCCGACAGCGTCACCGGCCCACCAGCAATCAACGCAGCGGTCATCGACGCAGCACCGGATGGTTCGACGCCGACCAACGATGTCTGCGGAGCGCGCTCACGCAGGTAGCTCGAGATACCCGCGATGCAGCCGCCCCCGCCGACGGGCATCACCACCACATCGGGTGTGCCGCCGAGCTGATCGACGATTTCCTTGGCGATCGTCCCTTGGCCCGCCACCGTTCGTGGATCGTCGAACGGCGGGACCATGGTGGCCCCGGTGCGGGCCACGTCCGCGGCGGCCGCCGCAGCTGCGGCGTCGAACGTGTCGCCGATGACGATGAGCTCCACGAAATCGCCTCCGTGGACCCTGATCCGGTCACGCTTCTGCTTGGGGGTGTTGGCCGGCACGTAGATCCGACCTCGCACCTGCATGGACCGACAGGCGAATGCCACACCCTGCGCGTGGTTACCGGCACTCGCCGTGACCACGCCGACGCTGCGCTCGGCATCGGTCAGCTGATCCATCAGGTTGTAGGCACCGCGGATCTTGTACGAGCGGACGATCTGCAGGTCTTCGCGTTTGAGGTAGACCGTCGCTCCGGTCTCTGCCGACAGGCGCTCGCACAACTGCAGGGGTGTCGCGGCGACCACCGAGGAAATTCGCATCGCAGCTGCATCGATGTCGGCCGCGGTGACGGCTACCGACGAAGGGTGCTGGGAGGCGAGCTCAGGTGATGAAGACACCAGCACATGCTGCCACCAGCGTGGAACGGTCACCCACTCGGGACCGTTCCACGGGCAGGCCGATCGTGCTCAGGCGCGCGCGAGGACGAACACCGGGATCTCCCGGTCGGTCTTCTTCTGGTAATCCGCGTAATCGGGGTAGACCGCGACCGAGCGCTCCCACCACACGGCTTTCTCGTCGCCGGTTACCTCCCGAGCGACGTAATCATGCTTTTCGGGTCCGTCCTGCAGCTCCACCAGCGGCTCGGCTTTGACGTTGAAGTACCAGACGGGATGCTTCGGCGCACCGCCGAGGGAGGCCACGATGGCGTACTCCCCATCGTGTTCCACCCGCATCAACGGCGACTTGCGCAGCTTTCCGCTCTTGTTTCCCTTGGTGGTCAGCAGCACGACCGGCATCCCGTTCATCGTCGTGCCTTCGGTTCCGCCCGAGTTCTCGTACAGCTCGGCCTGCTTTCGGGCCCAGTCGGATGAACTCGGTTCGTATTCTCCTGTCAATGGCATGGTTTCAGTCAACACCCACGACCGCCGAGACGCCACCGAATCTCGATCGTCGCAGGTCGGAACCGCGAGTTCGGTGGACCGAATCTTTGCGTGGGTATAGTCTGAACTTCACCCGCCGGACACCCGAATCATCGAACCGGACGGGCGTACCCGAGGAGGACGCGATGACCTACACGAGCAACCAGGTGAGCCGTCGAACTGTCCCCGTTCTGCGCACGGTCGATGTCGCCGGAGTCGAATGGCCTCTGTACAAGCTCGAGTCATCGGCGATCGGGCTCGTCGTGTTCGTCGCCACCCTCGCGCTGGTCGGATCACTGCAGGCAGCCGTCCTCGGCGGCGCAGCAGTCGCAACCGCCGCGTGGTGGACTCTCCGATTGACCGAGGTCCACCCCGCCCGGACCGGCTCACCCCGTCAGGCAGCCGGGCCCCAGTAGCGCCTTCAGGTCTCCCATCAACGCCGACGTCGGCGTCACCCGCAGACTGTCGTCGAGCTTCATCGTGGTGATCTTGTCGCCACTGACCAGACGTAGATGCACGTCCGAGGTCCCAGGGTGGCTGATCAACACCCGCTTGAGCGCGCCGACCTTGTCGGCCGTGCACAGTCTCGTCGGCAAACTCACCGCGAGCGGCTTGTCGATACCGATCGCCGAAAGATCCGGCACCGCAAGATCGTTCGCAATCAACGACACCCGGTCGTCACGCACCGACACGCGACCCTTGACGAGCACCACCGAGTCCTCGGTGACGTCGGCACCGAACACCGAGTAGGCCTGCGGGAAGAACAGCACCTCGATGCCGCCGGCAAGGTCCTCGAGCTGAGCCGACGCCCACGTCAGACCGTTCTTGTTGATCCGCCGGTTCACCGAGGCCAGAATTCCGCCGACGGTGACCTGGGTGCCGTCCTTGATGTCCCCTTCGAGAATGGTCGGGATGTTGCAGTCGGACTTCGCGGCCAACATGTGCTCGACACCGAGCAGCGGGTGACCCGACACGTAGAGACCGAGCATCTCGCGTTCGAGGGCCAGACGGTGCTTGGACTCCCACTCCTCGTCCGGCACGCGGACGTTGAACACCGAGGAAATGGACTCGTCGGCGTCCTCACCGCCGAACAGATCGAACTGTCCGATCGCCTCGGCCTTCTTGGTGCCCATCACCGCATCGATCGCGTCGGCATGGATCAACATCAGACCCTTGCGCGGATGATCGAGAGAGTCGAAAGCGCCTGCCTTGATCAGAGATTCGGTGACCTTCTTACTGCACGCGATCGCGTCGATCTTGCCCAGGTAGTCCGAGAAATCCGTGTATTTGGACTTCTCCGACCGCGCTCTGATGATCGATGCGACCACGTTCGTGCCGACGTTGCGCACCGCGCCGAGACCGAATCGGATGTCCTTGCCCACCGATGCGAAGTTGAGCTCGGATTCGTTGACGTCCGGTGGCAGCACCGTGATGCCGAGCTTGCGGCAGTCGGCCAGGTAGATCGCGGCCTTGTCCTTGTCGTCACCGACACTGGTGAGCAGGCCGGCCATGTACTCGGCCGGGTAGTTGGCCTTGAGGTACGCAGTCCAGTACGAGACCAGGCCGTAGCCGGCCGAGTGCGATTTGTTGAACGCGTAGCCGGCGAACGGCAGCACGGTGTCCCACAGCGCCTTGATCGCGGCCTCGGAGAAGCCGTTGTCCAACATGCCCTGCCGGAATCCGGCGTAGGCCTTCTCGAGCTCGGAGAGCTTCTTCTTTCCCATGGCACGACGCAGCAGGTCGGCTTGGCCCAGGGTGTACCCGGCGACCTTCTGCGCGAGCTGCATGATCTGCTCCTGGTAGACCACCAGGCCGTACGTCTCGCCGAGAATCACCTTGAGCGGCTCTTCGAGCTCGGGGTGAATCGGCTTGACCTCCTGCCGCCCGTTCTTGCGGTCGGCGTAGTCGTTGTGCGAGTTCATGCCCATCGGACCCGGGCGGTACAGCGCGAGCACGGCGACGATGTCCTCGAAACCGGTGGGCTGCATGCGGCGCAGCAGGTCTCGCATCGCGCTGCCGTCGAGCTGGAAAACACCGAGAGTGTCTCCGCGAGAAAGCAATTCGAAGGTCGCCGGATCGTCGAGCGGCAACGCGTCGAGATCGATGTCGATGCCGCGGTTGGCCTTGATGTTGTCGATCGCGTCGCCGATGACCGTGAGGTTTCGCAGACCGAGGAAGTCCATCTTCAGCAGGCCGATGGCCTCGCACGACGGGTAGTCCCAGCCGGTGATGATCGCGCCGTCCTGGGCCCGCTTCCACACCGGGATGGCGTCGGTGAGCGGCTCCGAGGACATGATGACCGCGCAGGCGTGCACGCCCGCGTTGCGGATCAGGCCTTCGAGGCCCTTGGCCGTCTTGTAGATCGTGGCCACGTCGGGGTTGGAGTCGATGAGCGCTCGGACCTCGACGGCCTCCTTGTAGCGCTCGTGCGACGGATCGGTGATGCCGGCCACCGAGATGTCCTTGGCCATGATGGGCGGCGGCAGAGCCTTGGTGATCTGATCGGCGATGCCGAAACCGGGCTGGCCGAACTGCACACGTGCGGAGTCCTTGATGGCAGCCTTGGTCTTGATGGTGCCGAAGGTGATGACCTGCGCAACCCGGTCGCTACCCCACTTCTCCGTGGCGTAGCGCACCATCTCACCGCGACGACGATCGTCGAAGTCGATATCGATATCGGGCATCGAGACGCGCTCGGGGTTGAGGAATCGCTCGAAGAGCAATCCGTGCGGGAGCGGATCGATATTGGTGATGCCCATGGCGTAGGCAACCAGGGATCCGGCGGCGGAACCACGGCCCGGTCCGACGCGGATGCCGACCGCTTTCGCGTGGTTGATGAGGTCGCCGACCACGAGGAAGTAGGCCGGGAAGCCCATCTCCAGGATCACCTTGATCTCGTACTCCGCTCGCGCGAGGTAATCCTCGGCCGGACCGTCGGGGAACCGACGTTCGAGTCCGGTCATGACCTCGTGCCGCAGCCACGTTCCCTGCGTGTATCCCTCGGGAACCGGGAAGATCGGCATCCGGTCGCGGTGCGCCCACACCTCGTCGTAGGGCTGGACTCGCTCGGCGATGAGGAGCGTGCTGTCGCAGGCACCGGGTACCTCGTCGTCCCAGAGGGCACGCATCTCGGCAGCGGACTTGAGGTAGTAGCCGTCGCCGTCGAACTTGAAGCGCGTGGGATCGCTGAGCGTCTTACCGGTCTGGATGCACAGCAGAGCCTCGTGGTTCTCGGCGGCGTCCTTCGTGACGTAATGGCAGTCGTTGGTGGCCAACGGCGGAATGGACAGCTTCTTGCCGATGTCGAGCAGGCCTTCGCGGACTCGTCGCTCGATGGACAGACCGTGGTCCATCAACTCGAGGAAGAAGTTGTCCGGTCCCCAGATCTCCTGCCACTTGGCCGCGGCCTCGAGTGCTTCGCGGTCCTGGCCCAGACGGAGGCGCGTCTGAACCTCACCGGACGGGCATCCGGTGGTGGCGATGATGCCCTCGGCGTGCTGAGCGATGATCTCCTCGTCCATGCGGGCCCACTTGCCGAGCTGACCCTCGATGGACGCCAGCGAAGACAGCTTGAACAGATTGCGCACGCCGGTCGCGTTCTCCGCCACCATCGTCATGTGCGTGTACGCACCGCTACCGGAGACGTCGTCGGACTTCTGGCTTCGGTCGCCCCACAGCACGCGCTTCTTGTTGAACCGGGATTCGGGAGCGATGTAGGCCTCGATGCCGATGATCGGCTTGATGCCGGCCTTCTTGGCCTCGTTGTAGAACTCGCTGGCTCCGTACATGTTGCCGTGGTCGGTCATGCCGACCGCCGTCATCTCCAACCGCGCCGCCTCGGCGAACATGGCCCCGATCTTGGCGGCACCGTCGAGCATCGAATATTCGGTGTGGTTGTGCAGATGAACGAACGAATCGGCCACGAAGGTTCTCTCCTGAAGGTCGTGCGTTTTCGAAAATACGAGCCGCGAATGCACCCACTCTAGGCGGTGGAACCGACAGATTTTTCAGGCCGACGGTGTGTCCTGGGAGGACGTGACGGGTGTGACGAACGAGACTGAAGTTGCCTCATTCGGCGGGAACCGGCCCGTCGTCCGGCAGCGGCCCGACGACGTCGATGTGCTCCGGAAGCAACGGCTCGACGGCGAACTTCCCGGACACCGCGTCGGGCGGAAGTGCCTCCACCGCCCGCACCCCGTCGCGGCCTGCCACCTCGCTCAACTCGGCCGCGGTGCCCCGCACGACCACCGTCACCACGCATGCGCATCCGCTCAGCAACCGGCGCTGCGACACAGCGTCTATCTGAGCCTGCCGGTCCTCCACGCCGAACGATTCCTGGATCTGGCCGGCAGCGCGCGCGGTCGCATTCAGTATCGACCGTTCACTGCCGGGAACACCGACCGTGAGGATCGGAGTTTGCACGCGATCGAGCGGTACTCGAAAGAGCACCATCGAGATGCGCACGCCGTTCGCGGCGGCGTAGGCCTGTTCGGCGGTGAGTTCGCGATCGAACGACACCGATCCCCAGCGAGGTTCGGCATCGTTGCCGAGCAGACTCGCCTCGGCGCGAGCCAGGTAGTCGGTCACCTGCTCGCCGCTCTCCGGGCCGAGCCGGTCGGTGCCCACGCGCAGCTGCCGTTGCGGGTTCAGATGGCCGACGACGGCCAGGCCACCGACCACCAGAGCGATCGTGACGACGACACCGACCACACCCGAGACTCCGCGCATCACGCCTTCCGGAGCACCTCGAGAGCGTGTTCGAGGTCTGCCGGGTACTTGCTCTCGATCTCGACCCAGCGGCCGTCGGACGGGTGCGCGAAGCCGAGCGAACGCGCGTGCAGCCACTGACGTTCCAGGCCCAACCGTTCGGCCAACCGCGGGTCGGCCCCGTAGGTCAGGTCGCCGCAACACGGGTGCCGCAGCGCCGAGAAGTGCACGCGGATCTGGTGCGTGCGACCGGTTTCCAGGTGGACGTCCAGCAGGCTCGCGGCCTGAAAGGCCTCGACCGTGTCGTAGTGGGTGACGCTGGGCTTGCCGTCCGCGCGGACGGCGAACTTCCAGTCGTTGCTGCCGTGCCGTCCGATCGGAGCATCGATGGTTCCACTGCTCGGATCCGGATGTCCCTGCACCAGGGCGTGATAACGCTTGTCGATCGTACGAGCCTTGAACGCCCGCTTGAGCACGGTGTATGCCCGTTCGGACGTCGCGACCACCATCACCCCGGACGTTCCCACATCGAGTCGGTGCACGATGCCCTGACGCTCGTGCGCGCCGGACGTGGAGATTCGGAAACCGGCGGCCGCGAGGCCGCCGATGACGGTCGGCCCGGTCCAGCCCACACTGGCGTGCGCGGCGACGCCCACGGGCTTGTCCACGGCCACGACGTCGTCGTCGGCGTAGAGAATCTCCATCCCTTCCACCGGCTCGGCCTCGATCGTCAGCTCACGTGCAGGTTCGGGCAGAGTCACTTCGAGCCACGACCCACCCGAGAGGCGATCGGACTTCCCGACGGCACTGTGATCGACCAGCACCGAGCCCTCTTCGGCCAAGGCTGCGGCGACCGTGCGCGAGAGCCCGAGAAGTCGCGCCAGGCCGGCGTCGACGCGCATGCCGTCCAAACCGTCGGGCACCGGCATGGAACGCGATTCCCTCACGAGTCGGCCTTCTGCGGGGCATCGGACGTGGACTTCGTCACCCGTTCGCCGTTGGGCTCGAAACCGAACAGGCTGAGCGCGACGAGCAGGATGGCCCCGCACACGATGGACGAATCGGCGACATTGAACACCGGCCACCATCCCACCGATACGAAATCGACCACGTGACCCTGGAACGGGCCCGGTGCGCGGAAGAACCGGTCGATCAGGTTCCCCAGAGCGCCGCCGAGAACCAGCCCCAGACCCAGCGCCCACCACGGCGAACGCAGCGTTCGACCGATCTTCACGACCCCGATCACCACGGCCACGGCGACCAGCGTCAACAACCACGTCATTCCGGTGGCCATGGAGAACGCCGCTCCGGGATTGCGCACCAGCCGCAGTGTCACGACGTCGCCGATGATCTCGATCGGGTTTCCAGGCTTCACGTAGTGCACCACCACGATCTTCGTGATCAGGTCGAACAGCAGAATCACTGCCGCGATCGCCACCAGGAGTCGGGTACGCAGAGGTGCGGCGGGCCGAACCGCAGCACTGTCGGCACCGGACACCTGCTCGTCTGCAGCCTCGTGGAGGTCGGGGGTTGCACTGGTCTCGGTGGTCGGATCGTCGGGTCGGTCGTCACTCACCCGTCCATCATGGCGCATCGACAACCGTCGGTCCGCATCCGAGCCGCGTGGTAGCGGTCTGCGCACCCGGTGTCATCAGTAGCCTGGTGCCCGTGAAGTCGACCGATCGCACCCGCACCGTCCGCTCCGGCTTCGTGGCCGCCTCCTGCGCAGTGGCTCTACTGGCCGGATGCTCGAGCGGTGATTCGGATCCCGCACCCGAACAGACCCCGTCTTCGAACGAGGTCACGATCGCGGTGACGCCCACAACCACCACCGTCGTCGATCCCGGTAGCGAGCCACGGCGCGCGCTCACCTTCGACAGCTCCGACACGGACGCGCAGAACCAGAGCGTCGACCTCACCACCACCTCGACCGTGCAACAACAGATCAATGCTGCTGCGCCGCAAGACTTCTCCAGTCCGGAACTGACCGTGCCACTGACTGCCTCGGCGTCCGACACCGTCCCGGACGAGGACGCGTCGAGCGGGGCCACCACCTCCGTCGAGCTGACCATCGGAGCCGCGACGTCACCGGACGCGGGACTGACCGACGCACTCTCCGCATCCGAGGGATCGACTGCGCGATTGGCCAGGACCGATTCCGGAGCGATCACCGCCCTACACATCACGCCGGCCGACGATGCCCTCGATACCGCCCGCGCCGCGATCGAACGCTCCTTGAACGCGGCGGTGTACCGATCCATCGACTTTCCCGACGAGGAAGTGGGGGTCGGCGCGGTCTGGACCGTCGATCAGCAAGTGCTCAGCGGCATCACACTGAACCAGCGCACCACGGTCACCTTGCGTGCACTCGACGGCGACCGCGCGACCCTCGACGTGGCCATCACCCAGACGCCCGAATCGTCGGTGTGGAATCTGCCCGACAATGCGGGCACGCTCAACATCGCGTCCTACACCTTCACGGGCGCGGGAACACTCGATGTCGATCTCTCCCGACCACTTCCGGTCGGAGGTTCGATCACCGCAGGCGGCGAGCAGATGTACACCGACCCCGACAGCACCACGGTGCTCCGGCAAACCGTCGGCGATTCGATCACCTGGACCGCCCGATGACGCGCGCTGCCACCCGGGTACTGGCGACGTTGTCGATTCTCGGGATCGCTGCTGCCGCCGGATGCAGCACGGACGAGCCTGCCGAAACGGCCGCGCCTGCCGTCACCACCGTCGCGGCTCCCGACCCGCTGCGCGGTCCGCCCATCACCGATCCGGCCGCGCTGACTGCCGCGATGCTGGGACTCGCAGACCTGCCGGACGGCTTCTCCTCGATTCCCGATCCGGTTCGTGATCTGGGATTGGATCCGGCACCGGAGTACGACTCGCCTGATCGCTCGAGCACCGACCCGGCCGAGTGCGCCGCCGTCCTCGCGCCGGTATCGCAACAGCAGGCCGGAGCCGCGTCGAGCGCGGTGGTTCGCTTCTCCGGGCCGAATTTCTCGTCGATCGACGAGGACGCGGCGAGCTATCCCGTGCCGGGAGCCGCCGAGGCTTTCGCGAACATTCAGCGAGCGTGGGCCGAGTGCTCGACGTTCACCGGAACCGACGCGGACGGTATCGGCGTCGACTACTCGGTGGCGGGGCGTGACCAGACGACCATCGGCGACGCGTCCGCATCGATTCGACTGACCACCACGAGCGAGGGCTTCACGCTGGTCTCCGACGTCGTGGTGGCGGTGGTCGACTCGACCGTGGTGCAGATCGTCGTCTCCGACCAGAGCGGACTCGAACCGGAGACCGTCACCGCCGTCGCGGGGTCTGCAGCGGATCGCATTCGATCGGCCGTGCCCAGCGCCTGACCGCCGTCCCTCCACAAGACGAACTGCCGGTGACGCCCTCTCGAAAAAGGGTGTCACCGGCAGTTCGCGGTTGGTCAGAGACGATCGGCAGGACTCAGGGTGCGGGGCACGCCGGGCTGGTCAGCTGCGCGAGAGAAACGATGCCGCAGGCGTTCTCCTTGGAGAGCTTCCACACACCGTCCTCGGGGACGAACTTGAACGTGCCGGGGTTGGCCTGGCCGTTGAGGGTGATGGTGATACCGGCGTTGAGCTCACCGGTGCCCAGATCGTCGATGCTGGTGATCTCGATCTGTGCGTTGTTGGCCACAGCAGCGGCGGCAACCTGGTTGATCAGACCCGGATCCTCGGACGCACCCTGGATCAGAGCAGCCTTCTCCTCGACCGGAACGTTGGGATCGAGTCCGCGGTTGAGCTCGGTGTTGAGCTGCTCGACGGTGGGCACCGGCGGGTAGTCCCCGCCCGCGGGTGGCGCGGCGGTGGTGGTGGCAGCCGTCGTCGTCGTGGCCGTCGGCTCGTCGCCGCCACCGGAGCTGCAGGCAGACATCGTCAGTGCACCGGCGATGGCGATACCGGCAACCATGGCCCGTCGGGTGTTGCGAAGCTTCAAGTGCTTGTCCTTTTCACTCTGAGTCACGTATCGATCGTTCTGTGACTCGTCGGTCGTCTGTATTGGGGTCGTCTCGGACCGAGTCCACTATGTCAGCTCGACTCGCCCGAGTCACAACGCGAAGGGCATACCTGTGAAACCTCACAGAGTTTCCTCAGCCGCGCCACAACTCACGCCAAGCTGTCCAGAACATCGGCCACGACCAGGTCGGTGTCCGATTCTGCAAAGGTGCGGGCCGTTCCCGGACCGGTGGTCCGTGTCTCGAAACGGACCGTCACCACCGAGTGTCCCGCGCCCTGCACCCACCCGTGACCGTACCGAACATGCCGAACGTCCATACCCGGTTGCCACCGCGGACCGTCCTCGACGACGGCGAGATTCGCGGCCTCCTCCGTCGCGGGTAACGGCTCGTCCGGGACCGGAGCAACCGGCTCGTACTCGAGTTCGGGGAACAACGATCCTTGCCGAACCGCGGACAAACCGGCGAGCCCTACACCGACGAGCCGGATCGGTCCGACATCCACCGGATCGACCGCCAACCGCTGAGCAGTGGCCACGATCGTCTGCTTGTCCACCGTCGCGTAGGGCAATGTCGCCGATCTGGTGATGATGCTCATGTCGGACTTACGCAACTTGAGCACGACCGTGCGGGCCCCCCGGCCGTCCTTCAGCAACCGGCGATGAGTCGACTCGACGATGGACTCGATCGCCGGGCGTAGTTGAGCGAGAGTCGTCAGGTCGTTCGCGAACGTCGTCTCGGCACTGACCTGCTTGGCCTCGGCCCGCTCGGCCACCATCCGGTTGTCGATGCCGCGCGCCAGCTGATGCAGGCTCGGGCCCATGGTCGCACCGAGAATCGACGCCACTTCCGACTCGGGCGTAGCCACGAACTTGCCGATGGTGTCGATCCCCAAGCGGTGCAACCGTTCTCCGGCAACAGGGCCGATCCCCCACAACTTGCGCACCGGCAGATCGGCCATCAACTCGGCCTGGATGCCGGGCGCTACCACCGTGATTCCATCGGGTTTGGCCAGACCCGACGCGATCTTGGCGATCTGTTTCCCGGACCCGGCACCGATGGAGGCGACGAGCCCGGTCTCTGCCAGTACCAGCGCCCGCAGATCGGCACAGAAGCGCTCGACCTCGGCCACCGTCGCGCCCGCCAGCTCGAGCGGCTCGCCGAAGGCCTCGTCGATCGAGAGCTGTTCCAGCACGGGCATGCGCACCCGAAGCGCCTCGAAGGCACGTCTGCTCAGCTCCGAGTACAGCGGGAACCGCGGCGGCAGGACCACTGCGCTCGCACCGACGAGTCGACGGGCCTGATGCATCGGCATCGCCGAACGAGCCCCGAACGCCCGGGCCTGGTAGCTGCACCCGGCCACCACGCCTCTGCCGCCTGCACCGCCGACCAACACCGGCCGACCCCGCAGCGTCGGCCGAGTCAGCTGCTCGGCAGACGCGAAGAACGCGTCCATGTCCAGATGCAACACCCAACGCCGGCTCCGCAGAGTCCGATCGACACTGTCGGGCATGGTCAACGACGGCCGTCGGGCGGCTCGGACGGGGCGTCGGCACCGAAGCCGAGCACACGTGCGGCCCGCTCCGGTCCGGGATCGGACCACCGTGCGGAGTACTGCTCCGTCGTGGTCAGCGACCGTGTGTGCGCACGATCGATGTACAGCGTGCCGGCGAGGTGATCGCTCTCGTGGGCCACGATCCGTGCGGGCCAGCCACGCACCACCTCGTCGATCTCTCGGCCGGTCTCGTCGGTGCACAGAAGCCGGACTTCCGCGGCGCGGGTGACGACGGCCTGATACCCCGGCACACTGAGGCAGCCCTCGTAGAACGAGGCCGTGCGTCGCCCTACCGGGGTGTACCGAGGATTGATCAACGCTCGGAACGACAACGGGGTGCGCTCCCGGACCCGGGCGACGCCCTCCGCGACATCGAAGAGATCCTCGATCACCGCGATCTGCAACGGAATTCCGATCTGCGGTGCAGCAAGGCCGACACCGGGCGCATCGTGCATCGTCGCACGCATCACCTCGATCAACTCCATCAACACATCACGCTCGAGCTGGCCGGTGTAGCGCAGCGCCGGGGCACGCAGCACCGGATGGCCGGCGGCGACGATGGGAACGACGCCGCCGCGAGCCTCGGAGAGACGCTCGTGGACGGCATCGACCACCTCCTCCTCGGTCACGACGACCCGGTGCCCCTCGCTCATATGCCCTCGGTCACGACGACTTCGTGATCGCTGCCCGAACTCCCTCACCGAGATCGCTGCCGTCGTCGCCGACCGAGCCGTCGACCAGCGACAACGCGAGTACCTCGCGCGCGATCAGATCCCGATGAGCGTCCAGCCACGCCCGTCGATGTTCGGGTACCTCGATGACGATGTCGATACGGTCGGACACATCGAGTCCGTGGCTACGACGCGCATCCTGCAGCTCACGGATGCGGTCCTTGGCCCACCCCTCGGCCTCCAGCTCTTCGGTGACCGCCGAATCGAGCACCACGAGTCCTGCGTTCCCGGGCAGCGGTGCCGTCGATTCCGGCTCCGCGGCAACGAGTCTGCGGGTGTACTCCTCGGGCAGCAACGCGATGCCTGCGGCGCTCACGACACCGTCTTCGTCCTCGGACCAGTCACCGGCCTTGACTGCCTTGATGACCTTCTGGACATCCTTGCCGATTCGCGGCCCGGCAGCGCGTGCGTTCACGACGAGCTCGAATTTGCCGTGCACGGCAACGTCTTCGGTCAGATCCACCTTCTTGACGTTGACCTCGTCGGCGATGATGTCGAGGAACGGACGCAGCCGCTCGGCGTCGGCGGCCGCGACGGTCACCTCGGGCAGCGGCAGCCGCACGCGCAGATTCTGTGCCTTACGCAGACCGAGCACCGTGGAGCACACGGTACGAACCTCGTCCATGCTGTCGACCAGCTCCGGGTCGGACGGCAACTCGTCGGCCGTCGGCCAATCCGTCAGGTGCACCGATCGGCCACCGGTCAACCCGCGCCAGACCACCTCACTGATCAACGGCAACAACGGAGCGGCGATGCGGGTGAGCACTTCGAGCACCGTGTGCAGGGTGTCGATCGCGTCGGCGTCCTCGCCCCAGAAGCGTGAACGTGACCGTCGCACATACCAATTGGTCAGTGCGTCACAGAACGTACGCAGTTCGTCGCACGCCCCGGCGATGTCGTTCCCTTCGAGCGCGTCGGTGATCGCATCCCGCGTGGCGGACAGTTTGGCCAGCACGTATCGATCGAGCACATGCGGAGAATCGGTCCGCCACTGCCCCGGCGTCGACGCGTAGAGCTGCAGAAAGCTCCACGCGTTCCAGATCGGCAACAGCGCCTGCCGTACTCCCTCGCGGATGCCCTGCTCGGTGACGATCAGGTTGCCACCGCGCAGGATCGGCGACGACATCAGGAACCACCGCATGGCATCCGAGCCGTCGCGGTCGAAGACCTCCTTGACGTCCGGGTAGTTCCCCTTCGACTTACTCATCTTCAGACCGTCGTCACCGAGCACGATGCCATGGGCAGCAACGGTTTTGAAGGCAGGCCGGTCGAACAAAGCAGTCGCGAGCACGTGCAGGGTGTAGAACCAGCCGCGCGTCTGACCGTTGTATTCGACGATGAAGTCGCCCGGGTTGTGCGTCTGGAACCACTCCTCGTTCTCGAACGGGAAGTGCACCTGCGCATACGGCATCGAGCCCGATTCGAACCAGCAGTCCAACACCTCGGGAACGCGACGCATGGTCGACTTGCCGGTCGGGTCGTCCGGGTTGGGACGCGTCAGGTCGTCGATGTACGGCCGATGCAGATCGGTGGGACGCACTCCGAAGTCACGCTCTAGTTCGTCCAGGCTGCCGTACACGTCGAGACGAGGGTAGGCGGGGTCGTCGGACGTCCAGGCCGGGATCGGGCTGCCCCAGTACCGGTTTCGGCTGATGTTCCAGTCGCGGGCACCTTCGAGCCACTTGCCGAACTGACCGTCCTTGATGTGCTCGGGCACCCAGGTGATCTCCTGGTTGAGCTCGACCATCCGATCGCGGAACTTGGTGACCGCGACGAACCACGACGGAACCGCCATGTAGATCAGCGGCTGACCACTACGCCAACTGTGCGGGTACGAGTGCTCGATGGTCTCGTGCCGCAGCAAGCGGCCCGAGGCCTTGAGATCCTTGATGATCACCGGATTGGCGTCGAACACCATCAGGCCCTCGTAGGGCGGCACCAACGACGTGAATTTGCCGCCCGCATCGAGCGGTTGCACGACCTCGATCCCGTTCGCGGTGGCGACGTCCATGTCCTCCTCACCGAATGCCGGTGCGAGATGAACGATTCCGGTGCCGGAGTCGGTGGTGACGTAATCGGCCTCCAGAACGCGATGCGCATTCTCGTGGCCGAGGAAGAAGTCGTAGGGCGGTGCGTAGGCGAGGCCGACCAACTCCGCGCCGGTGTGCTCCGAGAGCACCTCCGGCTCCTCCCCCAGTTCCTTCGCATAGTGCGCGAGTCGGGCAGAGGCGAGCACGTAACGCTCACCGTCGGCACCGCGGACCTGAACGTAGTGCACCTCCGGATGCACCGCGATCGCGAGGTTCGACGGCAGAGTCCACGGAGTGGTGGTCCAGATCAGTGCGTTCGCGCCGTCCAGGGGTGTGCCCGGTGCCGTCAGGGGCATGGTGACGGTGACCGCGGGATCCTGACGCATCTTGTAGGCGTCGTCGAGCCGGGTCTCCTGGTTGGACAGCGGCGTCTGCTCGTACCAGCTGTACGGCAGCACTCGGTAGCCCTGGTAGATCAGGCCCTTGTCGTGGAGCGTCTTGAACGCCCACATGACGGACTCCATGAATTCGACGTCGAGGGTCTTGTAGTCGTTGTCGAAGTCGACCCACCGCGCCTGCCGAGTGACGTAATCCCGCCACTCGTCGGTGTACTGCAACACCGATTTCTTGCAGTAGGCGTTGAACTTCGCCAGGCCCATCTCGTCGATCTCGGACTTGTCCTTGATGCCGAGTTGCTTCTCCGCTTCCAATTCGGCGGGAAGGCCGTGGCAGTCCCACCCGAAACGACGCTCGACCTTCTTGCCGCGCATGGTCTGGAACCGGGGCACGAGATCCTTGACGTACCCGGTGAGCAGATGGCCGTAGTGCGGCAAGCCGTTGGCGAACGGGGGTCCGTCGTAGAAAACGAATTCCTCGGCATCGGCGCGGTTGTCGATGCTGGCGCGGAACGTGCCGTCCTCGGCCCATTCGTGCAGCACGATGCGCTCGAGATCGGGAAACGGAACGCTTCCCGATCGACCTTCGGCCAGATCCACCAGCGGGTACGACGCGTTCTCGGGGCGTGCGCTCGAATCTGTCATATCTGTCTCCTCCGTGCCGGACGCGTACAGGACGCGACATCGATTGGCACGGGGACGACATTCGGCGATGGGGACGCCGAGTACCGCGGTACCACCCCGCTTGCTCGGACCGATGGAACCCGTCGGACCGAGCCTCTCCACACGAGCTGTGACGGGCTCACCCGTTCGGTTCTACTGAACAGCCCATTTCGGTCGTTGCAGACCGAATCGTCACTGTCGTTCTTCCGAAGGCTCCCCGGTGATGGCCGGATCGATGCCTGATTGTTCTTTCGTCTGACAACCGTCGAACTGATGCACTACCGCCTGGTGTACTGCTGCCTGATGCACTACCGCGTAGATGCTACCTGTCGATCTCGGGCGGTGGCCGTCGCCCGAGCAGGGCCCCGACCAGGAGCAGCACCGCCCCGACTATGCAGATCACGATGCAGGCCCAGGCCCAGACGACCGATCCGGTCATCAGGGCCAACACCAGGAACCCGAACCCGACAGCCGCCGCGCCGAGAGTCAGAATCAGCACAGGATTCCTCGCTCACCACTCGACGCTACAACCGAGCCCGACGCTGCCCCGAGAGGCAGCGTCGGAGAACGATCGCGTCAGTTGTTGCCCTTGGCGTACGACTGGCTGTAGCCGGACGTCTGGTTGTCCTGGTTGAAGTTGTCCTGGCCGTTGTCCACCGGCAGCGCCGAGGAACGGTTCTCGAGCTCTTCGAGCTGCGATTCGAGGTACGACTTGAGGCGCACCCGGTATTCGCGCTCGAACGTCTTGAGCTGCTCGATGCGACCTTCCAGCACGGACCGCTGCTGGTTGATCGTCGCCATGATCTCGGTGTGCTTGCGCTCGGCGTCGGCCTGCAATGCGTCGGCCTTCTCCTTGGCCTGGCGAAGCTGGGTCTCGGAGCGAGTCTGTGCATCGGTGAGCAGCGACTCGGACTTCTGCCGTGCTTCGGACATCATCGACTCCGAGCGAGCGCGGGCATCCGACACCAGCCGTTCGGCGTTGGTGCGCGCATTGCCGAGCAGCTGCTCGGACTCGGTCTTCGCATCGCCGGTGAGGCGATCCGCCATCTCCTGCGCGAGACCGAGAATCTTCGCGGCCTGCATGTTGGAGTCGCCGCTCTGCTGCGGTGCTGCGGCCACGGGAGCGACCGGCGCGGGCTGCTGAACCACTGGTGGCGGCTTGGGGGGATCGACCGGCCGCTGCGGCTCGGCTTTCGGTGCGGCGACCGGAGCCGACTGTGGGCTCTGGCGCGCAGAGTTCTTGGCGTCCGCAAGCTCCTGGTCGAGCTCACCGACGCGCTGGCGCAGGTCGGCGTTCTCTTCGATCAGTCGGGACAACTCTTGCTCGACGAGGTCGAGAAATGCGTCGACCTCGTCTTCGTTGTAACCGCGCTTACCGATGGGCGGCTTGCTGAACGCAACGTTGTGCACATCAGCTGGAGTCAGCGGCATGGAAGGATCCCTTCACGCGTCTTGGGGCGGTAGAGCAAGCATTCAGTTATATGCCATTCCGCGCGAGTGCAGAACAATCAAACTGTAACTGGCGTCCATTCTGTCACACGGGACACGCAGCTTGCGCTGGGTCCCGAGTTCTAACATTCCATCTTCGGCCTCAGGCCGCGAGGCTGCTGGTCACATTCCACAGGATGAACACGACGAACAGCAAGACCATGATCGACAGGTCCAGTCGCACACCACCGAGGTTGAGCGGCGGAATTATCCTGCGCAGGAACTTCACGGGCGGGTCGGTGACCGTGAAGATCGCCTCCAGAAGGATGACGACCAGCCCGGTCGGTTGCCAATCTCTCGCGAAAGTCCTGATGAACTCGACGATGATTCGACCGATGAGAAGGAGCCAAAAAAGAAACAATACGATGTTGATCACCGTGAACACGATCACGGCTATACTCTGCCTGACTTCGCCGGGCTGAGCAAAGTGCGCTGGTCACAGCTCCGACTTGCCGCCCCAAGGGGAGAAACGATCACTGCTGGCTGTAGAAGCCGGTTTCCGCGATTCGCCTGCGCTCCTGCGGGGATACATCGACATCGGCCGGCGAAAGCAGGAACACCTTCGTGGCCACCTTGTCGAACGATCCACGGAGCGCGAAGGCCAATCCGGCAGCGAAGTCGACGAGTCGCTTGGCGTCGGCGTTGCTCATTTCGACGAGATCCATGATGACCGGAGTGCCGTCACGGAAACGCTCACCGATGGTGCGCGCCTCGCTGTAGTCCCTCGGGCGCAGGGTGGTGATCTTCGAGAGTGGGCCACCGTCGTCGACGATCGGGCTGCGTCGCGTCTCGGCCCGCACGTCCATGCGGGTGTCCATCGCCAGCGCGCCACGGGTGGCAGCGCCTCGGGTCGACGGTCCTGCTGTGCCGCGTGCGCGTCCACCGATCGGAGCGAGCGTCGCAGCGGGGCGAGGGGCCTCGTAATCGTCGTAGTCGTCGTCGGCCTGCGCGTGCCGCGAGCCACCGAACGACGGCTTGACGAAGTCACGATCGTCGATGTCGTCGTAACCGTCACGGCCACCACGGGGACTGCGGCGGGTGTCCGGATCGTCGAGGTAGTCGTCCTCGTAGTCCGCGAGCGGAACCATGCCGAAGTACGCCTTGAACTTGTGCAGGGTGCTCATCGTTCTGCCTTCCGTGGCCGTGTCTACTGTCCATCTCCAGGTTCGCAAGTGTCTGTTGTGACTGATGTGATCCGTGGACTGTTATTGGGAGGCTATCGGCCGCGCACCGAGTATTGCGGTACCGACACGCACGCACGTCGATCCGTGTCGCACAGCAGCTTCCAGGTCCCCCGTCATGCCGGCCGACAACTCGCGGGCATTGGGATGATCACGCAGAAGTCGCTGATGCAGCACCTCGAGATCACCGAACGCAGCGTCCGCATCGGCGTCCAACGGAGGTACGGCCATGAGTCCGGCCAGACGCAAGCCGGGTGCGGTCGACACCGCGTCGGCCAACTCGTACAGGTCCCCGCGTTCGACGCCGCCGCGGTGGACATCGCCGTCGAGACTGACCTGAACGAGGACGTCGAGCGGCGTCGTCCGAGCGCCGTCGTCGAGTGCTGTCTCGGTGGCCTTGGACAGCGCGGTGACCAATCGAGCACTGTCCACCGAGTGAATGGAGTGCGCCCACGCAGCGATGGACTTCGCCTTGTTTCGCTGGAGATGCCCGATCATGTGCCATCGCGGCGGATCACCGCGGAAGTCCTCGGCGGTCTCGGCCACTTTGGGCGACGCATCCTGCTCTCTGGACTCGCCGAACTCACGGCAGCCCAGCTCGTACAGGATCCGAACGTCGGACGCGGGGAAGAACTTCGTCACCGGCAGCAGAGTCACGGTCGAGTCTTCACGACCTGCGTCCGCACATGCTCGCGCCAGTCGTTCGCGTACCGACGCCAACGCGGCGGCGATCTCGGCAGCTCGGTCGGTGGACTCGCTCACGACATCCTCTCCTGGCCGGAGTCGGGAACCTCGTCTGCGGATGCGGAATCCATCCACACGACGCTCGCGATACGGCCGGTCGAACCTTCCCGGCGATGGCTGAACAGGGTGCGATCCTCGATGGTGCACCGGGGATCCTGAGCCACTCCGTGCAGTCCTGCGGCGATCAGCTGCGCGCGCACACCGGCCGGGATATCGAGACCGGGGGTGTTCCGAACCGTCGTCGTCGCGCTTCCGGGAAGGTGCTTGTCGACGTCGGCACGCATGTGTGCGGGTACCTCGTACTGACGCCCACTGGCCGCCGGGCCGAGGAAGGCCCCGATCCTCTCCGGGACCGCGCCCAGCTCGACCATCGACGCAAGTACCCGAGGAATGATGCCGATGCGGGCACCGACGCGGCCGGCGTGTACCGCGGCGATCACGCCCGCCTCTTCGTCGGACAGCAATACCGGGACACAGTCGGCGGTCAACACCACGAGCGCGAGATTGCGCTGCGTCGTCACCAACGCATCGGTCATGGGAACGGGCTCGGACACCGGCCCGTCCACCACCGTGACGGTGCGGCCGTGGACCTGTTCCATGAACACCATACGTGCGATGCCCATACCCAACCGGTCACCGAGGCGCCGACGGTTGGCCTCGACAGCAGCCGGGTCGTCGCCTACGTGGTCACCGAGATTGAAGGTGTCGAACGGCGGGGCCGACACGCCGCCTGCTCGCGTCGTCGACACCCGCCTGACCCGAAAGGAGTCACTCACCGCCGCATGAAGGACGGCACGTCGACCTCGTCTTCGCCGTCGTCCTCGGCGACGGGAACGCGGCGTCCGGATCCGACCGACTCACGGCCCTGACCGCCGGAATCCCGGCCGTGACCGGCTGCGGACTCGCGGCTGGACGATTCGCGGTTCGACGAACTGGACGAGTTCAGCGGGGGCAGGCTCGATCCGCTGGGTGCGCCGACCGGGTCGCGGAACACAGCGCCTTCGGTGCTGTCGTTGGAGCGTGAGGAGACCTCACCCGAGCGTGCCGATCCGATCGGGCCGCGGGTGGATGCCGCTGCCTCGACCGGACGACGCGTGGGCGTTCCTCCGTCGAACCCGGCGGCGATGACGGTGACACGAACCTCGTCGCCGAGAGAGTCGTCGATGACGGTTCCGAAGATGATGTTGGCGTCGATGTGCGCAGCTTCCTGGACCAGCGAGGCGGCCTCGTTGATCTCGAACAGGCCGAGATCCGAGCCACCCGCGATGGAGAGCAGCACTCCGCGGGCACCTTCCATGGATGCTTCCAGCAGCGGCGAGTTGATCGCGGATTCCGCGGCCTTGATCGCGCGGCCTTCACCGCGGGAGGAACCGATGCCCATCAGCGCACTGCCTGCGCCGGACATGACGCCCTTGACGTCGGCGAAGTCGACGTTGATCAGCCCGGGGGTGGTGATCAGATCGGTGATGCCCTGCACACCGTTGAGCAAGACCTCGTCGGCACTGCGGAACGCATCCATGAGGCTGACGGCCGCGTCGCCGAGCTGAAGCAGACGATCGTTGGGAATGACGATGAGCGTGTCGCAGGATTCACGCAGCTGCTGGATACCGGTGTCGGCCTGGCCACCACGGCGCTTGCCCTCGAAGGAGAACGGACGCGTCACGACGCCGACGGTCAGCGCGCCGAGCTTGCGCGCGATGTTGGCGACGACGGGAGCGCCACCGGTGCCGGTTCCGCCGCCCTCACCTGCGGTGACGAAGACCATGTCGGCACCCTTGAGGACCTCTTCGATCTCGTCCTTGTGGTCGTCCGCTGCGCGGCGACCCACCTCGGGGTCGGCCCCGGCACCGAGTCCGCGAGTCAGCTCACGGCCGACGTCGAGCTTGACGTCGGCGTCACTCATCAGCAAGGCCTGAGCGTCGGTGTTGACGGCGATGAACTCGACTCCCTTGAGTCCCTGTTCGATCATCCGGTTGACCGCGTTCACGCCGCCGCCGCCGATGCCGACGACCTTGATTACGGCGAGGTAGTTGTGCGGGGGCGTCATGGGCTCTCGCCTTCCGTGGATTGTTGCTCGAAAAATGTGGAAAACCCTCAACCTAAACCACAGGCTTAGAGTTATGTCAAGTACTCGACTGATCGGAACGCTATTCACCGACGGCCACGATCGCCATTAGGCGCGCCGATGCCGCGCCGAAAATATGAGCCTTTCGGGCCCGTTGCTATTTCGTGGTCGGAAGATCGGGACTGGACACGTCGAAAATCTGACCCGGTTGCGACAGCAACGCGATCGCCACCGCCCCCTTGCGCTCGGAGTTGTCCTTGTTCCCCCACACGACGGTCCGCCCGTCCAACAGGAGGATCGAGATGTCGGACAGCGTGCTCGCGCGCACTTCGCCGACCTGACCTCGGATCAGCGGCGGCAGCGAATCGAGCACAGTCAGTGCATCTTTCGTCACCGGATCGCCGAAGACAGGATTGTCGGTCACCAGTCGGACCACCCCGGGCGGAGGCGGTGCGACGGCGAAGTCCACGCCCGTTGCATCGAGCAAGTGAGCGCCGTCGGGGGAATCGACGAACGCCACCGGGACACGTTCTTCGACGGTGACCTGCACGGTGGACGGGTATTTCCGTTGCACCCGAACCGATGCCAGCTCCGGTATCGACGCAACACGCTGGGCCGCGGCCGCGGCGTCGACACGGACCAGCGGCAGGCCGGTCGGCACCTCGAGTCGGTCGAGGATCTCCTGTTCGGACACCGACGAGCCTCCCACGACCGAGATCGTCCGAACCGACAGCAGCGGCGTGAAGTAGACCAGTACTGCCGACCCGACGATCACTGCGACAACCGCCACGACGGCAAGCACCGCGCGACGGCGTGACCGTTTCACGCGAGCGCGCTCTTCTTCCCTGGCCTGCGCGCGAGCTTGCCTGTCTGTGACCGACGACGTCGAATCACCCTGCCCGGCAACGGGTTCCGATCTGGAAGCGCGGTCTCGATCGGACCGACGAGTCACGTCGACGGCCGATCCTTCGGTACCGCGCGGCCGGTCGTGGCACCGAAATCGGTTTTGGAACGAAGGGCGTCGAGAATGGGACCGCCGAGCATGGTCACGTCGCCCGCACCCATCGTGATCACCACGTCGCCGGGACGGCTGAGATTGGCCACCTGCTTGGCGACCAACGACAGATCCGGTTGGTAGTTCACCGGTTTGGTCACCGACGCTGCGACCAAGGCCCCGGTCACACCGGGCAGGGGTTCCTCGCGAGCGCCGTAGACGTCGAGCACCACGATCTCGTCGGCCAACGACAGTGCGGTACCGAATTCCTCGGCGAACGTCGCAGTACGTGAGTACAGATGCGGTTGGAACACCACCACGACCCGCCCCCGCTCGCCCGGAAGTGCTTGACCCGCGACCAACGCCTGCGCAGCGGTCAGCACGGCCCGCACCTCGGTGGGGTGATGGGCGTAGTCGTCGAACACTCGTACTCCGTGCTCGCGTCCGGTGAACTGGAACCGCCGGTGCACTCCCCCGAATCCGGTCAGCCCGGCCAGCAACTCCTCGACCCCCGCGCCCACCTGGCGGGCAGCCACGAACGCCGCCAGGGCGTTGAGGGCGGTGTGCCGTCCCGGTACTCCCAGCCGAACCGTGCGGGCAGAGTCCTCACCGGCGATCTGCAACTGCGCGACGCCGCCGATGTCCTCGGGCTCCCAGGCCAACAGGCGAACGGCCATCTCGACGGGTCCGGCGTCGACGTCGGACGACCCGTAGCCGAGCACCGTCACTCCGGGGAGATTCTTCTCGACCACGCGGCGGGCCAGAGCTGCCGAACCCGGATCGTCCATGCATGCAACCAGCACACCGCCCGGGTGCAGCAGCGCGGCGAAATCGTCGAACACCTTCACGTAGGCCTCGGTCGTACCGAAGAAATCGAGATGATCGGCCTCGATGTTCGTCACGATGATCACGTTCGCGGAGTACTGCAACAGCGAACCGTCACTCTCGTCCGCCTCGGCGACGAAGACGTCGCCACTGCCGTGATGCGCGTTGGTTCCGGCCTCGTTGAGCTCACCGCCGACGGCGAACGACGGGTCGAACCCACAGTGCTGCAGTGCGACGACCAACATCGATGTGGTCGACGTCTTGCCGTGCGTGCCCGACACCAGCAAGGTGCGGTATCCCTCCATCAACGACGCGAGGACGGCCGGCCGCAACACCACCGGAATCCCGCGATCGCGAGCCTCGACGAGTTCGGGGTTGGTCTTGGGTATGGCCGCGTGGGTCGTCACGACCACGGTGGGGCCGCCGTCGATCATGTCCAGCGCGCTTGCATCGTGCCCGATTCGTACCAGCGCACCGCGGGCTCGCAGCGCCAACACCCCGCGTGATTCCTTGGCATCCGATCCGGACACCTGACCACCGCGCGCCAGCAGAATGCGTGCGATCCCGGACATCCCGGCACCGCCGATTCCCACCATGTGCACCCGTTCGAGCTCTGCCGGCAACTCCGACATCGCCGCACCCTCAGTTGTCACGCGGACGTCTCCCTCGTTCTGTGGCATTCTCGCCGCCGCCCGGTTCAGCGCCGCGCCGCGTGCGCGGTATCGAGCACGATTTGCGCAACGGCAGCCGCAGCACCCTTGTGACCGGCTCCTGCCGCAGCACGGGACATCGCGGCGATGCGCTCGGTGTCGGCCACCAAAGCGACAACCGTGTCGGTCACGTACTGCGCGCTCAGCGTCGCGTCGGCTACCAGGATGCCACCTCCGGCGTCGACGACGGGACGGGCATTGAGCTCCTGCTCACCGTTGCCGTGCGGTAGAGGCACGTACACGGCAGGAAGCCCGGTCGCGGAGACTTCGGCGACCGTCATGGCACCGGACCGGCAGATCGCGAGATCGGCCGCCGCGTAGGCCAGGTCCATCCGGTCGATGTAGGGCACTGCGACGTACGGAGCATCCGGATTGCTCTGCTCCACGTCCAGTGTGTTCTTGGGACCGTGTGCGTGCAGAACCGAGATGCCGGCGGCGGCAAGGGCGGCCGAGGCACCGGACACTGCGTCGTTGAGTGAACGCGCGCCCTGTGAACCGCCGAACACCAGCAGCACCGGCCCGTGTTCGGGCAGACCGAAATGAGCGCGAGCCTGCGACCGCATCGCTGCGCGATCGAGACCGGTGATGGTGGGCCGCACCGGAATTCCGATCACTTCTGCATCCTCGGACCCCGGTGCAGAGATACCAGATCCGGCGACGGCGGCAAGGACTCGTTCGGCGCTGCGTGCACCGACCTTGTTCGCGATGCCGGCGCGGGCATTGGCCTCGTGAATGATCACCGGAATACGGCCGCCGCGACCGAGAAGTCGACCGCGGGCAGCGAGATACGCAGGCAGCGCGACGTAGCCGCCGAAGCCGACCAGCACATCGGCCTCGACCGCAGCGAAGATCTCCCGGGTTCGACGCACCGACCGTGCGACCCGAACCGGTAACTTCACCAGGTCGAGAGTGGGCTTGCGCGGCAGCGGCACGGGCGGTATCAGTTCCAGCGCGTAGCCGCGGGCGGGTACCAGTGTCGTTTCGAGCCCCCGGCTGCTGCCGAGGGCGGTGACGGTGACGGTGGGGTCGAGCTCGCGTAGGGCGTCGGCCACGGCGAGCGCGGGCTCGATGTGTCCGGCGGTTCCGCCTCCGGCCACCACCACGGATATCGGCCTCGATGTCTGCTTCACCGTCGATATCCTCGCTCACCCGAGCGGACCGGCGGACGACCGGGTTGCGGTTCCGGACGCGGCCGATACGGCGACCGTGGTCCGGCGGCGTACCCGCTGCCGGTGTCTCGGCGTTGGGGCTCGGCACGGCGGGCGTGGCCACGGGGTGCGTTCCTGGCCGACCCGTTGGGGCCGGCCGTGTCCACCCGTGAACTCGACACCCGGGTACGTCCGGGCTCGGGTGACCGTGCCCCGCGGCCGTCCTTGTTCTTGCGGGACTCGAGACGTGTGCGATCCTGCGCCGCCAACGTGGGCCGAGTCGATTTGGAGCGTGCCATCGCGGCCCGCTTCGGTGAGAAGACAGCAGGCAGCGGCAATCTCAGAGCTCGGGCGATACGACCCTCTTGCCCGGCGTGCAGTGCAGCGATGGCTTCCGGTTCGTGTCGGGCCGCACTGGCGATGATCCCGAACATCAACAGCGTGATGGCCGTGGACGTACCGCCGTAGGACACCAGCGGCAGCTGCAGACCGGTCACCGGCAGCAGCCCGACCACATAACCGATGTTGATCATGGCCTGACCGAACACCCAGCACGTTGCGCCTGCAGTCAACAGACGCAGGAACGGATCGACCGACCGCATCGCGATGCGTAGGCCGGTGTAGACGAAGAGACCGAACAATCCGATGACGGCGAGGCAGCCGATCATCCCGAGCTCCTCGCCGATGATCGCGAAGATGAAGTCGTTGTGCGCGTTGGGGAGGTAGCTCCATTTAGCGCGACTCTGTCCCAATCCGCGACCGAACAGTCCGCCGTCGGCCAAGGAGTACTTGGCCTGGGTGGACTGATACGACAGACCCTGGGTGTCCTCCCCCGGGTTGAGCCAGGCCTTGACGCGGTTCGAGCGGTAGCCGGCGGTGAACGCGAGCACGGTCGCCAGTGCCAAGCCGGTCACCAGGACTGCTCCGAACAGCCGGGCGTTGAGGCCGGCGAACCACAGCAGTGCAACGAGAATGATGCCCAGGGCGATCGCGGTACTGAGGTTGGGCTGGAGCACGACGAGCAGACACATGAGCAGGCCCGCAGGCAGCAACGGCACCAGCAGCGACTTGATGTTGCCGTGCTCGCTGCGGCGGGAGGCCAGCAGGTGCGCTCCCCACAGAACCAACGCGACCTTCGCCAGCTCGGACGGCTGGAACGAGACGACACCGAAGTCGAACCAACGCCGTGCGCCCTGACGCTCGGCACCGATACCGGGGATCAACACCAGCATCAACATCGTGATCGAGACCAGGAAGAGCGGGAACGACAATTTGCGCAGGTATCGCACCGGCAGTCGAAGCGCCGCATAGAACGCGACCACACCCAGTGCGACACCGATCAGCTGTTGCGTGAACAGCGCGTAGCCGGACTCGTCGGCTGCGAACGATTCGGCCGACGACGCGGACAGCACCATCACCAGTCCGAGCACGGTGAGCAGCACCGCGATCGTGACGATGAGGTGGAACGACGCCAGCGGCCGACCGAACCACAGTCCGATTCGGGTGCGCGGCGTGGTGGTGCGACGAGGTGGACGCGCCGGTCGAGCTGCGGTGGTCACGATCGCGGCGATCCGAGGGCGGCGATGTCGAGGCGCTCGACGGACTCGGCGAAGCTTCGGCCGCGGTGACCGTAATCGACGAACATGTCCAACGACGCAGCCGCGGGGGCCAGCAGGACGGTATCGCCGGAGGCGGCGAACCCCGCAGCGTGGTCGACGGCCGCTCGCATCACCGCATCTGCATCTTCAGCCTCATGAGTCACACCAGCATCGTCTCCCGAAGGGAGCCTGACGACCGGAACATCGGGGGCGTGTCGCGCCAAAGCCTCTGCGATCTGCATCCCATCGCGGCCCAACACCACCGCAGCCACGAGCCGATCGGCGATCTCGACGACCAGATCGTCGATCACCGCACCCTTCAACAACCCGCCCGCGATCCACACGACCCGATCGTGCGCGAGGATCGACGAGCGCGCGGCATGCGGATTCGTCGCCTTGGAATCGTCGACGAACGTCACCCCACCGAGTTCACGCACCACTGCGGCCCGATGCGGTCCCACCCGGTACGTCCGCAAACCGTTTCGGACGGCCTCGGCGTCGACACCGATCGATCGCGCCAACGCAGCCGCGGCCAACGCGTCGAGCACACCGGACGGGCCACTCGGTTCCACCTCGTCGGCCCGGAGCAGCTCGACATCGTCCCCGAACGCACGGTCGACGAGCATTCCCGCCCGCACTCCCAACTCGCCCGCGGCGGGTTCGTCCAGCCGGAAACCGACGACCGTCTCAGCAGGTGCCCCCGCCCGCAGACCGGCCGCCACCGCGTCGTCGAGTCCGACGACCCCGACGTCGCCGCTCAACGCGCGCGCCTTGGCCTCGACGTAACCGTCCATGCCCCCGTGCCAGTCCAGATGATCCTCGGCGATGTTGAGCACCACCCCAGCCGCGGGACGAACCGACGGTGCCCAGAACAGCTGGAAGGACGACAGCTCGACCGCGAGGACACGGGGATGCGGGGTACCGCGCAACGCGTCGGCGATGGGGAGGCCGATGTTTCCGCAGGCGACGGAGTCGATTCCGGCAGTGTCGAGGATCGAGGCGAGCATCGAGGTGGTGGTCGTCTTACCGTTCGTACCGGTGACCACCAGCCAACGAGCGCGCGGGCCGTACACCTCGGCGCGGTCGAGATGCCAGGAGAACTCCACGTCGCCCCACACCGGGACGTCGTGGTCGGCGGCCGCAGCCAGCACCGGGGAGTCCGGCCGGAATCCGGGGCTGGTGACGACGAGCGCAAAGGCCGCGATCGCGTCCGGATCGGCGAGCAGATCGTCCTGAACCACCATGGCAGCACCGAGCGCCGACGCCTCGTCGAGCGCAGCTCGGTTCGAGTCGGTGACGGTCACGAGTGCGCCGAGGTCCAGCAGTGGGCGTACGACGGCCAGCCCGGAGATGCGCGCACCGGTGACCAGCACCGAACTACCGCGCAACCAGGACAGATCGGTTGAGGCTTCGGTCATCGCCTAGCCGCCCACAGCCGCGAGGTATTCGCTGTAGAACAGTGCCAAGCCGACGGCCGAGGCGATCGCGGCGAGCAACCAGAACCTGATGATGACCGTGGTCTCGGCCCAACCGGCCAACTCGAAGTGGTGATGGAACGGGGCCATTCGGAACACGCGTCGCCGACTCGACCGGAACACTGCGACCTGGATGACGACCGACGCCGCTTCGGCGACGAACAACGCGCCGATGACCACCATGATCAGTTCGGTCTTGGTGACCACGGACAGTCCTGCGATCAGGCCGCCCAGAGCGAGGGATCCGGTATCGCCCATGAAGATCTTGGCGGGCGCGGCGTTCCACCACAGGAAACCGATGCAGGCACCGGCCGCCGATGCGCACACCAGGGCCAGGTCGAGAGGGTCGCGTACGTCGTAGCAACCCGGCGCAGGACCGGCCGGTCCTGCACACGCCTGCCGGTACTGCCAGAAGGTGATGACGGTGTACGCCCCGAGGACCAATGTCATGGACCCGGCCGCCAGGCCGTCGAGGCCGTCGGTGAGATTGACCGAGTTGGACCACGCGATCACCAGCAGACAGACAAAAAACACGAAGACAGCAGCCGACATCGACCACGTTGCGATGTCGCGCACATACGACAGTTGAGTGCTGCCCGGAGTCAATCCGTCGTCGCTGCGAAATTGCAGGACCAGGATGGCGAACAGCACCGCCGCGGTGATCTGGCCGACGTACTTGCCGGTGGCGTTCAGACCGAGGTTCCGCTGCTTACGAATCTTGATGAAGTCGTCGAGAAAGCCGACGAGGCCGAGCACGGTGGTCAGGCCGAGTACGAGTAGAGCCGACGCCGACGGCCCCTCGGCGTCGTATCCGATGCCGATCAGGTGCGAGCCCCAGTAGCCGGCCCAGATCCCGACCAGGATCGCCACGCCGCCCATGGTGGGAGTACCGCGCTTGGACTGATGGCTCGCCGGGCCCTCGACCCGGATCTCCTGGCCGAAGCCCTGTTTCGAGAAGGTCTTGATGAGCACGGGAGTCAGCAGAATTGCGACTGCAAGTGCGATCCCTCCGGCGAACAGGATCTGTCTCACTGCTCGCCCTCCGACGGTTCGGCCAACAAGGCGTCGGCCGACGGTTCGGCCAACAGGGCGTCGGCCGACGGTTCGGCCAACAAGGCCTCAGCAACAATCCACATCGCGCCCGACTGCGAGGCCTTGACCAGAACGATGTCGCCGGCGCGAACCTCGTCCTCGAGCACGGCGATGGCTGTCTCGCGATCGGGTACGAGCATCGATTCCTCGCCCCAGGACCCTTCCATGACGGCGCCCTGATGCAGCGCACGCGTGGGCCGACCCGAATCGACGATGATCAACCGATCGACGTCCAGGCGGACGGCGAGCCGACCGATCGCATCGTGCTCCACCACCGATTCGCCGCCTAGCTCGCCCATCTCCCCCAGCACCGCCCAACTGCGCCGCTTCGGCCCGTCATCACGCCGCGACATCGACACCAGCGCCTTGAGGGCGGCCCGCATCGAATCGGGATTCGCGTTGTACGAGTCGTTGATGACGGTGACCCCGTCCGCGCGGGTGCGTACGTCCATCCGGCGGATCGAGGTGGGTACCGCGGTCGAGAGCGCTTCGGCAACCTGGGCCACGCCGGCCCCGCACTCGAGCGCGACGGCCGCGGCAGCCAGGGCGTTGCCCACCTGATGTTCACCGTGCACCGCCAGGGTGATGTGCGCCGTGCCTGCCGCACATATGAGCGTGAACGACGCCCGCGCATCGGTGTCGACCACGACGTCGACAGCCCGGACGTCGGCGTCCGCGTTGAGTCCGACCGTGACGACGGCCGCCTTCGTGCGTGTCGCCATCTCGGCGACGAGCCGATCGTCGATGTTGAGGATCGCCACGCCGCCGTCCGCGGCAGCGGGCAGTGCCTCGACCAATTCGCCCTTGGCCAACGCGATGGCGGCACGTGAACCGAACTCGCCGAGGTGCGCGGTTCCGACGTTGAGGACCACCCCGATCCGCGGCGGCGCAAGCCTGGCGAGCTCGGCGATGTGGCCGATTCCCCGGGCGGACAGCTCGAGGGCGAGGAAGTCGGTATCGGCGTCGGCCCGCAGAGCAGTCCATGGATGCCCGAGTTCGTTGTTGAACGATCCGGGTGGGGCCACCACGGATCCGAGCGGACGCAGCACCGCCGAGATGAGATCCTTCGTCGACGTCTTGCCCGACGACCCCGTCACGCCCACCACGGTCAGGTCGTGGCGCGCGGTCAGTTCGAGCACCGATTCCCGGGCCAACGCACCGAGCGCGGTCAGCACCGCAGCGCCGGCCCCCTCCGGGTCGTGTTCGAGTGCCATCGCACGGCTCGAGTGCGGTGCCGGCCGAACGACGACAGCCGGGACGCCTACCGGACGCGCCGCGAGAACGACAGCAGCGCCTGCGGCCACGGCGTCGGCCGCGTGCTCGTGGCCGTCCACCTTGGCACCGGGCAGGGCGAGAAAGACACTGCCGGGTGTGACCTTGCGTGAGTCGAACTCCACCGGCCCGGCGACCAGCACCGTCGGGTCCGCCACGTCGTGCAGTTCGCCGCCGACGATCTCGGCGATGCGAGCGATCGAGAGCGGTATCACCGTGCGCCTGCGCTCGTGGTGACCAGTCGTGCGTCGATGGCCGATGCGAGTACCACTCGGTCGTCGAACGGATACTTCACCCCCGCCACCTCCTGGCCCGTCTCGTGTCCTTTACCTGCGATCAACACAACGTCCCCCTCACGTGCCCACGCCACGGCTTGTTCTATCGCCGCTGCGCGGCCTTCGACATTTCGTACTTCGCCACGAGCGTCGTCGGGCACCGACAGTGCACCGTCTTCGACGGCATGCCGTATCGCTGCCGGATCCTCACTGCGCGGATTGTCGTCGGTCACCACGAGCAGATCGGCACCGCGCGCTCCGGCCGCGCCCATCAGAGGGCGCTTGGCGGTGTCTCGATCCCCGCCGGCACCCAACACGACGGCGATACGTCCACGGGACGACTCTCGCAGAGTCGCCAGCACCGCTTCGACCGCAGCGGGCTTGTGGGCGTAGTCGACCACCGCGAGGAAGTCCTGGCCGCGATCGATTCGTTGCACTCGACCGGGCACGTCGACGGTCGCGATTCCGGGCGCCGCCGTCGCGGCATCCACGCCTGCCGCTTCGCAGGTCGCGAGCGCGAGCACGGCGTTGGCGACGTTGTAGCGACCCGGCAGACGCACCGACACCGGCAACGACGTTCCGTTCGGATCGGCAACGGTGAACGACTGCGTTCCGTCGTCGTGCTTGGCCCACTCGGAGACGGTCCACTGCGAGTCGGCACCGGTGGACACCGTGACGACCGTGGATCCTGCCGACCGGGCGATATCGGCCATCCGCACGCCCCAGGCATCGTCGACGCACACGACCGCTGTGTCTGCCCGTACCGGCGAATCGACCCCGAACAGCCGGCTCTTGGCCAGAAAGTAGTCCTCGAGCGAGTCGTGGAAGTCGAGATGATCCTGGGACAGGTTGGTGAACGCGCCGACCGCGAAGTCGGTGCCGTCGACTCGGCCGAGGGACAACGCATGGGAGGACACTTCCATCACCACGGTGTCGACTCCGGCCTCGACCATGACGGCGAAGAGCGCGTGCAACTGCGGAGCCTCGGGGGTGGTGAGAGCGCTCGGTACGTGCCGGCCCACTACGCGGGTCTCGATCGTGCCGATCAGTCCGCAGCGGCGGCCTGCGGTTGTCAGGCCGGCCTCCACGAGGTACGCGGTCGTCGTCTTGCCCGACGTGCCGGTGATTCCGACGACCGTCATCTTCGACGACGGATTGCCGTACACGAGGGCGGACACGGTTCCGAGCACCTGGCGTGGTCGGTCGTGCACGAGGACAGGAACCTGGCGATCGGCGGTGGCGAGGACGCGGCGGACGATGTCGGCACCGGATGGGTCGGTGAAGACCGCCGCTGCACCCCGCTCGATCGCGTCGGCGGTGAACTCGGCTCCGTGCCGAGCGGATCCGGGTAGCGCGGCGAAGAGATCGCCGGGACGAACGGACTGCGCTCGCAGATCGATTCCGGTGACCTGCACTCCGTCGAGGTGTCCCCACTCGATCGTTGCACCGACAGCGGACGCCACGTCGGATACGTCGGTGTGCGGCGGATTCGCCGGCCGAGACCCCGGAGCGGGTTGTGAATCCGATGACACAGTCACTCCTGCTCCCTTCCTCTGTACTGCCACCGCACACTGCGTCAGCTCGAACACGCTGCGGTGGCTGATCGACGAACACGCCTCGAGCCGATGTGTCAGATTACCGGCGACCGCGATCGGCATGCTGCCGCCCCGATTCCCGGACCGACAGATTCGAGCCTCAGTCGGCCTGAAGAACCAACTTGGGGCCCGGGTCTGCGGACATCGGAACACTGTCGCGCTGCAACAGCCAGCTGGCGATGTTGTGGAACAGCGGTGCGGCCGATTGCCCTCCCGAGCCGTCGGCACTGCGGGACGGCGCGTCCAGCATGATCCCGATCACGTAGCGAGGATCGTCGGCCGGAGCGATACCCGCGAACGTGATCCAGTACTTCGAGTTCGAGTAGCACTTGCACTCGGGATCGACCTGCTGGGCCGTACCGGTCTTACCACTGATCTGGTAGCCCTCGACACCCGCGGCGACTCCGGTACCGCGCTGATTTCCAGTGTCGTCCTGGGTGACCGACCGGAACATGTTGCGGACCGTCTTCGCCGTATCGGAACTGACCACGTACACCCCGTCGGGTCGCGGCGTCTCGGATCGTTCGCCGTTGGCGTCCACCGTTGCCGCGACGATCCGAGGCGGGATGCGCACACCGTCGTTGGCGATCGCCTGGTACATCCCGGTCATCTGCAGGAGCGTCATCGACAGACCCTGCCCGATCGGCAGGTTGGCGAAGGTACCGCCCGACCACTGATCGCGGCTGGGCACGCTGCCTGCGCTCTCGTTGGGGAGGCCGACGTCGCTGCGCTGGCCCAGGCCGAACTTGTTCAGCATGTCGGCATACCGATCCTCGCCGACACGTTGAGCCAGCATCAGAGTCCCCACGTTGGAGGACTTACCGAACACTCCGGTGGAGGTGTACGGCGCAACTCCGTGTTCCCAGGCGTCCCGGACCGAGACACCGGACATGAAGATGTTGCCCGGTACCTGCAGCACCTCGTCGGGTGTGGTGAGCCCGTACTCGATAGCGGCTGCAGCAGTGATGATCTTGTTGACCGAACCGGGCTCGAACGGCGTCGTGACGGGCAGATTGCCCATCTCCTTGGTCCGTTCGTTGTTTCCGACGCCGATTCCGGGGTTGAACGTGTTGTCGTTCGACATGGCCAGCACTTCGCCGGTGTGCGAATCCTGAACGTAGGCAGACGCATTCTTGGCCCCGGACAGATCTTTCGCCAGCTGCACTTGCTGCTGTACGTAGTACTGCAGGTCCGCGTCGATGGTCAGTTCCACGTTCGAGCCGTTGACCGCGGGCTGCTTGTCGCGCCAGCTGCCGGGAATGACGGCCCCGTCGGAGCCGCGATCGTAGGTCTGCGATCCGTCGGTACCGGCGAGCGTGGCGTCGAGCGAATCCTCGAGCCCGAGCAGGCCGTGTCCGTCCCACCCGGTGGCCCCGACGATGTTCGCGGCGAGCGAGCCACCCGGGTACTCGCGGATGTCCTGACGTTCGAGCCCGACCTGCTTGAATTCCTTGCTGATGTTCGACGCCACGGTGGCGTCCACACCCCGTGCCAGATAGGTGAATTCGTCGTTGCTCTTCAGTTTCGCGAGCAGATCCTTCTTGCTGACGACGTCACCGAGATCGCTGTGGATCCGCTCGGCGATGTCGTCGAGGTACTTGTCGGTTTCCGGCTTCGTCGGATCCTTCGCGCGTGCCTCGTCGAGTTCTCTACGAACCCGGACCGGCTGGAACGTCAGCGCTTTCGCTTCCATGGTGAAAGCGATCGGGTTTCCGTTGCGATCGAGGATCGAGCCGCGCATCGCCGGATCGACGAGGGTGGTGGTGCGCTGCGAGGCGGACTCGGCCGACAGTGTCGGCGCATCGAATCCTTGTATCCAGAGCAACTGTGCCGCGACGACCGCCAAGGCCACGTACATCAAGATGCGGCCCGTACCGTGCCGAAAACGAAATGTGGACGAGTCCAAACGCTTTCGTCCCGGCCGCGCTCGATCTGCGGGCCGGGGACGTGACGCAGGCGACGGCCTGGTCACTGCTCGTCACCGGAGGATTCGCCGGGGGCGGGAGCCGAGGGGGTGCTCATGGGAACCAATTGTTCAGCAAGCGCGGCAGTTCCGGCACCATTGGGCGCACTCGGCGTGGCGGCACGGGTGTCACCTGTGCCCGTCGGCCTGGTGGGCTGCGACGCACTTCTCGGAGTCTGCGACTGCGCCGACTGTTGTGCGGGATTCTGTGTCGACGCACTCGGAACCGAGCCCTCCCCCGAGCCGGTGGCGGGAGGCGGATCGAGGGGTGCAACCGGCGCACCGTCGGCGGGAGCGGGCGTGCCGACGACCTGCACACCGCCCTCGGGGGCTACGACGAGGCGGGCGGGGTTCTTGGCGGGGACCATTCCGATCGCGGCGGCTTTGCGCGCGAGCTCGGGCGCAGATTCCGCGAGCTCGACGTCACGCTGCAAGGAGGCACGCTGTTGTGCGAGCTCGGCGTTGACGGCCTTGGCGGCACTGAGGTCGTAGGAGTCGCCCGCCGAGCGCGTCGTCAACAACAACGTCAAGCCGAGCCCGAGGGCAAGCAGACCGATGACCAGGGCTACGAACGGGATTCGAGCCGCAATGGCGCTGCCGTTGAGCGTCGGGCGAAGTGAGGCCGCTGAACCGCGAGCAGAATCCGACGTATGTATCGAGGCACGCTGCTGCCTGCGCTCGTAGGCGCGCAATGCGGCTCCGGACCGACCACCGCGGCCGGCCCGCTCGGGTCGAGTAGCCGGAACCCGATTGCGTTGTGTTCCAACAGTTGTGCCTGGAACCGTCATTCCGCTCTCCTTGCAATCCGTTCGGCGGCGCGCAACCTCACCGGGGCCGAGCGTGGGTTGACTTCGATTTCCTCGTCCGAGGCGCGTTCCGCACCTCTGGTCAACAGCCGAAATTCCGGACCCATCCCGGGAAGTTCGACCGGCAATCCCTCGGGACTTCGAGACTTGATCCGAGGGGCCAACTCCTGCTTGACAACTCGATCTTCGAGCGACTGATACGACATGAAGACGACGCGGCCGCCGACGGCCAAGGCGTCGAGTCCGGCCGGCACCGCGGCTTTGAGCGAATCGAGCTCCCCGTTGACCTCGATACGCAGCGCCTGGAAAGTTCGCTTTGCCGGATGCCCACCGGTGCGGCGAGTCGCGGCCGGTATTGCGGCATACAGCAATTCGACCAACGGGCCGCTCGTCGTGAACGGCGTGTGCTCACGTCGCCGCAGAATTGCGGACGCGATCTTGCCTGCGAACCGCTCTTCTCCGTAGGTGCTGAGCACGCGAGCGATATCGCCGTGCGAGTACGTATTGAGCACGTCGGCTGCCGTGATGCCCTGCGTCGGATTCATCCGCATGTCCAGCGGTGCATCGACGGAATACGCGAAGCCGCGGTCCGACTCGTCCAGCTGCATCGACGACACTCCGAGGTCGAACAGGATGGCGTGAACGGAATAGGTCGCGGGAAGTCCGGCCTCGTCTAGGGCGGCGGCAATGCCCTCGTATGTGGTGTGCACCAGAGTCGTTCGATCCGAGAACGCGGCCAGTCTGGCACCCGCCTTGTCGAGCGCGTCAGGATCGCGATCGAGTCCGATGAGGTGCAGACCGGGATACTTCCGTAGAAAGTGTTCGGCGTGACCGCCGAGTCCGAGCGTGGCGTCGATCATGACCCGAGTCGTGTCGGGGTCGTCCGCCGATTCCACTGCGGGCCCGAGAAGCTCGTCGGCACGCTCGAGTCGAACGGGGACGTGGATCGGGCCGCCGGAGCGACGGTGAGTGCGGTCGGCGGACGCGTCGTTCTCGTCCGGCCCGGCTCCCTCCGTCATGGTCCCTCCCGGTTGCGTATACGTACTTCTCGCCCGGGTCCGGGCCCTGCGGGTCGTCCATTGCGGCCGGTGCGAATGCTTCGAGGTCCCTGTCCGATAGGGAACCTGGCGTTGGGGAAGAACGTCAGGGTCCTGATCTGCGAAACCTGGCGTTGGGGAAGAACGTCAGGGTTCTGATCGGGCAGAGGCCTCGCTGCACTCGCAGCCGGCCTCGGTGGTCTACAAGATCCCTCCGAGGGATTCGTCGAACGCGTCGGAGAAATCCTGCTCGTTCTCGGCGGAGTAGCGGGCCCAGGCTTCGTCGTTCCAGATCTCGATGAAGTCCATCGATCCGATCACCACGCAGTTGCGTTCGAGTCCCGCATACCGACGGTGCTCGGGACTGATGGTGATACGGCCCTGTCCGTCCGGCCGCTGTTCGTCGGTTCCCGAAAAGAACTGGCGCACATAGGCACGGGCTTTGGGGTTGGCACGAGAGGCCGCCGTCAACTTTCGAGAACGCTCTGCGAAGTCTGCCGCGGTGTAGACAGCAAGGCTGAAATCCTGCCCCTTGCTCACCATGACACCTCCCGCAAGCGCGTCCCGAAACTTGGCCGGCAACGTGAGTCGACCCTTGTCGTCGAGCTTCGGCGTGTAGGTACCGAGAAACACTCGCCACCTCCAGCCTCGACTCTCCGCTGCGGACCACTTTACCCCACTCTCCCCCACTTCGAACCATTCACAGCCCGAAAACTTTGTGGACAACCACATATCCGCAGCTCAGACGCAAGAAGATTGCCCGTTCAGGTTGCCGCGTTCGACGTCGGCCCTGATCTGGCCGACGCAATCCCCCGGGGCGCGCGGCGTCGCGAGCAGGCACTTTGTGCGACAACCCGCCTGACAAGCGCAGCTGGACCCTGAAAGTGGGGACTGGGTGGGGTGAAGTGGGGACAATGGCGGCTGTGGGGGGAAGTGGGGAGTTCGCCCCGGAACCACCACCCGGGAACCACCGCACGGGAACGATCGCCCCGCGTCGTCGCTGGGGCGCACTTGATCGAGCACGCCGCGCGACAGGGGCTACGGAATGCTCGCCGTATCGAAGAGCCGTGGAACGACAGCAGCACCTCACCCGAGGGTGAGGTGCTGCTGTCGAATCGGTGAAGTTGTGGTGGGTGACCGTCAGGCCCAGGAAGATCCGGACGGCGGAGTCATATCACTCCTGATCGAACCGCTTACGAAAACGGTCTTCCATTCGAGAGGTGAAGCTGCCGCCCTTGCGGCCACCACTCGATTTCGGCTGAGCACTACGACCTTGCGTGCCGGCTCGGTCGCTTGCGCTACCTTCTTCGCCGGTCGCGGCAGCTCCCTTCTTGGAGCCGCCGAACAAGAACAGTGCCCCGGCACCGAACATGAAGAGAAAGCCGATGAGGCTGACGACGAGATAACCCAGACTGTTCGTCGACAGTGCTACACCGGCGACGAGCAACACGAGTCCCACGACGAACAACGCGGCAGCCTGAAAACGCCTCTTGCTCGACGCCGCGCGAACGCGACCGCCCCTCACATGGGACGCGAATTTGGGATCCTCGGCGTAGAGAGCGCTCTCGATTTGATCGAGCATGCGCTGCTCGTGCTCGGAGAGTGGCACGGTACCTCCCCCTGCACAGATAATGAGAGTCGTTTCGGTTCAGAAGCGACGGGAAGCTGACCTTGGCGGCTACCTACTGACGATGATACGAGCTGAATCGGCCGCTTACCACCTACTCGCACTATGTGTTCCTGAGAAACGACCAAGTTTTCGAGACGGACGTCTCGGAAACACTTGTCGAACACCGTGTGACGTGGCCGTTCACGTCCGTTCGAACTCGAGGAATCGACGCGGCGGGCTATGCGGACAGCGGTGCCGCCATCGGATCGACGGGCTGGAACCTCGACTGACCGCCCAACCGGTCCTCGACCGCGTTCAGAAAACGACTGACGTGTCGATAGAAGTCGTCGGCGTCGACGTCTCCGACAGCGGACGAGGCACCCGCCTCGACTGCCGCGCGGGTTGCGGAGAAGGACGAGAAGTACTCGGACCAGATCGCCAGATCCGGCGCAGCCTTCGCCATCAGAACCCAGGCGTTGCGTGAACGTGGCCGCGAGCCGATCGAATTGGGCAGCGATGCCAGGACTGCGGCAGCACCCTTGAGTGCGGCGATGTAGCTTCCGAGGAAGCGGTCCCCCGCATCGCGCTCACCGATGGATTCGGACAGCAACGCATCGGCTCGACCGAGCAGGACCTGCGCCTGACGCGACACCGGCGACCGCACGCCGACATCGAATGTCTTCGTCATCGTCATACTCGAACACCTCCAGTTCGAATCTCCGGGCGCGCTACCGACACGCCTGGAACCGTGATGAAGCCTTACAGTCGAACTCCGGGAGAATCCGCCTCGTTCGTCGAGGTGATCCACCGGCGCGCTCGGCCCCGATCATCGAACACCCGTTCGACACATTCAATATAGCTGTGCCCACCGACAAGTTGCCGAAGAAAGGGTGAGAACCGTCGTCACCGATGCGCAGACAACCCCCTACGTGGTCGATCTGACGCCCCAGGAATTCCGTCGGCGCTTGTTCGAAGCTCTGGCGATCTACGTCGAGGCCATGGGATATCCCCGCGGAACCGAGCACAGCCGCGCACCGATGTGGACGGAGCATCTGCACCGGCCGGGCTGGCGAGCGGTGGGAGCCATGGTGCCCAATCCCGACAAGACGCAGCCGGACACGCTGGTCGCCGTTGCGTACGGGTATCACGGCGCGCACCATCAGTGGTGGCATCAGCAGGTCCGCGACGGATTGCGCCGCGCCGGACACTCGACACAGCACGTCGACGCCACCCTCGGCGACTACTTCGAACTGACCGAATTGCACGTACTACCGAGCGCGCAAGGACACGGACTCGGCGGGCGTCTCTGTCGCAGGCTGCTCGACGGTGTTCGAGCGCACTCTGTGATGTTGTCCACACCCGAGGTCGCGCAGGAGGACAACCGCGCCTGGCGGTTGTATCGACGGCTCGGCTTCGAGGACGTACTGCGGCACTTCACGTTCGCCGGCGACCGGCGCCCCTTCGCGGTGCTGGGCCGCCGGTTGCCGCTCGACGGGCCCGTAGCCTGAAGGTGTGATCGATGCTGTGGTGGTGGGCTCCGGCCACAATGCCCTGACTTCTGCCTGCTACCTGACCGATGCCGGAATGTCGGTGGAGATCGTCGAACGCGACACCGTCGCGGGCGGTGCGGTGTCGACGGTGGAGCGCTTCCCCGGCCATCGAGTCGACCGCGGCTCGTCCGCGCACATCATGATCAGGCACACCGGGATCGTCGAAGAGCTCGGACTCGAGGAGTTCGGGCTGCGCTACATCGACTGCGATCCGTGGGCATTCGCCCCGGGCGACGTCGACACCGCCGAACGCGCCATCGTCTTCCATCGCAGCCTCGATCGAACGTGCGAGTCCATCGCTGCCGCCTGCGGGCCCGCCGATGCGCGCGCCTACCGTTCCTTCGTCTCGGTGTGGGGTCCGCGCAGCGAACGCACCATGCGCGCATTCGGTGGGCCGCCCACCGGGTCCAAACTGCTCCGATCCTTCTGGGGACTCGGTGCGCCCGACGGCGGCAGCGCGCTCTCGCGCGAGTTTCTTGCCACCGGCGATTCCCTGCTGGACGAAATGTTCACGAGCGAGCGACTCAAGGCTGCGCTGGCATGGTTCGGAGCGCAGTCCGGCCCGCCGATGTCCGAGCCCGGCACCGCCCCGATGGTCGGGTTCGCGGCTCTGATGCACACGCTCCCACCGGGCCGCGCCGTCGGCGGTAGCGGCGCACTGACCGAGGCGATGATCGCCCGGCTGCACCGGGACGGGGCAGCGCTGACGCTCGGCGATGCCGTCGTATCGCTGACGCGTCGCGCGCACGGCTGGACGACGAGGACCGCGTCGGGACGGGAGATCGACAGCACGATCGTCGTGGCCGGATGTCACATCCTGACCACGCTCGACCTGCTGGCGGAGGGCGGACACGACGCGGCGCAGCTGGCCCGATGGCGCTCCACCATTCGGGTGGGTCCGGGGATCGGTACCGCGGTTCGGTTGGCCACCGACGCGCTGCCGCAGTACCCGAGCGCCGACTGCATCGAGGACGGTACCCACGGTCTCGCGCTGCTCGTCCGCGACCGCGCGCAATTGCGGTTGGCTCACGGGCACGCTCTCGCCGGGGAGCTGCCGCCGACACCCGCTGTTCTCGGCATGTCGTTCAGCGCCCTCGATCCGACGATCGCGCCGCCGGGTCAGCATCAGATCTCCCTGTGGTCGCAGTGGCATCCGCACACTCTCGCCGATGGCCGCCGGTGGCGCTCGAACGTGCCGGGGCAGCGTTCTTTGGCCGAGGTCGAGGGTGATCGAATCGTCGCCGAGCTCGATCGCTACGCCCCTGGATTCGCCGCGTCGGTCCTCGATCGGTACGTACAGTCGCCGCCGGACATCGAGCAGGAACTCGGAATGATCGGAGGCAACATCATGCACCTGGACATGTCACTGGACCAGATGATGATGTGGCGTCCTCATCCCCAACTGGCCGGCCACCGCGTTCCCGGAGCAGACGGTCTCTATCTCACCGGCGCGTCGACTCACCCGGGAGGCGGCGTCACAGCGGCCAGCGGCCGTTCGGCGGCGAGAATCGCACTCGCGGACGCACGCGCGGGGCGTCGTCGCGCATTCTTCAGCAGGAGACGAGCATGAAGATTGCCCCGACGGTCTTCGCGATCGGTGCCGTCGCAGCCCAGATCTGCTATCCGCTCGTATCGGGTTCGACTCGGGACGCGGTGACCATCGCGGTGGTCGCGCTACTCGCGCTGGCGTCGATCGCGCACGCCGTGCTGTACCGCGGAAAGCTGTGGGCGGCGGCTCTCGTGATCCTGACTGCAGGAACGGGATTCGTGTCCGAACTCGTCGGCACAGCCACCGGGTTTCCCTTCGGCGAGTACTTCTACGCGCAGAATCGACTCGGACCCAGCCTGTTCGAGGTCCCCGTGGTGGTTCCACTCGCCTGGACGGCGGGGTTCTATCCGATCTGGTGCGCGGTCACGTTCATCGTCGGCCATCTCGGCGCGACACGGCTCCGAGCGTCTGCATTCCGAATCGCCGCGGTCGCCGTCGGGATGGTGGGCTGGGACCTGTATCTCGATCCTCAGATGGTCACCGACGGCCAGTGGACCTGGACGTCCGGTGCCGTCGGACTGCCGGGTGTGTCGTCGATCCCGTTGACCAACTACGCGGGTTGGCTGTTGGTGGCGACATTGATGGCCGCAGTCATGGAAGCGGTGAACCGCGTGGTGGCCCCGCGCGCGTCCGACGACGTCGTTCCCATCGGGCTGTTCCTGTGGACGTGGCTGGGTTCGGCGCTCGCGCACGCGGTGTTCCTCGACGGCCCCGAACTACGATTCTCGGCCGTCTACGGATTCGTCGTCATGGGTAGTGTCGGAATCCCGTTGCTGTGGATCGCACGTCGTCGCGGATCTCTACGTAGCCGACACGCACCGATGGCAACCCCTGCCGACTGACACCGACGCGACGCCCTGGCACGATGTCGCTGTGCAGTCGACATCACGAACATCCGCTCGAACCCGCCGACGCCGAGTTCTCTCGGTGCTCGCCCTGACGCTGCTGGTCGCGCCGATGCTGGCCGGCTGCTTGCGGGTCCAGGTCACGATGGGTGTGTCGGCCAACGACCGGGTGGCGGGTCAGATCGTCGCGGCGACGGTCCCCACCTCCGACACCGACACCGGCCCCGAACTCGTGGTGCCCTCCTCGATCGAGGACAAGGTCCGCGTCGAGCCGTACAACCAGGACGGGTACGTCGGGTCGCAGGCCATCTTCGACGACCTCTCGTTCGGTGATGTTCAGACACTCGGTTCGATCTTCCAGAACGCGGCCGGATCGTTTCAGCTGACCCTGCAGCGTTCGGGCGACACCGTGACGCTCGCCGGTAACGCCGACCTGTCGTCGGTACCGGTCCAGGGGTCCGACGTGCAATTCACTATTGCATTTCCCGCCCGTATCGGGACCACCAACGGCACTCGCGAGAGCGACAACTCGATCTCGTGGAAGCTGCCGGCAGGCGAAGTCACCTCGGTGCGTGCCGAGGTCAACTACCCGGACCCCAACACTCGTAGCTTCGCCGGCTGGGCGGGCATCGTGGGCGGCGTGACCGTCGGAGTGGCCGCTATCGTCGGTGCCATGGCCTGGGTGTCGCGGAACCCACCGTTGGGCAACCGTCGTAAGCGCGCTGCCGAGACGGGCGAGTCGAACGACCGAACGTCGGTGTGATCGCCCCCATCTCGTCCCGCACGACAGATCTCGCCGAATGACGGTCCTGACCCGGGCGACTCGGGCGACTGCCGTTCTCGCCTCCACCTCCGCTGCCGTCGCGGTGTTCAATGCGCTGTTCGTGCCGGGTTTGCGTCGACCGAGCCGTGACGTCACCGAACGGGTCGCAGTGTGCATCCCCGCGCGCAACGAAGTCGACACGCTGCCTGCGTTGATCGGCGATCTCACGCGTCAACGATTCTGCACCGACCTGCAGGTCGTCGTCCTCGACGACGATTCGACCGACGGAACGGCAGCCGCTGCCGTCACCGCGGCGAACGGCGATCCGCGATTCCGCGTCGTGACCTCCCACGCGTCGCCGCCGCCCGGATGGACGGGTAAAGCCGCCGCGTGCGCCGAACTGGCTGACTCGGTCGACGTGGATACGACGATCGTCATGTTCGTCGACGCGGATGTCCGGCTCGAACCCGAGGCCGTCGCCGCCGCGGCGAGGAGGTTGCGCCGCCGCGGCGACGCTCTGATGTGCCCCTGGCCCGAGCAGGTGGCGGGTGGTCTCGCCGAACGCCTCGTTCAACCGCTGCTCGCGTGGTCGTGGATGTCGACGCTGCCCGTGCCGGTCGGCAATGCGACGCTGCTGCCGTCGATGGCCGTCGCCTGTGGGCAGTTCATGGCGTTCGATGCCGCCGCGTATCGCGTCGTCGGCGGCCACAGCTGCGTCGCGTCGAGTGCCACCGAGGATCTGGACATCGCGCGTGTCCTGCGTCGACGCGGGTTCTCGACGTCGGTTGCCTCCGGTGCCGGGTTCGTACGGTGCCGGATGTACCGCTCGGCCGCCAGTGTTCGGGCGGGTTACAGCCGGTGGCTGTGGAACGAGTTCGGTGGGCCCGTCGGTTCGGCCACGGCTGCCCTTGCGCTGAGTACGGTCTACCTGTTGCCGCCGGTCGCGGCGGTCTTCGGTTCCGGTTCGACGCGGCGACTGGGTGTCGTCGGTTACCTCGCCGGGACCATCTCGCGCGTGGCATCTCGTCGGCGCGAGTCGGGACCCCGATTCGGCGCTCGCGACGTCGTCGACGCCGCGGTGCACCCGCTGTCGATTCTCGCCTTCGTGGGGCTCGTTGCGGAATCCCACGTGCGACGACGCCGCGGCGCGCTGAGCTGGAAGTCGCGTCCGATGCCGACGTCGTAACGCCGATCGCAAGTCAGACGCGCGCGGCTGCCAGCCCCAGGTTGCTCAGGACCTCACGTGTCGCGCGCGCGAAATTCAACGTGATGAAGTGCAGCCCGGGCGCACCTTCCGCGATGAGCCGCTCGCCGATGTTCGTGGCGAGCTCGATACCCACCTCTCGAACCGCGGCCTTGTCTTCCTCGGCTCCGGATCCTGCTGCGCGAGTGAACTTCTCGTCCAGATGCGACGGCAATGTCGTGCCCGAGAGCTCGAGCATCCGGCGCACCGAACGCAGCGAGGTGATGGGCATGATCTCGGGGATGATCGGCTTGGCACCCTGCTCGGGGTCGTATGCGCTGACGCGATCACGCAGCCGCAGGTAGTCGTCCACGTCGAAGAACATCTGCGTGATCGAATACTCCGCTCCCGCACGCAGCTTCCCGACGAGGCACCTGGTGTCCTGCTCGAGATCGTCGGCGCGGTGATGGCCTTCCGGGAACGACGCCACTCCGACGTGAAAGTCGCCCAGTTCGCGGACCATACGCACCAGCTCTTCCGCGTACTCGACTCCCTCGGGATGCTTCTCCCACTCGCCGAGTGGATCTCCCGGGGGGTCACCGCGAAGAACGAGGATGTTGGTGATGCCGCGGTCGGCGTACGACCCGACCATCGAGCGCAACTCGGCGACACTGTGCGACACGGCAGTGAGATGCGCCACTGGCAGCAGAGTCGTCTCCTCGGCGATCTGACCGGTGACGCGCACCGTTCGATCGCGGGTGGAACCACCTGCGCCGTACGTCATCGACACGAACGCGGGCTGGAGTTGCTCGAACTCTCGCACTGCTTGCCACAACCTGGCCTCGGCAGCCTCGTCGCGCGGGGGCGAGAACTCCACCGAGAACGGGATCCTCGCTTCGGGTTCGGTCCGCAATCGGTCGACGATCGACGGCGTCCTCGTCACGAATCCTCGGCTCGACCGCCCCCTGACGGAATCTTCGCTCACCCGAAGATCATAGGTTGCGCTGCGCCGCCGGCCCGCTGGGCATCCCCCGACGGCGTAGTTCACTGCTCGTCGGTGCCGGGTTCGGGTGCCTATTACTGTGGGACTGTAACGCGTCTTTCCCACGAAGACCTTGGAGGATCGTCCTGTCCGGAGACCTGTCCGCGCCCACCAACTCTGTGTCCGTGAATGCGACGTCGCTACGGGATTCCGTCGATGCGAAGCTCGCGGAGTTCTTCGCCTCGCGTCGTGCGGTCGTCGACAGCGTCGGCGGTGGCTACCCGGCCGCAGTGGCCGACCTCGAGGCGTTCGTACTACGCGGCGGCAAGCGCATGCGCCCAGCCTTCGCGTGGACCGCGTGGCTCGGCGCGGGCGGTGAGCCCACCGGGGACCGCGCCGACGCAGTACTGCGTGCGTGCTCGGCACTCGAGTTGATCCAGGCCTGCGCATTGATCCACGACGACATCATCGACTCGTCCCGCACCCGCCGAGGCTTTCCGACCGTGCATGTCGGCTTCGCTCAGCGACATCGCGATGCGGGGTGGTCGGGCTCGGCAGATCACTTCGGGGTCTCCGCTGCCGTTCTCGTCGGCGACCTGGCGCTGTGCTGGGCCGACGACATGCTGCGCGAGTCGGGTATCGACACGGACGCGGCGCGGCGGGCGCAGCCCGTGTGGTCCGCGATGCGTACCGAGGTGCTCGGCGGTCAACTCCTCGACATCGAGGCCGAAGCCGGGACGGACGAGAGCGTCGCGGCAGCCATGCGCGTCAACCGGTACAAGACCGCCGCCTACACAGTCGAACGCCCGCTGCACCTCGGGGCCGTTCTTGCCGGGGCCGGCGAACCGCTGACTGCGGCGTACCGCAGCTTCGGTGCCGACATCGGCATTGCCTTCCAGCTGCGCGACGACCTGCTCGGCGTGTTCGGCGACCCGGAGATCACCGGCAAGCCGTCGGGTGACGACATCACCGAGGGCAAGCGCACGGTGCTCATCGCCGTGGCCTTGCAACAAGCGGACGCGAGCCGTCCCGATCACGCGGCGAAGATTCGAGCCAGTCTCGGTACCGAGCTCAGCGAGAGCGAGGTCGCCGACATCCGATCGATACTCACCGAACTGGGCGCCGTCGACGCCGTCGAACGACAGATCGACGAACTGGGCACCCGGGCCGTTGCCGCGCTGGACGACAGTTCCATCGATCCGATCGCCGCCGAACACCTTCGTGCCATGGCCACCGCCGCCATCCAACGGCAGTACTGAAAGAGAGCGTCATGTCTACGATCCGAACCGTTCCCGGCCGCACCGACTCGGTCGTCGTCGTGGGAGCTGGATTGGCCGGCCTGGCCGCGGGGCTCCACCTACTGGGCGCAGGCAAGAAGGTCACGATCGTCGAGCGCGACGACACCGTGGGCGGCCGCGTGGGGGTGTATCCGGTGACCGACTCCGACGGAACGCATCTCTACGACATCGACAACGGTGCGAGCGTACTCACGATGCCGAACCTGGTGCTCGAAGCGTTGGCCGCCGTGGGTGCCGACTTCGAGTCCACGACGCCGCCGATCCGGCTGACGTCCCTGTCGCCGTCGTACCACACGCGGTACGCCGACGGCACGTCCATCGACGTCTACTCGGACCCGGCGGCAATGGCCGCCGAGGTCGAGCGGACCTGCGGTACGGCCGAGGCGCAGGGCTACCGCGATCTCCGGCGCTGGCTCGCCGACATCTTCGATGCCGAATTCGACCGCTTCATCGACTCGAACTTCGATTCGCCGCTGGACCTCGTGGGATCCAAGGCCGCGATCACCGATACCGCAACGCTGACGAAGCTGGGCGGCTTCGGTCGCCTCGGGCCACGGGTCGATCGTTTCCTGAAGGACACCCGTCTGCGCCGAGTGTTCACGTTCCAGGCCCTCTACGCCGGCATGGCACCGCAGAAGGCGCTGGCCGTCTACGGTGCGATCGCACACATGGACACCTCCCTCGGGGTGTTCTTCCCCGAGGGAGGCATGGCGGCTATCGGGCGGGCCATGGCCGACGCGTTCGTGACGGCGGGCGGCACGCTCGAACTGGGCACCGACATCGTCGACATCACCGTCGACCGCGGCCGTGCCGATGCCGTCCTCACTGCCGATGGACGTCGAATCGCTTGCGACGCATTGATTCTCACCGCCGACTTGCCCGTCGTCGATCGCCTGCTCGATCGCGCCTCGGTGTCGAAGAAAGGCAGGCGCAACGGGTACGGCGTCGTGTCGCCGTCCGCCGTCGTGGCCCACGGAACGGTTCCGGTCGAACTCACGGCGTCGTGGCCTGCGCGGGCGCACCACACCATCGACTTCGGTGACGAATGGGCCGAGACCTTCCGCCGGATCACCGCCCGCTCCGGCAAAGGATCTCTGATGGCCGATCCGTCACTGCTGATCACGCGGCCGTCGGTGAGCGATTCGGGCCTCGAGGTCGTGCGCGACGGGGTCCGCAGCGAGCCGGTCTCGATCCTCGCCCCGTGCCCCAACCTCGACAGCGCTCCCCTCGCCTGGACCGAACTGGCTCAGCCCTACCTCCGAGAGATTCTGGCGACGCTGGAGGGCCGCGGATACACCGGACTCGCCGACGCTTTCGTGCTCGATCACATCGACACACCGCAGACGTGGGCGGACAAAGGCATGTTGTCGGGCTCGCCGTTCTCGTCCGCGCACGTCTTCCGGCAGACCGGGCCTTTCCGGAGAAAGAACATGGTCGCCGGCCTCGACAACGTGGTTCTCGCCGGCTCCGGAACCACTCCCGGTGTGGGCGTGCCGACCGTCTTGGTCTCGGGCAAGCTGGCGGCAGAACGAGTGACAGGGCCGCGAGGGCGGTAGGTTCGTCCGATCGACTGCGTCGACCAACTAAGCTGAGCGCGATCGTTTGCCGGTCGCGATCTTTGCTGCGACCATGATCCTTCGGCCGACAGCGAGAACGCGTCGGCGCGGAGCCACATCTCGACACACACGACTCGCAGCAGAGGAGGAGCAGGCGGCAATGTCTTCGGTTTCGTCGCACTCCACCTCCGAAGGGCGCTCGTCGGACGGGTCTGCACCGGTGCCTGCGCGGCATCCGTCGAGACTGACGACCACCGGAAACTTCCTGCGAAGTCCCGAGGGCAAAGCAGCGATCCTCGGGGTTCTCGGTGCGGTCTGCATCATGTTCGGTGGATTCGGCGCGGGCAGCGTGCGCCGTCGTGACCCTCTGCTCGAAGAGATGCATCTGTCGTGGCTGCGATTCGGCCACGGCTTCGTGCTGTCGACCGTCATCGTCTGGGCCGGTGTGCTGTTGATGATCACCGCCTGGGTCAGGCTCGGCAGAGCCACGCTGCACGGCCGCACCACGGTGGGCGAGCTCCGGTGGATCGTGCCCGCGTGGACGGCACCGCTGCTGCTGTCGGTGCCGATGTTCAGCCGCGACGCTTACTCGTACCTCGCTCAAGGTGCGTTGCTACGGGACGGCTTCGACCCGTATGCCGTTGGGCCCGTCGCCAATCCGGGAATCCTGCTCGACAACGTCAGCAACGTGTGGACCACGACCACTGCCCCGTACGGGCCGCTGTTCCTTCTCCTCGGTCGCGGCATCACGAGCCTGACCGGCGACAATGTGATCGCCGGAACCATGCTGCTTCGCCTGACCATGCTTCCCGGGCTCGCTCTGATGATGTGGGCCGTCCCGCGACTGGCCACCCATCTGGGCGGGCGCGCCACAACGGCGGTGTGGCTCGCCGTGCTCAATCCCCTGGTGCTGATCCACCTCATCGGCGGAGTGCACAACGAGTTGCTCATGGTCGGCCTGATGACCGCGGGCATCGTGCTTGCGCTCGAGCGTCGCCACGTGGCCGGCATCGCGCTGGTGGCGATCGCCGTGGCCATCAAGGCAACTGCCGGTCTCGCTCTGCCGTTCCTCGTGTGGATCTGGATGCTGCACCTCCGCGACAAGGCGCGCGAAGAAGGCCGCACACCGCCTGCACCGATTCTGGCGTTCACGAAGACCGCGGGCATCGGAGCGGCCGTCTTCGTCGCGGTGTTCGCCGTCGCGTCCGTGATCGCCGGAGTCGGCATCGGCTGGCTCACGGCGTTGTCCGGCTCGGCGAAGATCATCAACTGGCTGTCACTGCCGACGATCCTCGCGCATCTGGTGACCGTCAGCACCTCGTGGTTCCTCGATCTGCGTCTCGGACCGGTTCTCGACGTCACCAGGTTGCTGTGCGCGATCGCCTTGGTGGTCATCCTGGCCGGGGCGTGGTGGTTGGGCCGCCGATCCGAGCGGGACGCGGTCAAGGGCATCCTGATCGCTCTTGTCGCCACTGTCGTTCTCTCCCCCGCCGCGCTGCCCTGGTACTACTCGTGGCCGTTGGCGATCGCGGCCGGCTTTGCGTTGTCCCGCCGAACTCTGATGGTTCTCACCGGCCTGTCGACCTGGCTGATGCTGGTGTTCCAACCCGACGGATCCATCGGCCTGTACACGTTCGTGCACGTGGCCCTCGCAGTTTTCGCTGCAGTCGTTGCCGCGCTGGCGCTGACCCGAGTCGACCCGTTGCGTTTGCGATCGGACCGCTCCCGGGAACACCGTGCCGTACCCAACGCCCCCAAGACCGCGCCCGTCTCCACCGAAGACGACGCCACACCGTGAGGTCCCGCGCCATGAGTGCCCGCGTATCGAGAGAACTGACCGACATCGATCCTGCTCTGCACGAGGCGTATCGCATCTGCCGCGAACTGAACGCCCAGCACGGCAAGACCTATTTTCTGGCAACCAGACTGTTGCCCGTCGACAAGCGCGCAGCCGTGCACGCTCTGTACGGTTTCGCTCGGATGGTCGACGACATCGTCGACCTCGAGGGCACCGACATCGCGGTCGGTTCGGACGAACTGAACGCCCGCAGAATCGTCGAACTCGACATCATCGAATCCCGGGTGCGCGACGCCTTGGCCGGAAAACCGCTGTCCGACAGCACATCCGATCAGGTGTTGAGCGCATTGTGCGACACGGTCGCTCGGTACGAGATTCCCCACGATTACTTTTTCGCGTTCATGCATTCGATGCGCATGGACATCCCGGGCAGCGCGATGTTCGTCTCGCGGTACCGAACGATGGAGCAGTTGAACGAGTACATGTACGGATCGGCCGCAGTCATCGGACTGCAGATGTTGCCGATTCTCGGAACGGTGGTTCCGCGAGCCGAGGCGGAGCCGTCGGCTGCGGCGTTGGGCGAGGCGTTTCAGCTGACCAACTTCATCCGCGACATAGGTGAGGACCTCGACCGCGACCGCATCTATCTCCCGACCGACGAACTGGCGGCCTTCGGGGTCGACGAGGATCTGTTGCGGTGGTGCCGGACCACCGGCTCGGTCGATGCCAGAGTCACCCGCGCCCTCGCCCACTCGATCGCCGTCACCCGGTCGATCTACCGGACGTCGGACGCCGGGATCGACATGTTGGATCCGCGAGTGCGTCCGTCCATGCGAACGGCGTCCATTCTGTACGGCCGCATTCTCGACGAGGTCGAAGCGCAGGGCTACCGGGTGCTTTCCCAGCGCGCGACCGTGCCGCAGTGGACTCGCGCACGCGTCGCGCTACCGCAGTTCGCCGTCACCGGCTGGAAGCGCGCCACGGTCCGCTGACGACCGCTGTTCCAGCTGCTAGAAGGCCATTGCCTGAGCGCGTCTGATCACTTCGCGCATCAGGTCACCGTGCAACGCTGCGACCGGGGTACCGGGCAGACTGTCATCCTCGGTGAACAACCACCGCAGAATTTCTTCGTCCTCGTAGCCGCCGTCGTGCAGCACCGCCAGCAGGCCGGGCAGGCCCTTGACGATTTCGCCCTTGGTTGTGTCGAAGAACTGCTCGGGCACGCCGGGGACGCGGGAACGCTTGAGAGCCAACAGCTGACGATCCCGCACGAGCTGCTCGACGCGCGTCTTGGGGACGTCGAGGATCTTGGCGACATCGGCGAACTGCAGCAGAGAAACCGACGGATCGAGCACGTCGTCGGCGTAGGGAATGGCACTCACGCGGGTAACGTTAACGGGTCCGGCGTCCAGACTTCAAAAGTGACGCGGCCCGCCACGGAGACCGAAGACACGAACCACGATCGTCGGTGAGCACCCACGGCGCCGATACCATCGTCGTCAGGCGTCCGGATTTCGAGCGGACACATCGAGGACGACGAGGGGAGGTTCGGTGATACCGGGTTCGATGCTCGATCGTCGATATCGAATAGACGCACCGATCGCACGGGGCGGAATGTCGACGGTCTACCGCGGACTCGACACCAGACTCGATCGACCTGTCGCGGTGAAGATCATGGATCCGAAGTTCGCCGAGGACCCGCAGTTCGTTCAGCGATTCGAGTTCGAGGCACGCGCGGTGGCCAGGCTGAGCCACCCCGGTCTGGTGGCCGTGTACGACCACGGGCGGGACGGCGATCACGCATTCCTGGTCATGGAGCTCGTCGAGGGCGGAACGTTGCGCGAGCTGCTGCGGGAGCGCGGGCCCATGCCGCCGCACGCCGCAGTCGCCGTGGTTCGCCCCGTGCTCGAGGCTCTCGCCGTCGCACACCGCGCCGGTCTGGTGCACCGAGACATCAAACCGGAGAACATCCTGATCAGCGACGACGGAGACGTCAAGATCGCCGACTTCGGGCTGGTCCGAGCCGTCGCCGCCTCCACCGTCACCTCGAGCAGTGTGATTCTGGGCACGGCCGCGTATCTGTCTCCCGAACAGGTCACCACCGGCTCCGCGTCCGCGAGCAGCGACGTCTACGGCGTCGGAATCGTACTGTTCGAGCTGCTCACCGGACGCACCCCGTTCACCGGCGACACATCCCTGTCCATCGCCTACCAGCGCATCGACAACGACGTTCCGCTCCCGTCGACCCTCATCGCAGGCGTGCCACCACAGTTCGACGACGTGGTCCAACACGCCACCGTCCGCGACCCGGAACACCGATACCGCAACGCCGACGACATGGCCCGCGCGCTGCGCACTGCCGCGTCGGCGCTGGCACTTCCCGCGTACCGGGTGCCCGCTCCCCAGCGTTCGGCACAGCACCTGAGCTCCGCGGCTGCGGGCGCACCGACGACAGTCGCCGGCGATCGACAACCGCCCACCCGCACCCAGGTAGTGCAGAGTGCTCCCCCGGTACCGCCGCCCGACGGCGTGCACCACACCCGAGTGGTCACGTCACCGACATCCCGCGAAATCGAGTACGAACCGCAACCGGACGACCCGCAGCCGGCGGCACCCCTGGGCCGGCGACACTACGAATTTCCCGACTTCGCCGCCGATCGCCAACGGTCCCGGCGGGCCATCGTCGTCTGGTTGGTGGTCGTTGCATTGCTGGCGGTGTTGGTCGGTTTCGGCGGCTGGTGGATGGGCTCGGGCCGATACACCGCAGTTCCGATGGTCGACGGTCTCGACACCACCGGTGCCACGAGCGCGATCGAAGCGTCGGGCTTGGAAGCAACGGTTCGGGGAACGTACTCCGACACCGTCTCGACCGATCTGCTCATCGGCACCGACCCCGTCGGTGGTTCCCGAATCGCCAAGGGCGACACCGTGTTCCTGCTCGTCTCACTGGGCAGCCCGATCGTCCCCTCCATCGACTCCGACGCCTCCGTCGAAGACATGCAGCAGCAATTGCGCGACAGAACCTTCACCCCGGTCGACGGCGGCGAGGCATTCAGCACCACCGCACCGATCGGCGGCGTCGCGGCGCTCGATCCCCCGCCGGGAACGGTGTTGAACACCGGTGCCGCAGTCACCGTGCTGCGCAGCAAAGGTGCACCGCCGGTGCAGGTTCCCGACGTCCGCGGACAGAGCGTCGATCAGGCACGGACGACTCTCGAATCGGTCGGCATCACCGTCGACGAGGTCCGCGAGACGTTCGACGAGGACACCGACGGCGGAAAAGCGATCGGCACGAATCCGAAGGCCGGCCAGACCGTCAAGTCCGGCACCACCGCCGTCCTCGACGTGTCGACCGCAGTCACCGTGCCGTCGCTCCTCGGCCGTTCGGTGGGATCCGCACGCACGACTCTGGACTCGCTGGGACTGACGATCGATGTTCGTCAGGTGGTCGACACGGACGGCTCGTTGGTCATCTCCCAGAGCCCCGGAGCCGGTTCACGGGTGGAACCGGACTCCGAGGTCATGGTCGTCTCACTGCCCTGACCCCCGGCTGCCCTCACCCGCCAGGGCGGTGCCGGCGATCAGCCGCGAAGCATCTCGGCGACGAGGAATGCCAGCTCGATGCTCTGCTGAGTGTTCAGTCTCGGGTCGCAGGCAGTTTCGTAGCGCCCGGCGAGGTCGAGATCAGAGATGTCCTGGGCTCCGCCGAGGCATTCGGTGACGTCGTCACCGGTCAGTTCGACGTGGATTCCGCCCGGATGGGTGCCGAGGCCGTTGTGCACCTCGAAGAAGCCCTGCACCTCGTCGACGATGCGGTCGAAATGCCGGGTCTTGTATCCGGTGGACGCCTCGTGCGTGTTGCCGTGCATCGGGTCGCACTGCCAGATCACCTGGTGTCCGGTGGCCTGCACCTTCTCGATGATGGCGGGCAAGATGTCGCGAACCTTGCCGTTGCCCATGCGCGAGATCAGCGTCAGGCGGCCCGGCTTGTTGGTCGGGTCGAGGCGCTCGACGTATTCGACGGCCATCTCGGGGGTCGTGGTGGGTCCGATCTTCAGCCCGATCGGGTTCGAGATCAGTTCGGCGAGCGCGATGTGCGCGCCGTCGAGCTGGCGAGTGCGGTCGCCGATCCACAGGAAGTGAGCCGACAGATCGTAGAGCTTGGGGTGATCGTCGGTGTTGTCGAGCCGCAGCATCGCGCGCTCGTAGTCGAGGACGAGTGCTTCGTGGCTCGCGAAGATCTGGGCGGTGTGCAGATTGGGGTCGGAGACGCCACAGGCATCCATGAACCGCAGGCCGCGGTCGATCTCCCCGGCCAGCGCCTCGTAGCGGGCTCCGGCGGGTGACTGCGCGACGAATTCACGGTTCCAGTCGTGTACCTTGTGCAGGTCGGCCATCCCGGCTCCGGTCAGTGCCCGAACCAGGTTCATGGCCGCACTCGCGTTGGCGTAAGCGCGCACCAGCCGTGACGGATCGTGGCCGCGCACGCTCTCGTCGGCCACCAGCGAGTTGATCATGTCGCCGCGGTAGGACTGCAGGCCGAGCGCATCGATGTTCGACGAGCGAGGCTTGGCGTACTGGCCGGCGATGCGCGCGACCTTGACCACCGGCATGCTCGCCCCGTACGTGAGTACGACGGCCATCTGCAGCAGCGTGCGAATGTTGCCCTTGATGTGCGGTTCGGTGTTGTCGACGAACGTCTCGGCGCAGTCGCCACCCTGAAGCAGAAACGCCTCGCCGCGGGCGACGGCAGCGAGCTTGTCCGACAGCGCCTCGACCTCACCTGCGACGGTGATCGGCGGAACGCTCTCGAGCACCTTGCGCATCTCGCCGGCCTGCTCGGGATCCCACTGCGGCTGCTGCGCAGCCGGCTTGGCCAACGCGTCGTCCAATCGAGTGCGCAGTGTCGGAGACAGCGGCGGCAGGTCGGGCAAGCGATCGATGGGTACGTCGACAGTCCAGTTCACCGCTACAGGATATTCGTACCGCCGTCACCGCAGGACAACGGGTGTTCAACCGCGGTACGAGTACTCCTCGATCGCCTGGAACTTGGCCAGATTGTGGCGCGCGTCGGCCAGGGCATCGTGGGCGTCGTCGGGCACCGCGGGAAGCGCGGGACTGCCGCGATCCTCCCAGTGCTGACGGAGCTCACGGGTGAATCGAGGCAGGGAACGCGGCAATTCGGTCATCGATCCCCACAGCTGGCAGAGCGCCACGTGGTCGTACGCCGCCACCCATGCCCATAATTCGACCTCGGCACCGTAGTGCGGAACGAGGAATTCGAGCAGTTCGTCGCGAATTCGGGATCGGCTCATCCACAACGGCGACGAGTACGGTGGCAGCTTGGGTAAGACGTTGCGCCGGACCCACCGGCCCGCCCGCTCGGGGTCGAACTCGGAGGACACCGCATAGAACTCGCGACCGTCCTCCGACACCACACCGATCGACACCAACTCGATTGTGCGACCATCCTCGATGAACTCTGTGTCGTAGAAGTAGCGCACGCGGCTCACCCTAGCGCGTGCCCCGGCACGTCCCCCACACACCGCAGAACCGAGCCGAACAAGCCCTGAAAGGGAACGTTGTGACTTCGTCCGACACCAACCGTCCGGTCGCCGAAGCGTCGGAGCCTGCCGGCCCGACGCGACGCCGGTGGCCGCGTTGGGCGGTGGCGTCGAGCAGGGTCGTCGTTGTCGTCGCGGCGGCGGTCGGTGTGCTCTTCCATCTCAACGGGTTTCCCGGGCTGCGAACGTTGGGTGAGCATTATCGACTGGATCTCGACGTCTACCGGCTCGGCGGAGAGGTGTTCGCTCGGGGCGGGGATCTGTACGGCCAGCTTCCTCCCATCGCGACCGGTACCACGTTGCCGTTCACGTATCCCCCGATTGCTGCCGCTCTGTTCAGCCCGCTCTCGAAGGTCTCGCTCTACGCCGCATCGATGACGGTGACGTCGTTGTCCATGCTCGCGTTGCTGGCGACCGTTGTGCTCACGCTGATCTCGTTGGGGGTTCGCCCTCGCACGCTCGTGTGGTGGAGTGCAGGCGCGGTGTTCGCGGTGTCCGTCCTCGTACTGGAGCCGGTCACGTCCACGTTGAACTACGGGCAGATCAACATTGTTCTGATGATGTTCGTCGCGCTCGACTGCTTGCCGAAGAAGACTCGGTGGCCTCGGGGTGTGCTGATCGGTCTGGTCGCCGCCGTCAAACTCACTCCCGCAGTTTTCGTCTTGTTCTTCTTGCTGCGCAAGGACTTTCGCGCTGCGGTGGTATCGGCACTGAGCTTCGCGATGTTCACGGCGATCGGGTTTGCGCTCACGTGGTCGGACTCGGTGAAGTACTGGACCGAGACGATCATCGATTCCGATCGGATCGGCGGACCGGGGTACCCGGCGAATCAGTCCATCACAGGTGTACTGGCCCGCCTCGGAATGGACGAGTTCCCCCGTTCCATTCTGTGGATCGCACTGTCGGTAGGGGTACTGCTCGTGGCGGGAATCGCGATGCGCAAAGCATTCGCCGCCGGTGAGATCGCCCTGGCGCTGACCGTGAACGCGATGTTCGGCCTGTTGGTCTCGCCGGTCTCCTGGTCACACCACTGGGTGTGGGCAATACCGTTCGCGATGGTGCTGGCCGCCGTCGGATACCGCCGTCGAAGCGCACTGCTACTCGCTCTGGTTGCCGTCGGACTGGCGATCATGGTGTACGCACCGCACTGGAAACTCGGTGAAGGTCGATGGAGTGGACTCGACTGGCCGCTGGTCGATCAGTTCGCCGCATCCGCCTACGTGTGGTGGGCGCTGGCCTCTGTGGTCGCCGTCGCGGCCGTGAACCTCTCGCCTCGGGTCACCCCGAAGGAAAGCGACACCGCGGTTCACTGACCGCAGTCGTCAGCTGGCCTTCGAGTCGGGGATACGGCGCGCGGACGGAGCCGAATCTTCGGGTGTCGCAACCTTCTTCAGCGAGGCCGCGTACACGTCGACGTACTCCTGACCCGAGAGCAGCATCAGGTCGTACATCACCTCGTCGGTGACGGCGCGCTCGACGAATCGGTTTCCTGCCATTCCCTCGAACCGGGAGAAGTCGATGGGCTTGCCGACGCGAATGGTGACCTTTGCCGGACGCCACAGGCGCGAACCGATCGGGTTCATCTTCTCGGTGCCGATCATGGCGACCGGCACCACCTGAACGCCGGTCTGCAATGCCAGGCGCGCCATTCCGGTCTTGCCCTTGTAGAGCCGGCCGTCGGGCGACCGGGTGCCTTCGGGGTAGATACCGAGCACCTTGCCGGCTTCGATCACGCGGGCACCGGCGTTCAGTGCGTCCTGCGCCGCGTCGGCTCCGGTGCGGTCGATGGGCACCTGACCCACCGCGGTGAAGAACCACTTCTGGAACGCACCCTTGAGACCCGAGCCGGTGAAGTACTCACTCTTGGCGAGGAAGGTGATGCGCCGCGGGGTCTTGAGCGGAAGATAGAACGAGTCGAGAACCGCTTTGTGGTTGCTGGCCAGGATCACCGGGCCGTGCGTCGGAATGTTCTCCGCACCCTCGATCGTGGGCCGACCCAGGGCAATGAGCAGGGGCCCCACGATGACGAATTTGAACAGCCAGTACCACATTGACGTGCTCCCTGATCATGGTCGGCAATCGATGGTGTGCCGGCTCGCGCGGAGCGAACCGACTGCGGCCGTGCGTTCTCGAACCGTGCCGCGTAGTGAACTGTACCCAGGGTTTATGACACCAGCCACATCGACGAGGAGGAGACGTGCGACATCACACGGGGTGGGTCCGAACCGTCATCGTGCGGTGGTGACGAACTGTGCTCGCGCGAGCTCGGCCGCACCGATCATCCCCGCGGCCTCGCCCAGTTCGGTGCTGCGAATCCGTGCCAGCGGGCGATGGCCCGCGCCGGTGACGAGCTCGGCGTACTTGTCCGTGGCACGAGCAAGGAACTGACTCGATGAAGTGGCCACACCGCCGGCCAACACGATCAGGTCGGGGTCGTACACATCGCTGACCATCGAGAGTCCGACGCCGAGCCAGTGTGCGAAATCCTCCATGGTGCGTCGGCCGATCGAGTCGCCGTCGTGCGCGGCGCTCGCGATCCGACGCCCGGTCAACGAGCCGGGATCGAGGAAGACCTCGCGTGCCAACCTCGTCGAGGACGACGGGTCTGCGGCCAACAACTCCACCGCCGTATCCACCAGTGCGGTACCGCTGCAATACCGTTCCCAGCACCCGCGTTTGCCGCAGGGACACGCTCGTCCGTCGGGCACCACCTGAATGTGACCGAGTTCGGGAGCCACCCCGTGGCTCCCTCGATAGATTCGGCCGTCGATCAGCAGCGCCGCACCGATTCCCGTTCCGATCGCCACCATCACCACGTTGCGGCCACCCGAAGCCGCTCCGAAACGGTATTCCGCCCACGCCGCGGAGTTGGCGTCGTGTTCGAGCAACACCGGTAGTCCGATGCGTTCGCTCATCTCGGTTGCGACCGGCGTGTCGACCCACGGCAGGTGCGGGGCGAACCGGACCGTCGTGCGGTCGGAATCGATGAAACCCGCCACGGCCAGACCGACGGCAGCGATGTCGTGTCGGCCGGCCAGCTCCTGCACGGCGCGGTCGAGACCACGCTCGAGTGCACGAGCAGTGTGGGGCGTGGGTGCTGCGGTCGAGTCGAGCACCTGACCGTCCGCGTCGACAACCGAGGCGCGCAGGCTCGTGCCGCCCACGTCGATCCCGACCGTCAATCGCTGATGATGACGCTTCATTCGTTCATGCCTTCCTCGGCCGTCCCCCCACGGCGATGGTCACTCCTTGACCCGAACGGTAATCGGTACGAACGCCGGTCGACGAACGGACGGCGCAGAGGTGTCCTCCGACACGTCCGCGGCGGCGTCGACCCGGTCGGCAGCGGACGCGGTCGACTCGGTGCCGGGCTCGCTGCTACCCCCAGCGGCGTGTTCGGTGCCCGGCGCGGTGTGGTCGATCAACAACTGACGCAGCAGTGCGACGACGACGGCCCCTTCCGAGGCAACGAGTTCGACGAGATCGTGCCGTTCACCGCGCACCAACGCCGCGAGCGCACACACCGGGCACCAGCTGCAGCCCTGCTGATCGCGGTCCTGCTGTGTCTCGGCAACTCGGCGCAGGATGGGCTCGAGACGTGTCAGGACGGTGTCGGCCAACGCCAGCAGGTCCGCGCCCAACTCCGAATGCCCGGCCGTCACAGCGTCTCTCCGCTCACAGCTCTTACGGTCATGGCTCGGCCGCTCACAGCGGCCACACATCGGGGTCGGGTCGGAAACGCACCACCAGGAACGGGCCGTCGAGTTCCGCAGAATCGGCGATACACCGACGCAACACCGACGCCAACGTGACGCGTCGCCGCCTACCGTCGGCACTCACTATCAAGTCGTCCTCCACTCGCCCCAGACCCAAGGTGGTCGAATCGACTACCGGCAGAAGCATTCTCATCGCGTACACGGATTCGAGTCCGCTCCCCGACTCGAGTTCGACCGACGGTCGACCGGCCGGGCTCGACGCACGTCGTTCGAGGGAGTGCGGTGCCAGGTGCTCGGCCACATCCTGCAAGGGGCCCAACCCTACCGGTTCCACTTCACAGTGCTCCACCTCCACGATCGGAACCGAGCCGACGCGTCGTCGGAGTTCGGCCACGGCGTCGAGCTGCGCGGCCCGCCATCGCTCGAACCAGAACACCGCAGGATGAGCTCCGACCAGACCGATCGACGAGGAATTGAGGGCCGGGAGCATCCGGTTCACCAGCAGTCGGTCGACGCGAACGCCGAACAGAGCCGCTGCGGAGAGCGTGCGTTCGGCGTCGACGATGGACAGGTGCTCGGGGGTCAGGACCACGGTTGCCCCGGTCCGGTCGGGATCGGTGATCAGCGCCCGGACCGATTCGATCTGTCCGAGGATCCGCTCGATCATGGCCACCACGAGCGTGAGCCGCACGTCGGTTCCGGTGCCGGCGACCATGCGATCGTGGCGCGGCCACACGCGCTCGAAATAGGACGAGACGGTGTCGGGCAGCTGCAGTGTTCGCAGCGCATCCCCCGATGCCGGAAGATCGACTATCACTGTGTCCCAACGACCTTCGTCGACGAGCCGGGACACCTCGTGCAATCCCAACAGCTCCTCGATACCCGGGAACCCCATCAGCTCCTCCGGCTCGATCGCGCCGAAACTCACGCCGTGTTCGTGGCCTGCCGAGGCCACCGACAGCATCGATCCCAGACCGCGGTACCGCTCTTCGAGCAGCCGCGAGGTATCGATCTCGACGACGTCCAGGTTCGGAGCAACCGCTCCGATGCCCGCGTCCTCGTCGGTGTCACCTTGTGCGCCGACGGCGTCGCGGAGCGAGTGCGCCTGGTCGAGGGAGGCGATCAGCACCTCTTGGCCCGAGGCCGCGAGCGCAAGACCCGACGCAGACGCCAGGGTGGTCTTCCCCGCGCCACCTTTGCCGATGAACAGCGATACCGTGGTGCGGGGTTCGGGGCGAGCGTCGGTCAGCCTTCGACCCGCTTCTTCAATTCCTTGAGCGCAGTGTCGGTGATGACCTTCTCTGCTTTGCGCTTGAACAGGCCGATCATCGGAATGTTCAGATCGACAGTGAGCTCGTACGTCACGTCGGTGCCGTTGCCGGTCTCACGCAGCGAGTACGACCCGTTCTGAGATTTCTGCATTTCGCCCGAGACGAGATTCCACGACACCGAATTGCCGTCCGCCGCCCAGTCGTACTCGAGTTCGTACGTGTCTTTCACCATTCCGGCGTCGAGCACGAACTTGACCCGCTTTCCCCGTCCGTCCGCACCGACTTCGAGGACCTCGACGGACTTCGCGGCGGACACCCACGTGGGATACGCGTCGAAATCGGCGATGACGTCCATGACCCGACTCGGTGGGGCTTCGACGACGATCGACCTCTGGGTTTTCTCCGCCATGACTACTGGTCCGCTTCCTCTCGGGTACTTCGATCCGCTTCGTTCGCTGCCTGCTGTGTAACCCGCGGCAGGCCTATCTCACACGATCGAACCGCCGACGCACAACGCGAACCGGCCGACCGTACCGCGCGGTTCATTCGGGAGCTGAACTCGACGCTACGTGGTGGGGTGCCTCGCCCGCTGACCTCCCGGCCTCGAGCTCCCGCTTCAGCTCGAAGGTCATGGCGCGGCCGGCCACCCGACGCGCATGCTGCTCGGTGGCCGACTCACTTGCTGAGGCCGGCTCGGCGTGCAGGAAGTAGTGGACGATCACGCCGTCGAGTACGGGCTCGAGCCACAGCTCCATCGTTCCGACGACGCCGCCGCGGACCGACCACCGAATGCCCTTCTCGCCGCGATCCTCGGTCACGGTCAGCGACAGGTCCGGCCACCACCGCCGCCACCGCTCCGGCGAGACGAACGCCTGCGCCACCGCCGCACCGGGCGCTGCCACGAATGTCTGATCCGCAACTTGAATACTGCTCATCGTCAGAGCTTCACATATCGGGTCCGAGACCAGGACCGCCGAGGCACATTCGGGACCGCGCGCCCTGGGTCTAGAGTATCTGTGAAGCCGAGCTATCGGCTTTCTCCAACCCGTTCGATCCGGAGGTAATCCCGTGCGCGAGTTCACTGTTTCCGCCGAGTACGACATCGCGGACACCGACTCCGCTGTCGACAGCGTCTTCGCCCGCGCTCGGACGTCGCCGGATGCCGTGGTGTTCCGTCGGCTCGACGACGGCCGATGGACCGATGTCGGTGCCGCAGAATTCGAGCGACTGGTCGTCGACGTGGCCAGGGGCCTCGTCGCGGCAGGTATCGAGCAGGGCGATCGCGTCGCGCTCATGTCGTCCACGCGATTCGAGTGGTCGGTCATCGACTACGCGATCTGGGCCGCGGGCGGAGTGACCGTGCCGATCTACGAGACGTCGTCGGCGGGCCAGGTCGAGTGGATTCTCGAAGACGCCGAGCCGGTTCTGTTGGTCCTCGAGAACGACGCGCACGTACGGGAGACAGAAGCCGTCGTAGCTGCGGCGCCGTCGGTACGTCGAACGTTCGTGATCGACAACGCTCCCGGCACGGGCGCAGTGCAGGCTCTGATCGACAACGGCGCGGACGTCTCCGAAGACGTTGTGCACGAACGAGTCTCGACACTTCGCTCGTCCGATCCGGCCACGTTGATCTACACCTCGGGCACTACCGGCCGCCCCAAAGGTGTGCAATTGACGCATGCGAACCTCCTTGCGGAATCTCGCGGCATTCGCCAGACGTCGTTGAAAGCTCTTCTGACACAGGGCCGCAGTACGTTGATGTTCCTTCCGATGGCGCACGTCCTCGCTCGCGCGGTGAGTATCGCGTCGTTCGATGCCGGAGTCACCCTCGGCCACACCAACGACATTCCCAACCTGGTCGCGACCTTCGGGACATTTCGACCGGACTTCATTCTGTCCGTGCCGCGCGTGTTCGAGAAGGTCTTCAACACTGCGAAGCAGAAGGCACACAGCGACGGCAAGGGCAAGATCTTCGATCTCGCGACCGAGTGCGCAGTGGCGTGGAGCCAGGCGCAGGATTCCGGTGGCCCGTCGATCGTGTTGCGCGCCAAGCATTTCGTGTTCGACAAGCTGGTCTATGCGAAGCTGCGGACCGCTCTCGGCGGCAAGTGCGAACTTGCCATCTCGGGCGGCGCACCACTGGGAGCGCGACTCGGCCACTTCTACCGCGGCATCGGCGTGACCATCTACGAGGGCTACGGCCTGACCGAAACCACTGCGGCGTTCGCGGTGAACACCATCGGATTCCAACGTGTGGGCAGCGTCGGACGCCCGCTACCCGGGAACACCGTCCGCATCGCCGGCGACGGTGAGATCCAACTACGCGGACCCGTTGTGTTCGACGGATATTGGCGAAACGAGAAGGCGACCGCGGAATCCCTCGACGACGGGTGGTTCCGCACCGGCGATCTCGGATCCGTCGACGAGGAGGGATACATCACGATCTCCGGCCGCAAGAAGGAACTGATCGTCACCGCCGGCGGCAAGAACGTCTCCCCCGCGGGCCTCGAAGATCACCTTCGTGCCGGAGCACTGATCAGTCAGGCCGTGGTGGTCGGTGACCAGAAGCCCTTCATCGGTGCCCTCATCACCCTCGATCCGGATGCGTTCGACAAGTGGAAGTCCGCACACGGCAAGGACTCCGACGCCACCGCAGCGGATCTGCAGGCCGACCCCGATCTCGTCGCCGAGATCGACGCCGCCGTCGCCGACGCCAACAAGTCGGTCTCGCACGCGGAATCCATCAAGAAGTACCGCCTGCTCCCCCACGACTTCTCGGAGGAGAGCGGCGAATTGACGCCGACGATGAAGCTCAAGCGCAATGTCATCACCAAGGCGTACGCCGACGAGATCGAGGCGATCTACGCGAGGTGACACGCGTGGCGTGAGCCGTGGTGCGAGCGGCCCGCCCGGTCAGATCAGTGACCGCAGTTTCTCCGTCAGCACGTCCCAGCGCCATTCCGCGTCGACCCATGCCCGACCGGCGTTGCCCATCTGCGTCGCCAGTGTTCGATCGGACAGGAGCGTCACGATCGCGTCGGCGATGGACGACACCGAAGTCCCGTCGACGACGAGCCCGGTCTTGTTGTGCTGCACAGCTTCCGGAGCGCCTCCCGACATCCCGGCAACCACCGGAACGCCACAGGCCGACGCCTCGAGGTAGACGATTCCGAGCCCCTCGACGTCGAGGCCCGCGCCTCGGGTGCGGCTCGGCATCGCGAACACGTCGGCGATCGTGTGATGGGCAGCCAGTTCCGCCGACGGCACCGTCCCGGTGAACACCACGTGCTGCTCCATCCCGGTGGAGCGAACGAGTTCGCGCAACGTGTTCTCGTACGGACCGCCGCCGACGATCACCAGAACCGCCCCGTCCACCGCGCGCCGGATCTCCGGTAGCGCCCGGATCAGGAAGTCCTGGCCCTTGCGCGGCACCAGCCGCGACAGACACAGAACCGTCGGTCGGTCACCGAGGCCGTACCGAGCACGTAGCTCCGTCCTCGCGGCATCGTCGGGCACGAAGCGATCGGTGTCGACCCCCGGCGGCAGATGCTCGAGTGCCGCCGACGCCCCGAACGCCGAGCTGAATCGGCTCCGCGTGTACTTGCTCACGTAGGTCACCACATCGGTGTTCTCTCCGATGGTGCGCAGCGTCGCGCGACCACCGGGCACCATCGACCACCCCACCTCGTGGCCGTGCGTGCTCGCCACGATGCGATCCGCCCCGGCTCTGCGCAGGTGTGACGACATCACCGCCAACGGGGCCGCGGCACCGAACCACACCGAGTCGCACCCTCGGGTCTTCACGATGCGCGCTGCGCGGCGAGCCACCAACGGAGTCGGCAGCATCAACGTGGTCGGATGCCTGATGACCTCGAAGGGTTGTTTCGCATCGAACTTCACGTGCGAATCACCACGCCACCGCGGCGCGTAGACCACGAGCTCGTCGGCGGGCAACTGCGAGGCGAAGCTGTGCAAATAGGACTGGATTCCGCCCGGCCGGGGCGGAAAGTCGTTCGTCACCAGAAGAGTACGACGCATGACGACAACCGTAGCGCTCCCGATCGGACAGCTCGTGTCGACGACGCGCACGTCCGGGTCAGCGTGACCGGGCGGCCACCCAGTTGCCCCACTCCGCGACGAACCGGGTTCGGCTCAGACTCAGGACCGAGGTGATCGCTGCGTCGACGACTCCGTCCGACCCGGGTCCGGACGCCAGCGCCTCGTAGAACCTGCGCAACGTGGACTCGCCGTACCGGTCGGCCACGAACGCGAAGACCGACCAGGCGGACTCGTAGGCTACGTTGGAGCGGGTGCCGCCTGCACCGAAATCCTCGTCTTTCGGCAACACGGTCGGCGGGCCACCGGCAGCCACGATCGATGCCAGAGTAGGTGCCAGCTGCCGGAAGTCGGCACCGGAACTGCGATACCCGGAGTAGTCGGCGAAACCCTCCGCCACCCACAACGCGGTGCCTTCCGCCGTCTTCGCCCGCGCCGCCACATGCGTCAACTCGTGCCGAAGCACCGAACGAAGAGTGAACGGAGTCAGCCGCGACGCGGCATCGGGACCGAACACCACGCGCTGACCCGTCGGACGCGACCCGCCGGCCACGGCGTCGGACACGGTCACTGCGGCCACGTCCGTCGAGGGCGAGGACCCCGTCGATTCGTCGAACTCCTCGGCCGTCGAACTGACGAACACCAGTCCGTCCCGGGCCCAGTCGGCTCCCCAGAAGTCGGTGACCGCAGCGGTCGCCGCGGGCAGCTCGGCGGCCACATCTGCCACGAACTGCTCACGGTCGGGATGTCCCAACACCACCGACGTGCCGGATGCAGTGGCGACCGAGCGCACCGTCACGGGCCCGAAATCCCACGGACCACGCCAGGTGTGGCGACGGTAGGTCGGCAAGTCGGCGTCGTCGACCAGTCGCCACTGGCCGTCGCGTTCGGCGACCACCAGCGAAACCGGCCGGCGGGTCGGCGAGGCATCCGGGCCCTGCACGGCATACCGCAGGTACACCGGTGGAGCCCACACATCGGTGGCATCCAGCTGCTCGGCAATCGACGACGGCACGGGGGTCTCGGGTTCGTCACCGATCTCGTAGTCGAAGTCCGAGAAAGGAACCGTCGGAACGACAGTCGCCCGGCGAACCTGCGCATCCACGAACGTCGGATCCGCGAGGGGGTCGAGCAACCCACGCAGCGCCGATTCGTCGCCGGAACGGAGGGCAGCCGCCCAGCGCTCGAGCAGCTCGGTCACTTCGGCGCGGCGCTGCTCGTCGTAGGTCGGCGGATTCTGCGAGGCCGACGGATCGGACGAAGTCGATGCGCTCGATGTCGCCAATCCCGATGCAGGACCGTCGTGACGATGAACCAACAGCAGCGTCGACGCCACTGCCAGAACGACCAGGACTGCCGCCCATCGCGCCCGCCCCGACGCGGTGAGCGCGTGGACAACGGACGGCCGTTCCGTACCGCTCATTCAGGCGTCAGTCGTCGTTCGCGGCACAGTCAGTATCGACGGGCCCCGTAGAACGGGAACGACGCCATCGACTGGACCTTCACCGGTACCCCGAAGGTGGAGGCATGCAGAACGTTGCCGTTACCGGCGTAGATACCGACGTGTGATGCGTCCGGGTAGAACAGAACGACGTCTCCCGGCTGCAGATCCTTCTGATCGACGGGAGTTCCGCCGGCAGCTTGAGCCTGACTCGACCGCGGCAACGTCTTTCCGACCTGCTTGTAGGCCCAGACGACCAACCCGGAGCAGTCGAAACCGTCGGGGCCGGTCGCTCCCCAGACGTACGGCTTGCCGATCTGTGTGAGACCGGCTTGCAATGCGCTGGAACCGGAGCCCGGCGTCAGGTTCTTCAGAATCGTGGAGGGGTCGAAACCTTCAGGGAGCGCCGATCCCGCGAGGGCCAGCTGCTCGGACGAGGAAAGCGCGCTGTACGCGGCCATGACTTCGGCGATCTGGCCCTGAAGTTCACTTTGCTTCGCCTGCAGATCGTCGCTGACCGCTTTGGCCTGCTCGGCGGCGACTCTGGCCTGTTCTGCGGCGGTCGCGGCGGCCTGCTCTGCCGCGGATGCATCCGCGCTGGCCTGCTGGAACCGAGCTACCTGGCCGGCTGTCTCGGCGGAGATGACATCGAGGGCCGACATTTGGTCGAGCAACTGTTGCGGGGAGTCGCTGACCATGACCGCGAACAACCGGTTGGTGCGAGCGCCCTGGTAGTTGACATTGGCCACCTTGTCCATGGCGGGTTTGAGCTGCGCCAGCTGCGACTGGGCGGCGTCGAGCGCCGCCCGACTGGCATCGACGGCGGTCTGCGCATCGAGCTGCTCGCGAGCCCGAGCGTCGAGATCGATCTGCGCGTTGTGCAGCGACTCGTTGGTCTGTTCCGACTCCCGGGACAGCTCCGCCAGCTTCGCCTGCGCGTCGGAAGCCGAGCCGAACCCCGGATCGGCACTCGCCGTCGTGATCGGCACCACCATGATGCACGCGGCCGCAACGGCTGTGGTCACCGAGCTACCTACTAGTCGTAGAACTCGGGTGGTTCTCGATATCGCCACGGAAAGCGACTCTCCGTCCTGACATATGCCATTCCAGCTGGAGTGGCGGTTGGAAAAAGTGACCGGAACCGAACGATACCCATGCTCAGCTGGGCGCGGACGTGAACACGGTCCGAAATCGACGCAGTCTGCACGTGACAGATCACAAACCAAACGTCGGAGAGGTCTCGATCAGATTACGAACTGGACGCTCTGCTGTCCACCGTACCGGCGTGTCGCCCGGAAACCGTCCTTGGAAACGACAACAGGGCCGAACCGTCGAAACGGATCGACCCTGTCGGTCGGTACACAACTCCGGTCGGAGCGCTCGGCTCAGTAGCGTCGAGCACCGTCGAACGGCATGGAGTCCACGGGAGCAACCTTGACCGGCACGCCGGACGTGGATGCGTGCACGACGTTGCCGTCGCCGATGTACATACCCGAGTGCGAGCCGCCGTAGAACGAGACGACGTCGCCGGGCATCAGGCTGTCACGCGAGACCGGGGTGCCCGCGGCTGCCTGGTCGTAGCTCGTACGGGGCAGGCTGACGCCGGCCTGCTTGTAGGCCCACTGGATCAGGCCCGAGCAGTCGAACGAATCCGGACCCGATGCGCCGTACACGTACGGAGCGCCGATCTTGGACTCCGCCGCCTGGACGGCCTTGGCAGCCGGGGTGACCTGCGGGGCAAGAAGCGCACCCGGAGCGGGCATGCCCGGAATGTTGAGGGGAGGGAGACCCGGGATGTCAGGAATCTCGAAGGTTCCGACGCCGGGGATGGTGACTGGGGCCGCCATTGCCGGTGCAGCGGGGAGAATCACCACGCCTGCCGTGAGCGCTCCGGCTACGAGAGCTCGCCGCAATGTTCGGTTGGAAAGTTGTGACGCCACGAAAGATGGTGCTCCGTTTCTTCCACTCGTCCGCCGACCGAGTTAGCTGACGGGTTCGGGCTGGGAAGAGCAGCCCTACCCACCGGCCACCATCGGTGACTCGGCGGGATTCACCCCAGTAAATATCGGGTTCCCGGTACGAACACTCTCGCGAGTGATCGATTAGGCGGTGACCTGCGACGCCACTCCGGTTTGGACTGGCAAGACTCCGCAAGGTCTCAGGAAGGTTACGAAATGGCATACCCCTGTGTCGACCCCAACGCGCCGAACGGACCGAATTCGGCCGTGTTCTCGCTACCCGGCGCGTTGATCGCCCGGTGTGTCACGAGTCGATAACAGGGGAACATCCGCGGTGCCGTCGTCGTTCACGACGAGCTTGAGTGCGGGCACCATACCGACCTCGGCGAGCACTCCCATGGCACCGAGTTCTTCCTGCTCGAGGGTGATACGAGACGGTGAACCGACCCATTGCCCATCCGATCTCGCGGGCATCCCGGGAGCCCCCAGAAGCACCGTCACAACGCAGTCGGCGCAGGCGATGTCACGAACCAGGCAGTCACTGCAGTCGATGATCATTGTGATCCTTGTCTCTTTGTCGCGTCGGACGGTGTAATCGGCCGATCGAACGAAAGGTAGCGCCAGCCACCGACAGGTTCCGCGACTCGACAATCGGCACCGACCGACACGATGCCCTCCGACGCCGTGTTCGGCGTTCTTGTCGGAGGTCGGCCCTAACGTCGTCGCAGTGAGCCTGCCGATCCAGCTGACGTTCGACGAACTCGACACCCCGCTTCACGCCACCACGTTCGTCGTCGTCGACCTCGAAACCACTGGTGGCAGCGCTGACACGGAGGCGATCACCGAAATCGGGGCAGTCAAGGTCAGAGGCGGCGAGATCATCGGCGAATTCGCTACCCTCGTCGACCCGGGCAGATCGATCCCGCCCTACATCGTCGAGTTGACCGGCATCACGACGGCGATGCTTATCGGGGCTCCCCGCATCGAACGCGTTCTCCCCGGCTTTCTCGAGTTCGCTCGCGGATCGGTACTGGTGGCACACAACGCCGGGTTCGACACGGGATTTCTCAAGGCCGCAGCGAGTCGACTCGACATCGCCTGGCCCCGCTTCCAGGTGCTCTGCACGGTCAAACTCGCCCGGCGAGTGCTCACGCGCGACGAGGCACCCTCGGTGAAACTGTCCGCCCTGTCGACGTTGTTCAGATCCAGCACTCGGCCGACTCACCGAGCATTGGACGACGCGCGTGCCACGGTGGACGTGTTGCACGGCCTGATCGAACGAGTGGGCAACCAAGGCGTACACAGTTACGCGGAACTGGTCGACTACCTCCCTGCGGTGTCGGCGGGGCAACGAGCCAAACGCGGCCTGGCCGCACACCTGCCCGATACACCCGGCGTCTACCTCTTCCGAGGACCGTCGGACGAGGTCCTGTACGTAGGGACCTCGAACAACCTCAAGCGTCGGGTGCGCAACTACTTCACCGGTTCCGAGACACGTGGGCGAATGAAGGAGATGGTCTCGCTCGCCACTCGCGTGGACCACGTCGAATGTGCGCACGCACTCGAGGCAGGAGTCCGCGAATTACGGCTGCTCTCGGCTCACGTCCCGCCTTACAACCGCCGATCGAAGTTTCCCCGCAAAGGGTGGTGGGTCACCCTCACCGACGAAGCGTTTCCGCGTCTGTCGATCGTGCGCACTCCCGCACCCAACAGCCTCGGACCGTTCGCTGTTCGGGCGGACGCGGCGGAGGCCTCCGCACTCGCCGCAGAATTCTGTCGACTTCGTACATGCACCCGCCGGTTGGGCCGCGCGGTTCGACACGGTGACGAGTGCACCGCGACGGACGTCGGTGGCTGCCCAGCGGCGTTCTCCGGGCCCCTGACGGCCGAGGAGTACTCGGGTGCCCCGGCGAAATTTCTGGCGTTCGTGTGTGGACACGACGACGAGCTGCTGTTCGCGATGCGACGCCGCGTCGCCGAACTCGCGGACCGTGAACTGTTCGAGACAGCCGCGCGTCTCCGCGATCGAATCGCGGTGACGGTGAACGTGCTCCGCAGGATGCACCGGGCGGCCGCCGTTGCGGCCATCGCCGAGCTCGTGGCGGCCAGGCGGACGGCCGACGGTGGTTGGGAGCTGATGGTGGTGCGCTTCGGCCGCTTGGCCGGGGCGGCCGTCGCACCGCGAGGGGTGCACCCGATGCCCGTCGTCGATGCGATCACGGCGTCGGCCGAGACGGTGATGCCCGATGCGACGCCACTTCGCGGTGCGCCGCCGGAAGAGGTGGGCCTGATCGCGTCGTGGCTCCACACGGACGGAGTGCGCATCGTTCGCACCACCGGTGGCTACTGCAGCCCTGCTCGGTCTGCGGGTTCGTGGGAGGAGTGGTGTCGAACGGCCCGAGAAGCAACGAGGCAGGAGTGGAGCCCGCGGAACGACCGATGAAGCGAGAGTGGAGTCGGTTGAGCAACTAGTGTTGTCTCGGTTGGGTCGAGCTCGCGTCGTGTGTGAGCCCGGAGATGCGTGAGGAGCACAGATGATCAATGCCATCGTCTTGATCGACGCCGAGGCCGATCTGATTCCGGAGGCGGCGCAGGCCGTTGCCGATGTGGACGGTGTGTCGGAGGTGTATTCGTGCGCCGGCGACGTCGATCTGATTGCCATCGTCAAGGTGCGTGATCATGCGTCGATAGCCGAGGTCATCACGAAGCACATCAATCGTGTTCGTGGTGTTCGCAGTACGACGACTCACATTGCGTTTCAGTCGTATTCGAGTGCCGACGTCGATGCAGGATTCTCGATCGGCGAGTAGTTCGGTGTGATTCAGTCGGCCAGCGCTGTGGTGCAGCGTGCCCAGTCGGCAAGCAGGCGGGCCGCGGAACCGTTGTCGACAACCGTTGCCGCAGTTGCCAATCCGGCTTCGATTTGCTCGTGCAGGTTTCCCGAGACTCCACGATGCGCGGCCATGGCCGCGGCGGCGTTGAGTAGCACGGCGTCACGGACGGGTCCGTGTTCGCCTGCGAACACGCGATGTGCCACTGCTGCATTGAATTTCGCGTCCCCGCCTCGGAGGGCCTCGATGGGCGCCCGAGCGATTCCGTAATCGGCCGGGTCGATCGAGTCGACGGTGACGGTCCCGTCGGACACCACGTGCACGGTGGTCGTGGTGGACAGGGTGATTTCGTCGAGCCCGTCGTCACCACGGACGACGAGAACCGAACTACCGCGTCGAGCGAACACGCCGGCGACGACGGGCACCAGATTCTCGAATGCGCAGCCGATCAGTCCGGCGCGTGGGCGGCCCGGGTTGGTCAAGGGGCCCAGCACATTGAAGATCGTCGGAATGCCGATCTCCTTGCGCGCCGGACCGGAGAACCGAAGTGCGGGGTGGTGGATCGGCGCGAAGCAGAACCCGATCCCAACCTGCTCGACGCTCGACGCCACCCCGGCGGGACCCAGGGTGACCCGCACGCCCAGCGCCTCGAGCACATCGGTCGTACCACTCTTGGACGACGCTGCACGGTTACCGTGTTTGACGACGCGTATTCCGCTGGCAGCGACGACGATCGCGGCCATCGTGGAGATGTTCACCGTGTCCGCACCGTCGCCGCCGGTTCCGACGACGTCCACCGCGTCACGGTCGGTCTCGACCAGAAATGCGTGCGAGAGCATGGAGTCGGCGAGACCCTCCAGTTCCGCGGGAGTGGGGCCCTTCATCTTCAGTGCCACCCCGAAGGCAGCGATCTGAGCGGCTGTGGCGTTGTCGGACATGATCTCGTCCATCACCCAGCCGGTATCGGCGCTCGACAGGTCGGCGTGCGTGGTCAACGCTCCGAGGATTCGACGCCACGTTCGCGGCTGCTCGTCACTGGTCCCTGCGGTCATGGTGGATGTGCCGTGCCCTTCTGCTGTCGATGCGCGCGGTGCGGTGGAAGCTTAGTCAGACGTGTCGGCGGGTGAGGCGGGCTGCAGCGCATCCCACCCCAGTACCGCTCCCCCACGCCGTTGCGCGAGACCCGCCATGCGAGACCTCTCCTGCGAACAGTGCAACGCGTCGAGCACCTGTACCCGCTGCAGGACCAGAGCGACACCGTCATCGACTTGCGGCCGATACCCGGTGTCGTCCGGTAGTTCGACCTGCGGACCGACCTCGTACGCATCCTGCGCCGCGACGGCTGCCGCATCGTCGACTTCGTGCGCGGGCAGCACGAGGTGATGCCGCAACAGCACCTCGGAGGACTCGATCCACGTGGGTTCTGTGTTCGCCGCCTCGTCGAGAACGGCGGAGCACGCCCGCGCGTCGTCGAAGCAGCTCGCCACTACCACCAGATCTTCGCGCGTGGGGTCCAGACGTTCCGCGGTCGACCGCGAGAACAACCGCCGAAACCACCCACCTGCACTGCTCTTTGCCATGAGGCCAGCCTTGCACGACTGGACCCTACCGGCCCGTACAGGCCCCTCCACCAGCGCGGGAACAACGGCGCGCTCGGAATCGTCCCTCCGCGACGCGCCAAGACCGGACCCGGATATGCCTTCCGTACTACGACGGGTCATACTTCTTTCTGTGACGAGCGCTGTAGGGACTCAAGGATCGGCAATCACCCAACGCGTGCACTCGCTGAACCGTCCCAATATGGTCAGCGTCGGCACGATCGTGTGGCTGTCGAGTGAACTCATGTTCTTCGCCGGGCTGTTTGCGATGTACTTCGTCGCACGCGCGCAGGCGAATGGAAACTGGCCGCCGGAGCCGACCGAGCTGAACCTCGGGCTGGCTGTTCCGGTGACGGCCGTGCTGATCGCTTCTTCGTTCACCTGCCAGCTGGGCGTGTTCGCTGCCGAGCGTGGCGACGTGTTCGGGCTTCGTCGGTGGTACATCGTCACCCTGGCAATGGGCGCGTTCTTCGTCGCCGGTCAGGGATACGAGTACTACCACCTGGTCCACGAGGGCACGACGCTCTCGAGCAGCGTGTACGGCTCGGTCTTCTACGTCACGACCGGCTTCCACGGTTTGCACGTGATCGGCGGACTCATCGCCTTCGTCTTCCTGATCACCAGAACCCTGGTCAGCAAGTTCACGCCCGCGCAGGCCACCGCCGCCATCGTCGTTTCGTATTACTGGCACTTCGTCGACATCGTCTGGATTGCCCTCTTCGCGACGATCTACTTCATCCGCTAGTGACAGTCAGCAAGCCACAGATATCGAGCGAACGGATTCAGCCCCCGACGTTCGGCCCGTCCCGACACGACAAGGGATAGAAGATGAGTACATCTCCCCCAGCAGCAACCGACGACACTTCGGCCTCGAAGGCGCGACGCAAGCGTAAGACGCGTCGACGCGTCACCGGTGCACTCGTTCTGATGATGGGCCTTCTGAGCGCGGGTTTCCTCGCGTCGGCCCTGACGCCTACACCCCAGGTTGCAACAGCCGACACCGATTCGGCGGCGCTGATCCGCGAAGGCAAGCAGCTCTACGACACGTCGTGCGTGACATGCCACGGTGCCAATTTGCAGGGTGTTCAGGATCGCGGACCGAGTCTCATCGGTGTCGGTGAAGCTGCCGTCTACTTCCAGGTGTCGAGTGGCCGTATGCCGGCTGTTCGCAACGAGGCACAGGCACTGCGCAAGCCGCCGAAGTTCGACGACAAGCAGATCGACGCGCTCGGTGCTTACATCCAGGCCAACGGCGGCGGCCCGACGGTCATTCTCGACGAGAACGGTGAGGTGGCGCAGGAGTCGCTTCGCGGCGACGACATCGCCCGAGGCAGCGAGCTGTTCCGCTTGAACTGCGCGTCCTGCCACAACTTCACCGGCCAGGGCGGCGCACTGTCGTCGGGCAAGTTCGCGCCGGACCTCGGGCCTGCCAACGAGCAGGAGATCTACACCGCGATGGTCACCGGTCCGCAGAACATGCCAAAGTTCTCCGACCGTCAGCTGACGATCGAGGAGAAGTCGGACATCATCGCCTACGTCAAGTCGGCCCAGGAAACCAAGGCTGCAGGCGGCTGGGGTCTCGGTGGCTTCGGTCCCGGTACCGAGATGATCGCCCTGTGGGTTGTCGGAATCGCCGCTGTCGTCGGCGCAACATTGTGGATCGGAGCTAGATCATGAGCGACGGCGATTCCGGCCGTAAGGACGCCGACAACACCGACGGCACCAATGCCGAGGGTGTGAATCCCGACAAGAAGTACACCGACGAGGAGTTGGCAGCGCTCAGCCGGGACGAGTTGGTCGAACTCGGCACCAATCTCGACGGTGTGGATGTCGCATTCCGTCGCAATCGCTGGGCTGTGGAAGGTACTCGCGCCGAGAAGCGCGCAGAGCGCAGCGTGGCGATCTGGTTTGCCATCGCCGGCCTGTCGGCAGTCGCGTTCATCGGCGTCTACCTCTTCTGGCCTTGGCAGTACGCAGGCATCGGTGACGACAACTACAACCTGTACTCGCTGTACACGCCGCTGATCGGCGGAACGATGGGTCTTGCGATCCTCGCCGTCGGCGTCGGTGCCGTGCAGTTCACCAAGAAGTTCATCCCCGAAGAGGTCTCCATCCAGGACCGCCACGACGGAAGTTCGTCGGAAACGGACCGCAAGACGCTGGTCGCCGAGCTGGGCGATTCGCTCGACACGTCGACCATCGGACGACGCAAGGTCATCAAGCGTTCGCTTCTGTTCGGCGGCGGCGCTCTCGGCGTGATGGCACTGCTCCCCCTCGGCGGCCTCATCAAGAATCCGTGGGCCAAGGGCGAAGATTCTCCGTTGTGGGTATCCGGCTGGACGCCTCGCTACGATGGAGAGACGATCTACCTCCGACGAGACACCGGGCGACCGGAAGATGTTGTTCTCGTACGGCCCGAGGACTTGGACGCTGGTGCCATGGAAACTGTCTTCCCGTTCCGCGAGGCGGACCGCGAGAGCGAGCACGACCTGCTCATGTCACTCCGCGGTATCCGTAACGCAGTCATGCTCATCCGTTTGCGTCCCGACGACGCAAGCACGGTCATCAAGCGCAAGGGCCAGGAGAGCTACAACTACGGCGATTACTACGCCTACTCCAAGATCTGCACGCACCTGGGTTGCCCGACATCGTTGTTCGAGCAGCAGACCAACCGCATTCTCTGCCCTTGCCATCAGTCGCAGTTCAACGCGCTCGAGTACGGCAAGCCGATCTTCGGACCGGCTGCGCGCGCGCTGCCTCAGCTTCCCATCACAGTCAACGAGGAGGGTTACCTAGTGGCACAGCACGACTTCCACGAAGCACTGGGTCCCGCCTTCTGGGAACGTCGACCGGAGCGTGATTCATGAGTCCTTCACTGCAAACCCTCGCCGCCAAGCAGGCGGACGACGTAGACAGTCGTTACCACTTGGCACCAGGTTTGCGCCGCCAGATCAACAAGGTGTTCCCCACCCACTGGTCGTTCCTGCTCGGTGAGATCGCGCTGTACAGCTTCGTGATCCTGCTGATCTCCGGCGTCTTCCTCACCCTGTTCTTCGATCCTTCGCTCAGCGAGGTCGTCTACCAGGGCGCGTACACCCCGCTGAACGGCGTGACCATGTCACGTGCCTACGCGACAGCACTCGACATCTCGTTCGAGGTGCGCGGCGGTCTGTTCATGCGCCAGATCCACCACTGGGCAGCACTGATGTTCGCCGCGTCGATCATCGTGCACATGATGCGCATCTTCTTCACCGGTGCGTTCCGTCGTCCCCGTGAGGCCAACTGGGTCATCGGCTGCCTGCTGCTGATCCTGGCGATGTTCGAGGGCTTCTTCGGATACTCGCTCCCCGACGATCTGCTCTCGGGCACCGGCCTCCGCGCCGCGTTCTCCGGAATCACGATGAGCATCCCGATCGTCGGCACCTGGATGCACTGGTTGATCTTCGACGGGGACTTCCCCGGCACGATCATCATTCCTCGCCTGTACGTGGCGCACGTGCTGCTGCTACCGGCCATCATCCTGGCGCTGATCGCAGCTCACCTGGCTTTGGTCTGGTACCAGAAGCACACGCAGTTCCCCGGACCCGGTCGTACGGAAACCAACGTCGTCGGCGTTCGTATCCTCCCGGTCTTCGCCGTCAAGTCCGGCGCGTTCTTCGCCGTGACGTTCGGCGTGATCGCCGCCATGGGCGGACTGCTGCAGATCAACCCGATCTGGGCGCTCGGTCCGTACAACCCGTCTCAGGTGTCCGCAGGTTCGCAGCCCGACTTCTACATGATGTGGACCGACGGCCTGGCGCGTCTGTGGCCGGCATGGGACATCTACATCGCTGGTCGCTACACGATTCCTGCAGTCTTCTGGGTGGCCGTGATCATGGGCCTCGTCTTCACCGTGATGATTGCCTACCCATGGATCGAGAAGCGTCTCACCGGAGACAACGCACACCACAACCTGCTGCAGCGTCCCCGCGACGTGCCGGTCCGTACTGCGATCGGCGCAATGTCCATCGCCTTCTACGTCGTTCTGACGCTCTCGTGCGTCAACGACCTGATCGCGTACAAGTTCGACATCTCGCTCAATGCGATGACGTGGATCGGTCGAATCGGAGTGCTCATTGCTCCGCCGATCGCATACTTCGTCGCGTACCGGTTCTGCATCGGCCTACAGCGCAGCGACCGGGCAGTTCTCGAGCACGGCATCGAAACCGGAATCATCAAGCGACTCCCGCACGGCCAGTACGTGGAAATCCACCAGCCGCTCGGACCGGTCGATGATCACGGTCACCCGATCCCGCTCGATTACCAGGGTGCAGCGGTCCCCAAGAAGATGAACAAGCTCGGTTCTGCCGGCAAGCCCGGCTCGGGTTCACTGTTCACCCCGGACCCCGTTGCGCAGAGCAAGGCCCTCGAGGATGCACTCCACAAGGGCGAGCACGAGCAGCTGGCAATGCTTCGCAACTACCAGGCGGGCATTCTGGGCAATGGCCACTCGAACGGCAACGGCCATACCAACGGCAACGGCCATACGAACGGCAACGGCCATACGAACGGCAACGGTCACGCCAACGGCAACGGTCATTCCAATGGCCACGCCAACGGCAACGGCCATGCCAACGGGCACGAAGACACCTCGATTTCTTCGGGTCGTCAGGACAGCGATCGCGATCACTGAGTCCTGACAACGCATTCCGCTGAAGGGCGGCACCGGCAACGGTGCCGCCCTTCTTCGTGTGGTGGCGGTACTACCCGATCGACACATGTCCGGAGACGATCCGGCTGGATCTCCATCGGTCCGCGGGAGTCCTGTGAACGGAGGCCGCAACTCTCACAGGCTCCACTCCCCTCCCCCGCCCGAGGACTGCCGATTCAGAGCGCGGTAAATGCTCGACTCGGAGCCGGCACTCACCTGCTGGTAGCCCGCAGACCCATCGGTGACGAGCATCGGCCCGGTCGGTCTCGACCGGTATTAGTATCGGTGTATGGTCCGTATCCCACTCAGTCCCGGTGAACTCGCGCGTGGTGCTCGCTTGGGCACAGCTTTGCGCCGTTTCCGGGGTAGCCGGACCATGACCGAGGTTTCCGACGCCGCCGGCATCTCCGTCGAAACGCTCAGAAAAATCGAGACCGGGCGTATCGCAACCCCGGCATTCTTTACCGTCGCCGCACTGTGCACTGCGTTGGAGATCTCACTCGATGCACTGCTCGAATCCACGGCGGATGCGTCGTCGACCCTGCGGGAGGCAGACGCGTCCTGACTGGTTCGGATCCGCGCCGTGGTCTTCCGGGACGTTCATGCGTTCCAGTCCATGACGAAAGACCGGGGTGCGGCCGGTCTCTCACCGACCCGCAGTAGGTAGGCGTGGTGCTTCTCAGTCGATCGGCGAGACCCTGATGAGGTTGCCGTCGGGGTCCGCGATCACGAAAGTGCGGCCGAAGACGGCGTCGTGTGGCTTCTGCACTACGGCAACTCCTTTCGCGACCCAATCGGTGAATATGTCGTCGACTGCTTCCGAGGGGCCGGGCACCATGAGTCCGATCTCGCTCATGCGGGGTGTGCTCGGTACAGAGTGCTCGGCGTAGCCCGTCCACAACGCGAGCAGTACACCGGGGGCAACGTCGAAAGCAACATAGTGGGGACTGGTGAAAGTCGGTTCGATCTCGAACAGGTCGCTGTAGAAGGCGGTGGCGGCCTGGGTCTCCCGGACGCCGATCAAGAACAGGTTCGGTGCAGGCATGGAGGGCTCCTCGAGTGGATGTCGTATCGATACCGAACCATCCAATCGCCTCATCGCGACAGAACCTGTCACCTTTTTCTGCCAACATCGGTCCGCATGAAGGCTTCGAGGCTGCTGCATATCTTGCTGCTCCTACAGACCCGTCAGCGCATGACAACTACCGAGCTCTCCGACCGTCTGGAAGTGTCTCGGCGCACTGTGCCGCGAGACGTCGAGGCGCTCTCGGCGGCTGGTGTGCCCGTCTATGCCGAACGCGGACGGAACGGCGGGATTGTCTTGCTCCCCAATGCACGACTCAACGCATCCCATCTGGATCCACCAGAACTCGAGGCCCTCTCCATAGCCGGTTTGGACAGCGCGCAGCTCGAACGTTTGGGGCTGTCTGCGGTATGGGAGTCGGCCGCGCGCAAGATCGCCGCCCGGCAGGCTGCGGCACCGGATATACCGGGCATGCTGGGTCTGGCGGACCTGGTACTGGTCGACAGCACCGCATGGTTCGCCGACTCGGAAACAGCGATCGACGTATCGGACCTGGCCTCGACACTTCGACGCCGACGACGACTGCAAATCCAGTACCGGTATCGGTGGACGACCTCACGTGTCGGTCTGTGTACGACCTGACGTGTCGGTGTCCGGCAGGTTCATGATGCCGGTGCCTCCACTGGTGTGACAAG
>NZ_JBFBKN010000010.1:0-192444 GCF_040702225.1 Rhodococcus sp. NPDC080181
TATGCAGGTGACTGGTACTAATAGGCCGAGGACTTACCACAAAGAAGCTACGCGTCCACTGTGCAATATCTGAAACAACACACGAGTAGTTGTTCAGTAACACAATCGAATACAGGTCCAAGAACGAAAACACCATCCCCGACATTATGTGGGGGATGTGTTCTCCGACTGAGACCGCTCGTGACACTGTTTCGCAGAGTTACGGCGGCCATAGCGGAGGGGAAACGCCCGGTCCCATTCCGAACCCGGAAGCTAAGCCCTCCAGCGCCGATGGTACTGCACTCGACAGGGTGTGGGAGAGTAGGACACCGCCGAACACCCGTTGTAGGAAGGGGACCCACTTGGTGGGTCCCCTTTTTGCGTTTGTACCCGAAAATCCGAAAGGACGCCCGTGTCGGAAGACAACAACGATCGTCGCCCCTCCCGAGCAGACGGTGGCAATCGCCCCAACGAGTCCCGAGATCGCAACCCTCGCGCTCAGGACCGTCGCGCCGACCCGCGTCGTTCGGACGGTCCTCCCCGCAGGCGTGGTGGGGAAGGTGGGTTCTCCGGCGATCGCCGCGGTAACAGCGCATCGTCCGACCGTCGACCCCCGCGGCCAGACGAGCCGGATCTGCCCGACGAGGTCGAAGCCGGGCAGCTGGAGCCGGCAGTGCGCCGGGATCTGTTGAGCTTGGACAAGAACAATGCCACTGCTGTGGCCCGTCACCTCGTGATGACCAGCCGCCTGCTCGACGACGATCCGCAGTTGGCGCTGCTACACGCGCGCGCTGCTCGTCAGCGGGCCGGCCGCATTGCCGTCGTACGCGAGACGGCCGGTATCGCGGCGTATCACGCGGGTGAATGGGCGGAGGCTCTGTCGGAACTGCGGGCGGCACGTCGAATGGCCGGCGGCCCCGGTCTCATCGCGGTCATGGCCGACTGCGAACGCGGACTCGGGCGCCCCGAGCGGGCCATCGAACTCGGTCGCAGCGACGAAGCGCGGGAACTGACCGGTGAAGAGGCGTCGGAACTTCGGATCGTCGTTGCCGGCGCTCGCATGGATCTCAACCAGTACGACCAGGCCGTCGTCACCCTCCAGACTCCCGATCTCGACGCGTCCCGGTCGGGTACGGCTGCGGCTCGTCTGTTCTACGTCTACGCCGATGCGCTCGTTGCTGCCGGTCGCGTCGACGAGGGTGTGAAGTGGTTCCTCAACGCTGCCGCGGCGGATGTCGATGGAGAAACCGACGCAGAAGAGCGGGTCGAGGAGTTGTCCGGGGGCAGTCGGTGACATTACTGCGCGACGCCCACGACGTTCTGCTGCTCGACCTCGACGGCACCGTCTACGCCGGCAAGGAACCCATTCCGGGTGCAGTGGAGGCGCTTTCGGGTGGTTCCGAGAAGCAGTTCTTCGTCACCAACAATGCCAGTCGCGCACCGAGCGATGTCGCCGAACACCTCCGCGAACTCGGTTTCGACACCACAGCAGAATTTGTTGTCACCAGTTCCGAAGCAGCAGCCCGAGTACTCGCGGACAGACTCGATCCCGGTTCACGCGTCCTCGTCGTCGGTACCGACGCCTTGGCGACCGAGATCGAGAAGGTGGGATTGACGCCGGTGCGCTCTGCTGACGAGCAGCCGGTTGCGGTGGTTCAGGGACATTCCGTCGATACAGGGTGGCCCATGTTGGCCGAGGCGGTTCTGGCGGTGCGTGCGGGCGCGCTGTGGGTCGCGACCAACGTCGATGCGACTCTTCCGACCGAGCGCGGCCTCGTTCTCGGCAACGGTTCGATGGTGGCAGCAGTGCGCAATGCCACCGACGTCGAGCCCATCGTTGCAGGCAAGCCCGCGGCTCCCATCATGCGTGACGCCGTCGAGCGAAGTGGTGCCAAGTCGGCGCTCGTGGTCGGAGACCGGCTCGATACCGATATAGCAGGCGCGAACGAAGCTGCCCTCCCGTCGCTGTTGGTCCTGACGGGTGTCAGTACGGCTCCGGAGTTGCTTCGTGCTCCGAAGCACCTGCGTCCCACGCACATCGGTAGTGATCTCGGGGTTCTGAACAAGGACGAGTCGGCGTCCGAGGTAGCCGGTAAGGATGGCTGGACGGTCGGCATCGACGACGAGGTCCTGTCCGTGCGGTTCGAGGGTGCTGCCGAGATGGATGCCTTCGAGGGTCTGCTCGCCGTCCTCGATGTTGCGTGGTCGGGTTCGGAATTCTCGGACGTTCGCTTCGACGGGGATGGACTCGCCGATCTGCGCTCGTTGTTGGGTTGTTGACACGGGTTCGTGCAGTCGGCCGCGAGCGGGCGTTCGTCGGACCCATCCGATAGCGTGAGAGGTGATGAGCGCGTCGATTCCACTCCCAGGACAACACCGGCCGAACGCGGCCGGCGAACAGTCGTCCGCAGATCCGGACAGCATCAGGGCCGAGGTGTCGTCGCTGCTCGCGCAGCTCACCATCGGGTCGGAGGCAGGCCTCGACTCGGAGGCCGTCGATTCGGACGCCCTGGCGCGTGATGCGAGTGTGCTGGACCGGGCCCACGAAGTGCTGGTTCGGGCCTTGACCACCGTCGACAAGACCTGACGTGGCCCGTCGCGCACGTGTCGACGCAGAACTGGTCCGTCGTGGATTGGCCAGATCTCGTGAACACGCCTCCGAACTCATCGAGGCAGGCCGGGTCAAGATTGCCGGAACCGTGGCTTCGAAGCCCGCTACCGCCGTCGAGCCGGGCACTCCGCTGTTGGTGGCCGAGGAAGACAACGAAATCAGCTGGGCGTCTCGCGGCGCGCACAAACTGCTCGGTGCCCTCGACGCGTTCGAGCCACTGGGTCTGACCGTCGAGAACGCGCGGTGTCTCGACGCCGGTGCCTCCACGGGAGGTTTCACCGACGTTCTGCTCAGTCGCGGTGTGCGTGAGGTCGTTGCGGTCGACGTGGGTTACGGCCAGCTCGTGTGGCGACTGCAATCCGACGAACGCGTGCACGTCATCGATCGCACCAATGTGCGCTCGATAGATGCCGACACGATCGGGGGCCCTGTCGACGTCATCGTGGCGGACCTGTCGTTCATCTCTCTGAAGCTCGTTCTTCCCGCTTTCGTTGCGTGCTCCACGTCGGGTACCGACATGGTGTTGATGGTCAAGCCTCAATTCGAGGTCGGCAAGGACCGCGTCGGTTCCGGCGGCGTCGTGCGAGACCCGGCGCTGCGGGCGGAGGCCGTCGAGGACGTCGCGAATGCCGCGCTTGCGTTGAACCTGCGAGTCGAGGCGGTCGCCGCAAGCCCACTGCCGGGACCTTCGGGCAACGTCGAGTACTTTTTGTGGTTGAAGGCGGGCGCAGGTGACGGTTCGCCGCGTACCGACGTGGACGTCGCCGAGTTGGTCCGTCACGCGATCGAGGAAGGACCACAGTGACTCCGTCCCATGCAGCACCGACACAGGAGTCCGTTCGGGAGATTCTTCTCGTCGCACACCCCGGCCGGCCCGACATCGCCGAGACCGCGCGCCGAGTGGGCAAAGTGTTCGACGAAGCAGGCATCTGCCTGCGGGTTCTCGTCGACGAAGTGGAGCCGTCCAAGATCGAGGCATCGGACACCGAGGAACACGACCATGTGTTCGTGGCGGACATGAGGCTCAACGTCGTCGAGTTCGGTCCCGATGCGGCCGCCGGGTGCGAGATGGTTCTGGTTCTCGGCGGTGACGGAACGTTCCTGCGCGCGGCCGAACTCGCACAGGCAGCCGACATCCCGGTTCTCGGTATCAACCTCGGCCACGTGGGGTTTCTCGCGGAGGCGGAGGCCGACCATCTCGAGGACGCGCTGGCGCGGGTCATGGCCGGCGACTATCGCATCGAACAGCGGATGACGTTGGACATTGCCATCCGTGTAGGCGACCAGGTCGTCGAGCGTGGGTGGGCCCTGAACGAGGCAAGCATCGAGAACGGTTCCAGGCTCGGGGTCCTCGAGGTCGTTCTCGAAGTGGATGGCCGTCCGGTCTCTGCGTTCGGCTGTGACGGAGTGCTCGTGTCGACACCCACGGGGTCGACGGCATATGCGTTCTCTGCAGGCGGGCCGGTGGTGTGGCCGGAACTCGAAGCCATACTGGTCATTCCGAGCAACGCCCATGCCCTCTTCGCGCGTCCGCTCGTCACCAGCCCCGAGTCGATCATCGCCGTCGAGATCGATGCCGGCGGACACGATGGTTTCGTGTTCTGCGACGGCCGCCGCACATTGGGGTTGCCGGCGGGAGCACGCGTCGAGGTCGTGCGGGGAGCATCGCCCATCAAGTGGGTTCGCCTGGATTCGGCACCGTTCGCCGATCGCATGGTCAAGAAATTCGAACTGCCCGTGACCGGGTGGCGGGGGAGAGCGAGGTAGGGATGCTCGAAGAGATTCGGATCGACAGCCTCGGAGTCATCTCCGGTGCGAGCGCACAATTTCACGAGGGGTTGACGGTTCTCACCGGCGAGACCGGGGCCGGCAAGACGATGGTGGTCACCAGCTTGCATCTGCTGTCGGGTGCACGCGCCGATGCAGGTCGGGTGCGGCTCGGTGCCCAAAGGGCCGTGGTCGAGGGGCGATTCAGCACCGACACCGCCTCGGAACAGGTGATCGAGGATGTCGAGAAGGTGCTCGAATCCTCGGGAGGTCAACGCGACGAAGACAATTCGATCATCGCCGTGCGAACGGTCAATTCGGACGGCCGCTCACGTGCACATCTGGGTGGACGAAGCGTCCCCGCATCGGTGCTTTCGAACTTCACCGATTCGCTGCTGACAGTGCACGGCCAGAACGATCAGTTGCGGCTGCTGCGCCCCGATCAGCAACTCGGTGCACTCGACAGATTCGCCGGTGATTCGGTTGCCTCTCTGGTGGCGAAGTATCGCGCCGCCCGTAAGACGTGGCTCGACGCACGCAACGAATTGATCGACCGCACCGAACGCAGCCGTGAATTGGCTCAGGAAGCGGACCGGCTGCAGTTCGGCCTGCAGGAGATCGACTCCCTGGCACCGGAGCCGGGTGAGGATCGCTCCGTGGCCGAGGATGTGCGCAGGCTCGGCGACCTCGATTCGCTGCGAGAAACCGCCGAGGGTGCCGCCGCGGCTCTCGTCGGGAGTACCGAGGAGGCGTCGGACACCACGTCTGCGCTGTATCTGTTGGGCGAGGCACGATCGCGTCTCGAACACGCCGACGACGCTGCTCTCACAGAACTGCTGCCCCGGTTGAACGACGCGATGGCCGTCGTCGGCGACATCGGTGCCGACCTGACCACGTATCTGTCGGATCTCCCGTCGGATCCAGGAGCTCTCGACACGATCCTGAACCGGCAGGCCGAGCTGAAGTCTCTGACGCGCAAGTACGCCGCCGACGTCGACGGTGTCATCGCGTGGGCCGAGGACGCTCGCGAACGTTTGTCTCGGATCGATACCTCTGCCGACGCGCTCGCGGAGCTGAGTGCGCGTGTCGAGTCGGCTGCGGTCGATGTAGCGGCGGCCGCGTCCAAGCTCAGCGCTGCCCGGTCGAAAGCGGCGACGAAGCTGTCCAAAGCCGTCAGCGTCGAGCTGGCCGGACTGGCGATGGGAAAAGCCAAGCTGCAGATAGATGTTCGATCGCTGCCGGCCGGACCGTCGGACACGGCACCGATCGTCGTCGACGGTACCGAGTTGCATGCGGGTAGTACCGGGGTCGACGAGGTCGAGTTCCGGTTGTCCGCGCACGACGGCGCCCAGGCGTTGCCGATCAGCAAGAGCGCGTCGGGCGGCGAGCTCTCGCGGGTGATGTTGGCGCTCGAGGTGGTGCTGGCGGGTTCCGACAAGGGCGCGACGATGGTGTTCGACGAGGTCGACGCCGGAGTCGGTGGTCGGGCAGCGGTCGAGGTCGGTCGTCGGCTCGGTCGGTTGGCTCGTACCCATCAGGTCATCGTCGTCACCCACCTGCCGCAGGTGGCTGCGTTTGCGGACACGCATCTGGTGGTGGACAAGACCGACGCCAAGAAGGGGGCGGCGAACAGCGGAGTCCGGACGCTGTCGTCCTCGGAACGCGTCGTCGAACTCGCCCGGATGCTCGCTGGGCTCGACGACACCGAGACCGGTCGCGCACACGCCGAAGAGCTGTTGGCCACCGCAAACGCGGATCGAGCTGCCCTGTAACTTTTGGTGCTGATGTGATCAGTGTGGTAGTTGTTTCGGCGCGCCTCCATGGCCGGGCGTGTCGATCGGGTCATCATGGTGGGCATGAAGATGCCGGCACTGCTGTCACGTAGTCAGGATTCGCTGCCCGGAATCACCGGGATCGCGCGAGTCGATCGCAACACGGCCAAGCTGCTCAAGCGGGTCGGCCCCGGCGACATCGTCGTTCTGGACGAGCTCGATCTGGACCGGTTGACCGCAGATGCGCTTGTCGAGGCCGGGGTGCTCGCGGTCGTCAACGCGTCGCCGTCGATCTCCGGCCGCTATCCCAACCTCGGCCCCGAGGTCATCGTCGCCAACGGGATCACCTTGATCGACTCGGCCGGCACCGAGATCTTCAAGAAGATCAAGGACGGCACCAAGATCCGGCTCAACGACGGTGGCGTCTACACCGGCGATCGCCGCCTCGCCAAGGGTGAGGAACAGAGCGAAGCCGAGATCTCGGACAAGATGATCGAGGCCAAGACCGGGCTGGTCGACCATCTGGAAGCGTTCTCGGGCAACACGATCGAGTTCATTCGGACCGAGAGTCCGTTGCTGATCGACGGCGTCGGGGTTCCGGACATCGACATCGACCTCAAGGGTCGTCACGTCGTGATCGTTGCCGACGGGCCGGGGCACGCGGAGGATCTGAAGAATCTGAAGCCGTTCATCAAGGAGTACTCGCCCGTCATCATCGGCGTCGGTGCGGGCGCGGACACAGCGATGAAAGCGGGACACCGACCGGATCTGATCGTCGGCGATCCGGAGGACGTCACGGCGCAGACACTCAAATGTGGTGCAGAAGTGGTACTTCCGGCCGATTCGGACGGACACGCGCAAGGTCTCGAACGCATCCAGGATCTCGGTATCGGTGCCATGACCTTCCCGGCGACCGGTGCTGCTGCGGACCTCGCACTGCTGTTGGCCGACCACCACGGCGCGTCGCTGATCGTGTCGGTCGGTAGCCCGGCCAGCCTCGACGAATTCTTCGATCGCGGACGACGCAACACCAACCCGGCCGCGTTCATGACGCGTCTGAAGGTCGGTGCCAAGCTGGTCGACGCCAAGGCGGTGGCCACGCTGTACCGAAGCCGCGTGTCGGGCGGTGCAATTGCCCTGCTCATTCTCGCTGCGCTCGTTGCGGTGATCGTGGCGTTGGCCGTCTCCAACATCGGCGGCGAGTCCTTGGATTGGGCGATCGATCTGTGGAACCGATTCGCACTGTGGTTCCAGGGGTTGCTTTCGTGATTTCGCTTCGCCAACATGCCATTTCGCTGGCTGCCGTGTTCGTTGCGTTGGCCATCGGCATCGTCCTCGGCTCGGGCCTGCTGTCCAGCGGACTGGTCTCGGGTCTGCGAGACGACAAGACGGGTCTCGAGAATCAGGTCGACGATCTGCAGTCGACCAACAATCAGCTCGGCGAGCAGCTGAACTCGGCCGACGGTTTCGATGCGGCGGTCTCGGGTCGAGTACTGCGAGACACCCTCGTCGATCGCAGTGTCGTGGTCATCACCACGCCCGATGCAGATCCCGGCGATGTCGACGGAGTCACGCGTTCGATCGGGGCGTCCGGTGCCACGGTCACGGGCCGGGTGTCGCTGACGGATTCGTTCGTGTCCGCGGCGAACGGCGACGATCTGCGCACCCGACTGACCAACGTCATTCCGGCCGGTGTGCAGTTGCGTACCGGGGCGGTCGACCAAGGAAGTCTGGCGGGCGACCTGCTGGGTTCGGTGTTGCTGCTCAATGCACAGACGGCGCAGCCGCAATCGACCCCCGAGGAGCTGTCTCTCGCGCTCGAGACGTTGCGTAGCGGCGGATTCATCGCTTACGACAACGGTGCGGTCGCACCTGCGCAGCTGGCCGTGGTGGTCACCGGTTCGGGTGCCTCGGATGTCGAGGACGGCAACCGCGGTGCCATCGTCGCTCGCTTCGCAGGAGCTCTCGATTCACGCGGAGCAGGTGCGGTACTGGCAGGTCGTTCCGGTGCGGCCGAGGGCAACGGCTCGATCGCGGTAGTCCGAGCCGACTCGGCGTTGTCGTCTGCGCTCAGCACGGTGGACAACGTGGACCGTGAAGCAGGCCGAATCACCACAGTTCTCGCCCTGGCGGAGCAACTGGACGGTGCTTCGGGCCGCTACGGCACCGGAGCGAACGCGAATGCCGTCACCGTGGGAGCGCCGGTGAGTTGATCGGCTCTCGCGTCGAATACGCGTGTCGTTGGCGGTGAGGTACGTACTGGTGTTACCGTGAAGTCCCGTGGGTAGCAGGCCCAATTTCCACGCTTTACCTCTCTTATCAGCCCCCTGATAGGAGCAAGCCCTGCAGACTCGTCACGGGAGCCTCATTGTCACGCCTTCAGTCGCGTTCCGACACCAAGCACATCTTCGTCAGCGGAGGCGTCGCGTCTTCGCTCGGAAAAGGTCTGACGGCGTCCAGCCTCGGCCAGCTACTGACCGCACGCGGCTTGCGCGTGACCATGCAGAAGCTCGATCCGTATCTCAACGTCGATCCCGGCACGATGAACCCGTTCCAGCACGGTGAAGTCTTCGTCACCGAGGACGGCTCGGAGACGGACCTCGACGTCGGCCATTACGAGCGCTTCCTCGACCGTGATCTGTCCGGATTCGCCAATGTGACCACCGGCCAGGTCTATTCGACGGTCATCGCCAAGGAGCGTCGCGGCGAGTACCTCGGCGACACCGTTCAGGTCATTCCGCACATCACCGACGAGATCAAACGTCGCATCCTGGCAATGAACGGTCCCGACCTCCAGGGCCATCAGCCGGACGTCGTCATCACCGAAATCGGCGGCACCGTCGGCGATATCGAATCGCAGCCGTTCCTCGAAGCGGCGCGGCAGGTCCGTCACGACGTCGGCCGCAACAACGTGTTCTTCCTGCACGTGTCGCTGGTCCCGTTCCTGGCACCGTCCGGTGAACTCAAGACCAAGCCCACCCAGCACTCCGTCGCAGCACTGCGCAGCATCGGCATTCAGCCCGACGCGTTGATCCTGCGGTGCGATCGCGACGTGCCGCCTGGGCTCAAGAACAAGATTGCGCTGATGTGCGACGTCGACGTCGACGGCTGCATCTCCACACCCGACGCCCCGTCGATCTACGACATCCCCAAGGTGCTGCACAAGGAAGGCCTCGACGCCTACGTCGTCCGGCAGCTCGGTCTGCCGTTCCGTGACGTCGACTGGACCATCTGGGGCGGACTGCTCGAGCGCGTCCACCAGCCCCGCGAAACCGTGCGCGTCGGCCTCGTCGGCAAGTACGTCGACCTGCCCGACGCCTACCTCTCGGTCACCGAGGCGCTGCGTGCCGGGGGATTCGCTCATCGCGCCAAGGTCGAGATCAAGTGGGTTCCGTCCGACGAGTGCTCGACGCCTGCGGGGGCTCAGGCTGCGTTGGGTGATGTCGATGCCGTGCTCATTCCCGGCGGATTCGGCATTCGCGGTATCGAGGGCAAGCTCGGTGCCATCGAGTTCGCTCGTACCCGCAAGATTCCACTGTTGGGGTTGTGCCTCGGTTTGCAGTGCGTCGTCATCGAGGCGGCTCGTTCGGTCGGACTGACCGATGCCAATTCCGCCGAGTTCGATCCGGATACCAAGGATCCGGTGATCTCCACGATGGCCGACCAGGAGGACGCCGTCGCCGGTGACGCCGACCTCGGGGGCACGATGCGCCTCGGTGCCTATCCCGCGACACTGCAGAAGGGTTCGGTCGTCGCTGCGTCGTACGGGACCGAGAACGTCTCGGAGCGGCACCGTCACCGTTACGAGGTCAACAATGTCTACCGCGATCGAATTGCCAAGAGCGGCTTGGTCTTCAGCGGCACGTCCCCGGACGGTCATCTGGTCGAGTTCGTGGAGTTGCCGGCATCGGTGCACCCGTTCTTCGTTGCTACCCAGGCGCATCCGGAGCTCAAGAGCCGGCCGACCCGTCCGCATCCGCTGTTCGCATCGCTGATCAACGCGGCACTGAAGTACAAGGCTGCCGAGCGGTTGCCGGTCGACGTTCACGGTGACACCGCTGCGGCGGAGAAGTCGGACGCCGAGGCCGAGACCGTCGGATGAGCGGAATCGCGAGACACGAATTCACGACGCTCGGTTCGGAGGTTCCGTACTCCGGCGCAATCCTCGCGCTGCGGCTCGATCAGGTGGCGATGCCGAACGGGCGTCGCGCCGAGCGAGAAGTGATCGAGCATCACGGCGCAGTCGGCATTCTTGCCGTCGACGATCAGGACCGCGTGGCGATGATCGAGCAGTACCGGCACCCCATCGGGCGTCGTCTCTGGGAGCTGCCCGCGGGCCTGCTCGACGAGCCGGGGGAGGAGCCCGTGCTGGCGGCGCAGCGCGAACTGGCCGAGGAGACCGGTCTCGCGGCCGGGAAGTGGTCGGTGTTGGTGGACGTGTTGGCCTCGCCCGGATTCACCGACGAAGCGGTACGCATTTTCCTCGCCGAGGATCTGATTGAGGTCGATCGCCCGGAGGCACACGACGAGGAGGCAGACATCGAGCTGTCCTTCGTGCCGATGGACGAGGCCGTCCGTCGTGCGTTGGCCGGGGAGATCGTCAACGCCTCGGCCGTGTCGGGAGTGCTCGCGTTGGCGGCAGCTCGTGCCACCGGCAGCGAGTTGCGTCCGGCCGACGCCCCGTGGGCGGATCGACCCACGGCATTCGAGTCTCGGAAGAGTTCACGAAAGTAGCCACCGTGATCGGCGATCAGATTGCGACGTATCTCGATCATCTGGTGGTCGAGCGCGGTTCGGCACCGAACACGGTGTCGTCGTACCGTCGCGATCTGGTGCGGTACGAGCGGTTTCTGAGTGGGTACGGAATTTCCGATCTGGCCAAGGTGACCGAGAACGACATCACCGAGTTCGTGCTGTACCTCCGGCGCGGCGACGACGAATTCCCGGCTCTCGCAGCCAGTTCGGCGGCCCGGACGCTGATCGCCGTGCGTGGTCTGCACCGCTTCGCCCTGGCCGAGGGCATGGTGGAGCGCAACGTCGCGAGCGAGGTGAAGCCGCCGCAGCCGGCCAAACGACTACCGAAGTCGCTGCCCGTCGACCAGGTCGTGGCGCTGCTCGAATCGGCGTCCATTGCCGGTCCCGACGCACCGCGTGGTCTGCGAGATCGCGCACTGCTCGAACTGCTGTACTCCACCGGTGCGCGCATCTCCGAGGCCGTCGGTCTGGATGTGGACGACATCGACACCGAGGCTCGCTCGGTGCTCCTGCGTGGCAAGGGCGGGAAACATCGAGTCGTCCCGGTGGGGAGGCCGGCCATCGAGGCGGTCGACGCATACCTCGTGCGCGGGCGGCCGGGGCTCGTCGCCCGCTCGAATCCGGCGCTGTTTCTCAATGTGCGGGGCGGTCGACTGTCGCGGCAGAGCGCCTGGCAGGTATTGCAGGACTCCGCGCAGCGGGCCGGAATCACGGCCGGGGTCTCGCCGCACGTGCTCCGGCACTCGTTTGCGACGCACCTGCTCGACGGCGGTGCCGACGTCCGTGTCGTGCAGGAATTGCTCGGCCACGCGTCGGTGACCACGACACAGATCTACACCCTCGTCACCGTCACGACGTTGCGTGAAGTGTGGGCGGGTGCGCACCCGCGAGCGCGCTAGCACGCGGTCGGCAATCGTGTGTCAGCGTGTCCGATGACAATGCCGTCGCGTCAAGCGGTAGCGTTTGCGTGAACTACTCGAAGACGAACGGGACAGGGGAGCGCTGGAACGTGTCGACACCGCAGCCGCCAGCGGCGGAGTCAGCCTCGGAACCGTCGTGGGGCGTGCAGCCCGCCGTCACCCCCGATACCGGCGAAACGCATCCGTCTCATCCGCACAGCGATGGCGCTCTTTTCCATACACGTCAACCGGAATCCAGTCGGGAGACACGCGACATCATTCCTGCTCCGAACGAGCTCGGGCCCACCGGTCGCAAGACGAGGCCGGTTCCCGATCCGCAGCCGCTGGCCAGTCACGGCCCGGCCAAGATCATCGCGATGTGCAACCAGAAGGGCGGCGTCGGCAAGACGACGTCGACCATCAATCTCGGTGCCTCGCTGGCCGGTTACGGCCGTCGCGTGCTGCTCGTCGACCTCGACCCGCAGGGCGCACTGTCCGCGGGCTTGGGCGTCGCACATCACGAACTCGATCTGACGGTCTACAACCTCCTCGTGGAGGCGAAGGTGTCGGCCGACGACATCATCATGCGGACTCGCGTCGACAATCTCGATCTGATGCCGAGCAACATCGATCTTTCTGCCGCCGAGATCCAGCTGGTCACCGAGGTGGGGCGTGAGCAAACGCTCGGACGGGTACTGCACCCCATTCTCGACCGCTACGACTACGTGCTCATCGACTGCCAGCCCTCGCTCGGCCTGCTGACGGTCAATGCGCTGACCTGTGCCGACGAGGTCCTCATTCCGATGGAGTGCGAGTACTTCAGTCTGCGCGGTCTGGCTCTCCTCAACGACACCGTCGAGAAGGTGCGCGATCGGCTGAACCCGCGACTGAAGTTGGCCGGCATTGTGGTGACGATGTTCGACGCCCGGACGCTGCACTCGCGCGAGGTGATGACGCGGGTGGTCGAGGTGTTCGGCGACGTCGTCTACGACACCGTGATCACTCGCACGGTCCGGTTCCCCGAGACCAGCGTTGCCGGTGAGCCGATCACCACCTGGGCTCCCAAATCCGGCGGCGCGCAGGCGTACCGCGCTCTTGCGCGCGAGGTGATCTACCGGTCGGGTCCGTGACGGTCGACGCTGCCGACGAGGCCCCGATCGAGGTTCCCGCCGACGCGGACCCCTCGAAATTTCGGGTTCGGTTGCTCAACTTCGAGGGCCCGTTCGATCTGCTGCTGTCGCTGATCAGTCAGCACCGCATGGATGTCACCGAGGTGGCGCTGCACACCGTCACCGACGATTTCATCTCGTTCACCAAGTCGCTCGGTGCCGATGTCGGACTCGATCAGACAACGGAGTTCCTCGTCGTCGCGGCGACGTTGCTCGATCTGAAGGCGGCTCGTCTGCTGCCGTCGGGTGATGTGGAGGACGCCGAGGATCTCGCGTTGCTCGAGGTGCGCGATCTCCTGTTCGCCCGGTTGCTGCAGTACCGCGCCTACAAGCAAGTCGCGCTGCTGTTCGGTGAGCTGGAAGCCGCTGCGCTGCGGCGTTATCCGCGCTCGGTGTCGGTGGAAGATCGATTTGCCGATCTGATTCCCGAGGTGTTGCTGGGGGTCGATCCGGCCAGGTTCGCAGACATCGCGGCAGCAGCGTTTCGGCCCAAGCCGATCCCGCAAGTGGGCCTCGACCACATTCATCAGCATGCGGTCTCGATCCCCGAGCAGGCAGAGTGGTTGCTCGAGAACCTGCAGGGCCGGGGACTCAACGAGTGGGCATCGTTCTCGGAGCTGGTCCAGGACTGCGAAGTGCAGGTCGAAATAATCGCGCGCTTCCTCGCGTTGCTGGAACTGTTCCGGCAACAAGTGATCGCCTTCGAGCAACCCGAACCACTCGGCGATCTTCGAGTGAGCTGGACCGGCAAGGACGAAGGACCCATCGTGGTCACGGAAGAGGACTACGCATGAATGCCGACCCGGAACTCGAGCTCGAGGATGTCGACGAGTCAGGCGAACTCGACGACAACACGCTCGCGTCGGCACTCGAGGCGGTTCTGCTCATCGTCGATACTCCCGCCTCCGACGAACAACTGGCATCGGCTGTTGGCTCGTCGGTGGCCCGCGTACGTGCCGAGCTGAAGCGGATGGCCGCGGAACTGACAGAACGCCGCAGCGGAATCGACCTCCGCTACGCCGGCGACGGGTGGCGTTTCTACACCCGAACCGCCTATGCGCCGTACGTCGAACGGCTGCTTCTCGACGGCGCTCGGTCCAAGCTCACACGTGCAGCATTGGAAACCCTGGCCGTGATCGCCTATCGTCAACCGTTGACCCGCGCACGAGTCAGCGCCGTACGTGGAGTCAATGTCGATGGAGTGATGCGTACGTTGCTCGCCCGTGGACTGATCTCCGAAGCAGGAACGGACCCGGAGACGAACGGCACGATGTACTGCACCACCGAGCTGTTCCTCGAACGGCTCGGGCTCGCATCGCTCGGTGATCTACCCGAACTGGCACCGCTGTTGCCGGGAGTGGACCTGATCGACGAGACAGTGACAGCATGGACACCGACCCCAGAACGACCCGCTCCACCAAGAACCGCGGATCGAAACCCGATCCGGCAGCCGAGCTCGACTCGGACGACTGATAGGTAAGACAAGTGAACAAGCCCGCTCGCCGTGATGGCACACCGGACCGTAACAAGAGACAAGACCCACGCAGGAAGCCCACCGCAGGTCGGTCGGACACCCCGCGTGACGCACGCCGCGGAGATCGCACCCGCGACGCCGCACCCCGGGACGGCGCTCCACGCGCCGGTGCACCCCGAACCGGCGCCCCTCGCACCGGGGGACCACGCGCAGGCGCTCCCCGCACCGGTGGCCGACCGGCCCCGCGCAGAGGCGTCGAGCAGGGGGAATCGTTCGAGAACAAGCCCGTCGAGACGGGCATCAACGACCGCAGCAACGACGCGGTGCCCCGCAAGAAGCCGTCGCGCCCCAAGCCGCCGAAGCCGCAGAAGAAGCAGGCTCCGGCAACCACCATCAGCAACGCCAAGCCGGCGAAGCATCAGTACACCGATTCGTCCCCGCGCAAGCACGTGCCTGCCGGTGAGGGTGTTCGGTTGCAGAAGGTGCTCGCGCAGGCCGGGGTCGCGTCGCGTCGGGCCGCGGAGGAGCTGATCGCCGACGGCCGCGTCGAGGTGGACGGACGCATCGTCACCGAGCAGGGCATCCGCATCGACCCGAACATCGCCGTCGTTCGCGTCGACGGCACCCGCGTCGTCGTGAAGGAAGAACTGGTTCATCTGGCGATGAACAAGCCGCGCGGATGGCAGTGCACCATGTCGGACGATCTGGGTCGTCCGTGCGTCGGCGATATCGTCGCCGAGCGCGTGCAGGCGGGCCAGCGACTGTTCCACGTCGGGCGACTCGATGCCGACACCGAGGGACTGTTGTTGTTCACCAACGACGGTGACCTTGCTCACCGGCTGATGCACCCGTCGTACGAGGTGTCCAAGACCTATCTCGCGACTCTGTTCGGCACCATTCCCCGCACGCTCGGCAAGCAGCTGCGCGAAGGCGTCACCCTCGACGACGGCCCGGTGAAGGTCGACGGCTTCCAGCTGCTCGATATCTCGGACGGTAAGTCGCTCGTCAAGGTGACGTTGCACGAGGGCCGCAAGCACATCGTGCGCCGGTTGTTCGACAAGGTCGGATTTCCGGTGGGACGCCTCGTGCGTACCGACGTCGGCAACATCGTGCTCGGCGATCAGCGCCCCGGAACACTGCGTGTTCTCGGCCGCGGCGAGATCGGCAAGCTCTACGAATCCGTAGGCCTGTGATGAGTGCGCTCGTCGTGGCGATGGACGGGCCGTCGGGCACCGGTAAGTCGTCGGTATCGCGCCGGCTCGCATCGGCACTCGAAGCAAGCTACCTCGACACCGGTGCGATGTACCGCGTCGCAACGGTATGGGTGCTGCGTTCGGGCGTCGAGCCCACCGATGCAGACGCAGTCGCGAAAGCTGTTGCAGCCCTTCCCCTCGAGATCGGGAAGGATCCGCTGTCGGAGACCGTCTTGCTCGACGGAGAGGACGTCAGCGGCGAAATCCGCGGCGACGCAGTGACCAAAGCCGTCTCGGCTGTGTCCGCGGTGCCTGCGGTGCGTGAGCTCTTGGTGCAGATGCAGCGCGACCTCGCCAGCTCGTCGACGCGAATTGTGGTGGAGGGTCGCGACATCGGCACCGTCGTACTTCCCGACGCCGACGTGAAGGTGTTCCTGACGGCCTCACCGGAGGCGCGCGCGGAACGGCGGAACAAACAGAACATCGAACAAGGTCGCGGCGACGACTACGAATCCGTGCTCGCGGACGTGCAACGCCGTGATCACGCAGATTCGACGAGGGCAGTGTCACCGCTTCGTCCCGCCGAGGATTCGGTGATCGTCGATACCAGCGAGCTGGATCTCGACGGCGTGATCGAGCGTTTGCTGCTCGTGGTGAACGACAGAAGTGGAGCAGTCCAGTGAGTGAAGAATTCTTCTCCGGCGCAGCGGAAACCGCGGGCGACGGAACGTGGAGCGATGAGGGCGAGTGGGAGTACGTCGACCTCAACGAGGGTGAGGACGGCGAAGATGCCGTTGCCGTACCGACTCTCGCCGTGGTGGGCCGCCCGAACGTCGGTAAATCGACGCTCGTCAACCGCATCATCGGACGACGTGAGGCCGTGGTCGAGGACGTCCCGGGCGTCACTCGCGATCGCGTGTCGTACGAGGCGAACTGGAGTGGTCGTCGCTTCCTGGTGCAGGACACCGGCGGTTGGGAGCCCGACGCCAAGGGTCTGCAACAGTCCGTTGCGCGCCAGGCCGAGTTGGCAATGAACACCGCCGACGCGATCCTGTTGGTCGTCGATGCCCGCGTTGGTTCGACGACGACGGACGAGGCAGTGGCACGAGTGCTGCGTCGGTCGAAGACTCCGGTTCTGTTGGTGGCCAACAAGGTCGACGACGGTCGCACCGAGTCCGAGGTCGCCGCACTGTGGTCTCTGGGTCTGGGGGAACCGTTGTCGGTGTCCGCCACCCACGGCCGCGGTACCGGTGATCTGCTCGACCGTGTGCTCGAGGCCCTGCCGGAGACTCCGCGCGAAGGTATCCCCGGTGGGGGACCGAGACGTGTCGCTCTGGTCGGTAAGCCGAATGTCGGCAAGTCGTCCCTGATCAACAAGCTCTCGGGTGACGAGCGTTCGGTGGTGCACGATGTTGCCGGCACCACCGTCGACCCGGTCGACTCGTTGGTCGAATTGGGCGGCAAGACATGGCGATTCGTCGATACCGCTGGACTGCGCAAGCGCGTGAGCCATGCCAGCGGCGCCGAGTTCTATGCGTCGCTGCGCACCAAGTCCGCGATCGAGGCAGCGGAGGTTGCGGTTCTGCTTCTCGATGCCTCACAGGTGATCTCGGAGCAGGATCTGCGCGTGCTCAGCATGGTCTCCGATGCCGGCCGCGCATTGGTGTTGGCGTTCAACAAGTGGGATCTGGTGGACGACGACCGTCGTCAGCAGCTCGAGAAAGAGATCGACCGCGATCTCGCGCGCGTGCCGTGGGCCCAGCGGGTGAACATCTCGGCGCACACCGGCCGTGCTGTGCAGAAGCTGGTTCCCGCACTGGAAACGGCTCTGGAGTCGTGGGACAAGCGCGTCCCCACCGGACGCCTCAACACGTGGCTCAAAGAGGTCGTGGCGGCCACTCCGCCGCCGATGCGAGGCGGACGCCTGCCACGCATCATGTTCGCGACGCAGGCCAGCACGCGGCCGCCGACGTTCGTGCTCTTCACCACCGGCTTCCTCGAGGCCGGCTACCGCCGATTCATCGAGCGGCGTCTGCGTGAGGAGTTCAACTTCGACGGCAGCCCCGTCCGCGTCTCGGTACGTATCCGCGAGAAGCGAGAACGGCCGGGCAAGGGCAACAACCGCTGACCTAGTCCGACCCCGCCCCTGAGCAGGCGATTTCCTCTCAGGGGTAGGGCTGGGGTAATCTCAGCAAGCGCCTTTCGAGGTGCGGCGGGCTGTGGCGCAGCTTGGTAGCGCACTTGACTGGGGGTCAAGTGGTCGCAGGTTCAAATCCTGTCAGCCCGACATGGATAGATGCAGGTCAGAGGCGGTTTCGGAGAAGTCCGGAGCCGCCTTTTTCGGCTGAAAGTAGGGCTCCGTGCCGCTCAGTGTCACAACTCGTTCCTTAGTTGATTTTTGGAGTCCACAGACGTCCGTCTCGACCGACACCACTGAGACGAGGTTCTGGGCGCTTCGACCGCGTGAATCTCGGATCCCGGATCAATTCTTAGGTGAACCGTTCGAGCTTTGAGTCGGTCAGCCACGCGCGCCCGCACCGAGCGATCTGGACGCTTGTGCCGGGTGGTTCAGTCGACCTAGTAATGGCCGATGGCAACCTTGCAAATTGCATTTTCCGCACCATCTAAGCCAACAATGCAGCTCAACACAGTTTTGCACTGCAGACGTGTCGGTCACCTGTACTAGGCTCCACATATGGACTTCCGACCGGGCCGTGCATCTGCTGTGGGCACTGTCGCGGGCACCGTGGGCGGCAGATCGTTGGCGGTCGAGCCGGAGATCCCGGCAGCCGTCGCGAAACGGATTGCGGCCGCCGTACAGTCCTCCCGTTCCGAAGGAACGCGCAAGACCTACGCCGCCGCGTGGAGACGCTTCACCAACTGGTGCGAGACGAATGGTCACGTGACGCTTCCCGCACATCCGATCACCGTCGCCGCCTACCTCGTCGACGGGGCCGAAACACGAGCCGAAACAGGGGAGCGGGCTTATGCCGTCGCTACGTTCGGCACCTGGATCGCCGCAATCAACCACCAACACCGCACCACCGGGCATCTGTCGCCGTCAGCCCACGAACTCGTCACCGCGACACTGTCCGGCATCCGGCGGGAGTGCGCCGCCGCGGGGGACCGACCCCGCACCCCGCGAGACCCGTTGCTGGTCGACGACATCAAACTCCTCGTCTCGACCGCGCGGGAACGATGCCGGGGCTGGGCGGACGAAGTTCTGGAGCGCCGCGACTCCGCGATTCTGCTCCTCGGGTTCGCCGGCGCCTACCGCCGCAGCGAGTTGTCGGAGCTGGTGTGCGGGGACGTCACTGTGCATCGGCACGATGGAATCCACGTCCGGTTACGTAAGTCGAAGACCGACCAGGAGGGGAGGGGAGCGGTGAAAGCGCTTCCGTACAGCGAGTTTCACGAGACCTGCCCGCCCTGCGCCTACGTCCGGTGGGTGCAAGTCGTAGCCGCTTTCGATGTCGGGGGCCGCCCGTCGGTCATCCGCCTGCTCCGGAAGCGCGACCCGTTCGACAGGCACGTGTGTCGTGGAGGAGTGCCCCGCACCGCCGCCCGCGCACCACTGCTTCGATCGATTGCAAAGAACGGCAACCTTGGCTCAACAGCACTGTCCGGGGCCGCGATCCACCAGACCGTCCGCCGCCGAGCCGAACACGCAGGTTACGACCCCACAGCTCTCGCCAAACTCGGCGGACACTCGCTCCGCGCTGGCTTCGTCACCCAAGGCACCCGCAATGGTGCCGACGGATCCGCGATCGCCCGCCAGACCGGCCACGCCAGCCTCGACTCAGTCGAAATGTACCGCCGCGAGCATGCGCCTCTTGTAGGCAATGCCGTCACGGACATCGGTCTCTAGTGTGATCACTCGGTGTCGGCCCCGCACTCTAAACTGTTCTGTGAGCACTGCCCTACTAGACCCGTTCTGTCGGCGGGACCTCACTACAGGAGGATCCGATCAACCACGAACCCGGTCAGCTGTGCAGTCGAGAACCCTGCGCGCTCAGCCTCAACGGCACCATCCTTCCGGTGCGGCCGTCGAATGGGTAAGGTTTGGGATGAGGTCAGCCTTAAAGATGCCCGTCCTTCGCTCGTTGGGCGGTAACGCGCCGAAATCTCATCGAAAGTGTCATCGCGACCAGTGCACTTCAGCCATGCGAGCACGTCATCGTCCGTAGAAACCGATCTCAATGGCTAATCATTTAGCGCTACGATTGAATTCGCCGATTGCGGTGTGCCGTCCTCGGAGTACCGCAATGCGCTGCTTGCCCAACGCAGCCGTCGTACGAGTCAAACAGTGATGATCTCGAGCTCTTCATGAAGTGGGCCGGACATAAAGGACAAATCCCCTCCACCATGCTGAGAAGATCAGCCTTTTCAACGGTCTCGCCTCATCGGGGGCCCTTCACCCCGACCATTCGAAATTGGAAGCTAACAAGTGCAACTGCTCGGCCAGCGGACTACACATCAGAAAGCGATCGCAGTCAATCCGGGCCGAACGGGACTTTGACGATCACTTGCGCTTCATCGACGGAATCGACGACGTTGCCTGTCTTGCAATGGGTCTCGAGTACCCGGGCAGACCGGACGCCGCTCGGTTCTTCCTCGACTCGTTCGTGGAGGCCGCAGCCTACAGGCCCCCCAACGGTCGCTGATCGACCATTACATCGCCTACCGGGCACTCGTTCGCGCCAGAGCGGCGTGCATTCGGTTCGGCCAGGGCCACACCTCGTCGAAGGACGACGCTCGTGCACACCTGCGTCTCGCTCTCACGCGTCTGCGGTCCTCGTCGGTCACCGTCACATTGATCGGCGGATTGCCTGGGACCAGAAAGGCACAATGGCAGCACTGTCGAAGCAGACCGTCCCACTGGTGCTGTCGAGCGACATCGTTCGTAAGGAACTCGCCGGCCTGGACCCCACGACCGCCGTCCTGCCGATATCCGAAGCGGGCTCTACACACGCAGCTTCACCACCCACACCTACTCAGAGCTCCCTCGGAGAACGCATGAGTACGTTGGAATGGGCAGATCGGTAAATCGACTCCTTCGGTCGATTCGGCCGGTCAGCGTCGAGCATCAGGCGTCGAGTCGTTCATCGGTCGCGCCCGAAGCGTGCCTCGTATTCGCGGCGCTTCTCCTCGGTGCCTTCGCGCTTACGTTCCGCGGGATCGTCCGCCATGCCATGTTGCCGTAGGCGAAATCCTCGGTACACATTCATCAAACCCATTGCGAAGTAGAGCACCGGAAGCAGAATCAGCGACATCATCAGCAGCGGCAACCACACCGGTCCGGGAAAGAAAAGGAACAGCAGCAGTACGGGAACGAGCGGGATCGTGAATCGCAGGACATGCCGGACAGCAGATCCCCGCCCCAAAAGGTCCCGGTGCACCCACGGATTCAAGTCCGCGGGCAGAGTTCCACCCAGGTTGTAGGAGATCCATTGTCGTGCAGTCGGCTCGAGCATGAGAACGACGCTATTGCGTGACAGTCGACGCCGCAGGTGCCATCGGTAGCCTGCTTGCCGCCGAAAGTCCCTTCGCGCCCGAATACGAACCTTCGGTCACTGCGACTGGTGCACGAGGTCCCCAATCACAGACCGCCGACCACCGTAGCGTCGTGATTTCGGGCCACGCCGGCTTGTTCACCGAATGCCGATCCGAGGACGCTTCATGACCGCAGTCGCCGATTCCACCAGTGTTCGTTCGATCGACCCTGCGTCGCCGATGCCGGCCGAACAACTCATCGGTCGGTCGGGACGATGATCGCCGGAATGTCGACGGCGTGGAGAACGGCCATGGAGGTCGATCCGAGAAGCACCGACGCCAGACCGCCTCGTCCGCGGCTACCCATCACCACCAGTTGCGCACGCTCGCACTCTCGCACGATTTCGCGTATCGGCCGATCGCGCGCCACTACGCGTCGGATCGTCACATCGGGGTAGTCGTCCGCGAGGCCTGCAAGGGCCTCGGCGAGCGAAACATTGGCGGCCACTTCGTCTTCCCACCAATCCACGATGAGATCGCGCGTCAGGGTGCTGCCCCGTTCGACGTCCTTCCATGCGTGAACCGCGACGAGATCGACGCCGCGCAACGATGCTTCCTCAAGCGCGAGGGCTACGGCGGGTTGGCTGTTCGGTGTGCAGTCGACACCGACCACGACCGGGCCTTCCCGGTCCGAGTCGGACTTCACCACGACCACCGGGTACCGGGAGTGAGCCACCACTGCGGTGCTGACCGATCCGAGCAGGGTGTCTGCCACCTCACTGCGGTCTCTCGCTCCGACAACGATCATGTACGGACGCCGCGCGGTATCGGTCAGAACGGCTGCAGCCGAACCGTGTTCGCGTCGAGTATCGACGTGCGTTCGAGTCGGCCCGGCACCCTCGTGCACGACGCCCACCGCGTCGGCCAGAATTCGGTCGGCGGCCGCGTCTCGGTCGCCGAGAGTGTCGGTCAGCACATCGAGCGCCTCGAGGGGCGTGTGCGGCACGATCGAGGTCGCCGTCACCAATTCGATCGATGCCTGGCGGCGCGCTGCCTCGGACGCGGCCCACCGCACTGCGTCGAGCGATGCCTCGGATCCGTCCACGCCCACAACTATTCTGGCCGATTCGACCATGTGATTTCCTGCTCTCTGATTTCTCGAAACTGCGCGTTCACCTCCATGTTGGCCACCGTCGGGTCGCGTGGACAGGGGCCGAAGTCACCGGAAACCGGGACGAAGTCACGACCTGGACGGCGCGCCGCTCCGAGCAGACGCACGGCAGCGATGTACCGGGACCTTGTACCCCCGATTCGAGGCAGTCCGGCCGTGTGCCGACCGGTTCGCCGGAGCGCATGCTCGATTCGAGCCCCGAGTTTCGAGGGCTCTGCAACCGAAACGAGAACCTGTGACGAACGAAAAGCAAGAAAACCCAGCATCCACTGCAACACTGACCCACACCGTCTTTCGCGCCGACGGCTTCAGCTGTCCCTCGTGCGTGGCGAAGGTCGAAAAGCAGGTCGGCCGACTCGCGGGTGTCGAGAAGGTCCAGGTGCACTTCGCCTCGGCCCGCATCGAGGTCGACCACAACGCGGACATCACCAGCGTCGGTGACATCGTCGCCGCTGTAGCGAAGGCCGGTTTCACCGCGCGCCTGTCGGCGTTGTGACCGCGTTCAAGCGATGGGCACTGAGCCAGTGGGCAATTCCCACGGCCGCCGGTATGCTCATCGCCCTGTCGTTGCTGCTCGATCACGTCTTCGACGCGACACTCGATCCGATTCTTTTCGACCACTGGTGGATCGATACCGGCGATGACCCGAGCGGGGAATCGCCGATCACGCTGGCCAGCGTCTTCATGCTGGCCGCGGCTGTCCTCGCGGGCTACCGGATCGCGATCGCAGCCTATCGGGCTCTGATGGTCAAACATGTGGCTATCGACCTCCTGGTGTCGATCGCGGCAGTAGGCGCGATCGTCATCGGAAATTTCTGGGAGGCCGCAGCAGTCACCTTCCTGTTCGCCATCGGTCACGCTCTCGAAGCCGCCACGCTCGACAAGACGCGTTCTGCGCTGAGCGAATTGGTTGCCGTTGCACCGGACTTCGCCATCGTCGTTCGTGACGGTGAGCAGCAGCAGATTTCGGCATCCGAGGTTCGGATGGGCGAGCGGGTTCTGGTGAAGAACGGCTCCAAAGTGCCGGTGGACGGACTCGTCGTCGCCGGTACGGGAGTGATCGACGAGGCGTCGATCACCGGTGAGTCCATCCCGGTCGAGAAGACCGAATCGGACCGAGTGTTCTCCGGCACGGTGTCCCGTGGCGGCTTCCTGCAGGTCGAGGCCACCGGTGTCGGTACCGACACGACACTGGCGCGCATCGTCCATCGCGTCGAAGAAGCACAGGATGCGAAGGCCAAGACACAAGCGTTCATCGACCGGTTCTCCACCTGGTACACCCCGGCCGTCATGGTTCTGGCAATCACGTCTGGAATTGTCTCCGGCGACATAGTGCTGGGATTGACTCTGCTGGTCATCGGTTGCCCTGGTGCGCTGGTCATTTCGATTCCGGTCGCAATCGTGTCCGGAATCGGAAGGGCCGCTCGCAACGGCATCCTCATCAAGGGCGGCGAGTTCCTCGAAACGTCGGCCAAGATCTCGGCCGTCGCGGTGGACAAGACCGGAACGCTGACCGAAGGCCACCCACAGCTGACCGATATCGCCGTCCTGGCGGACGGCCTCGGGCGTGGCGATGTACTCCGGTTGGCAGCGTCCGCGGAGCTGGGCTCCGAACATCCTCTGGCGCAGACAATTCTCGATGCCGCTCGATACGAGGGGGTATCGCCTGTCGGTACCCCTGGCGAAGTGACCCCGGTGCCGGGCAAGGGAATCGCGACCCGGTTCGGCGGCACGCGCATCCTGGTCGGAAACGACGCGCTGCTGGCGCAGTACCGCATTGCCGATGATCGCGGCGCTGCAGCAGCGGCGGCCGAATTCGCCGGTCAGGGTAAGACGCCGATGATCGTGGTGGTGGACGGGTCCGTCGTCGGTGTTGTCGCAGTGGCGGATCGAATCCGACCCAAGGCTGCCGAGATGGTTCGGCAACTGCACTCTGCCGGCGTCGAGAAGGTCGTCATGCTGACCGGTGACACCCGTCTGGTTGCCGCGGCAGTGGGCACGGCGACGGGCATCGACGAGATCCACGCGGGACTTCTCCCGGAAGACAAGCTCAACGCGGTGTCGGAGCTACAACGCCGAGGTCACACGGTTGCGATGGTGGGCGACGGCGTCAACGACGCTCCAGCTCTGGCAACAGCCGACATCGGCGTGGCCATGGGTGCCGCCGGTTCGGCGGTGGCAGTCGAAACAGCGGACATAGCCCTCATGGGCGACGATCTGCTCAAACTCCCGGAATCCATCCTGCTGGCCAAACGCACCGTTGCCGTCATGCGCCAGAACATAGCAATTGCACTGTTCACAGTCGCAGTGCTGCTGGCAGGCGTCTTCTTCGGCGGCGTGACGATGTCGATCGGCATGCTGGTCCACGAGGGTTCGGTTCTGGTCGTGATCGCCAACGCCATGCGGTTGCTACAGAGGTCGTCGACGCTACCTACGGCCGCCGAAGACGATCTGACCACCACATCAACGGAAACACAAGAGAACAGGATTCTTCAATGAGCACAGATCAATTCACCATCGAAGGCAATGTGGCCCACTACACGATCGAGGACATCGCCCGGGCCAACCCGGACTTCCGCAAGGTGTTGTGGACCGGTAAGTACGCGCAGATCGTGTTGATGACGATTCCGGTCGGCGGCGAAATCGGGGACGAGGTACACGAAACCACCGACCAGATACTGAATTTTGTAGCCGGTACCGGAGAAGCCGTACTGAACGGCCAGTCACATCGCGTCGAAGCCGGTGATCTGTGTGCCGTCGCTGCGGGTGCCCAACACAACTTCAGGAACACCGGTGACGAGCCGCTCGTCCTCTACACCGTGTACGGCCCGCCGGAACACGCAGCAGGCGCGTCCTATGCAACCAAGGTCGATGCCGATGCGGCCGAGGCAGCCGGCCGCGACGAGCCCCCGCTCGTCTGATCCGGTCGCTGGACGAGGGGCCTCGGCGCTCGGGTCCCCTCGTACAGCCTGCATTCGATCAAGGGCTTTGTGCCCTAGCGGTATTGGACGATCATCGGTCAAGCTGGAACCATGATATCGACAACGCAGATGGCCACCGAACGCAACCGACGATGGCCGTGGCTCGGCGCAGTCTGCGGAGGCGTGTCGATCAACGCCTTCGGCGCAGCGATCGGATTAGTTTCGGGCGCAATCGATTTGAGCCCCAATGCACAGGACGGTCTGCCCATGTCCAGCACCGCGCTCGCGGCACTCGTGCTGGTGCTCGTCGTCGGTATTCCGATGGGGCTTGCTGCGGTGTCTGCGTTCGCCGGCGGCGGAAGGTCGGGGCCGATGGCTCACATCGCCGGTGTGTTGTTGGTTGCCTGGATCGTCGTGCAACCGGCGGTGACCGGTGAGACGAGTTGGCTGCAGGGATCGTTCGGGGTACTGGGATTCGTCATTGCGATCCGCGGATGGCGGATGACGGTGGCTGCGGGCAAGTCCGCGTACCTCATTTCGGAGGCGACATGAAGATACTCGTCTCCACCGCCGACCGCCACGGAGCGACGGACACGCTGGGTCGGGAATTGGCACGTGTCTTCGAGCACAGCGGCGTCGATGTCGACGTACGTGCACCGGAATCCGTGGACTGCGTCGACGGCTACGACGCGCTGGTGATCGGGAGCGCTGTCTAGTCGAACCGGTGGATTCCGATGGTCAACAACCTGGTCGCACAGTTGGCGGACAAGCCGCATCCGCCCGTGTGGCTGTTCTCGTGCGGACCCTTGCATTCACTGGACCGGCCCGTCAACGACACGCCCGATGCGGCGCGAGCGACTACCGCGTTGCATGCGTTCTCACACTGCACCTTTCCCGGAAAGCTGGATGTGGCAGAGCTGTCGCACGGTGAGCAACTGGTGTTCGCCTCGTCCGGTGCCGCCGAAGGGGACTTCCGCGACTGGATTCGAGTATGCAACTGGGCACGAGACATACTGGCGAGCCTCGCCTCAATGTACAACGAGAACAGGGCAGTGCGATGAGTGCACGAGCGACCCACGGAGCGGCCCGGTAATCGGACCCAGGCCGCGGCTTCCGACGACGACCAGCTGCGCCGACGCCGAAGCACGCACGAGCGCGTGCTCCGCGGAGGACTCGATGCAGTGCAGGTGCACTGTGACATCGGCAAACCTGGAAGCGGCGGGCGCGATCTTTTTCTGCAGCCGGTCGAGCGGTGCACGGTTACGACCGGCCTTCGGGCCATGGCGGTGCGAGTCGAGTTGGAGTGCTGTCAGTGGAAGGCCGAGAGTGTGGGCGAACCAGAACGCTCCGTCGATCGCCCTGGTGCAGGAGTCCGAGTGGTCGACGCCCACCACCACGGCAGGCTTTCTGCTCGCGGCGGCGGAGTGGGGTCGCCAGACGACAACGGGGCAGTCCGATTCCGCGACGATGCGGGTTGCTTTGTACCCGAACACGATATCGCTGAGCGGGCCCGATCGATGCCCGCCGATGACCGCCAGATCGGCGGTATGCGAGACCGAGCCGAGGAATGTAGCGATGGGCGAGCCGGACAGAATCGAGTCGACCACGACATCGGGATCGATGTCGTGAATCTCAGACCGGGCCGAGCGCAGGAGTCGACGGCCCGCTATGCGATTCTCCGAATCGGACCTCTCGCGATCGGTATCGGCATGCGAGAGGTGTTGTGGCAGTGCATGTACGAGCCGAATTCTGGCGTTCGTGACATGGGCAAGATCGGCCGCCCACCTGCTCGCACCTCGGGATGCGTCAGATCCGTCGATGCCGACGGCAATGTCACCCAAGCCGGTCCGTGACCAGAATCGATGCTGCATGTGTTCGGCCTCTGTCATCGTGACCGCACCGCGGACGGGCAGACATGCTCGTGGATCTCCGATGCCAACCGAGCCACGGATTCGGTGAGGACGGTGTTCGCCTCGATCATCTCCTGCAGCAGTGCCGTATTCGACAGAGTGTGCACTGCAACCTCGCTGCTCACCGAGTCGGCACGCTTCGCCGAGATCAGCAGAATCGCACCCTGAAGTCCTGCGATCATCGACAGAAACAGGTTGAGCAGAATGAAGGGATACGGATCGAAGCCGTCGCTCGTGTTGTACGCGGCCCACAGCGCCATCACGGCGAGAAACAGAAATACGAACGGCCAGGAGCCCATTCCGTTTCTGACGAAGTCCGCGGCTCGTTCACCGGTGGTCAGTGCGTCGCCGGTACGGACGCCCGGGTGTTTGCGCCACAGACTCATGGGCCGCAGGTGTTCGGTTCGTGATGGGTAGCAGCGGTCATGAGCATCAGTGTGTTGCGCGTGAATGGTGCGCACCAGGGCCGAAAGACCACGATGGGCGGGCACTTCACCCGTCAACCGACAGACCGGGATCTGTCCTCGCTCGTCGGTGACTTCCGGCCCTACATCCGAGGTGGCAGTAGTCGCCATGATCGGCATCAGTGCATCGCTCGAGCGTCGAGAACGGCACGGTTTGCACAGTTGGAGGAACTCACCATGAAAGCTGCAGTCGTCACCGAGTTCGGCGGACCTCTGGTCGTCAAGGACATCCCGATCCCGACACCCGCACCCGAGCAGGTGCTCGTGAAGATGGAGACATGCGGGGTCTGCCACACCGATATCCATGCAGCGCAGGGTGATTGGCCTGCGAAGCCGACACTGCCGTTCGTTCCGGGACACGAGGGCATCGGCGTGATCGAGGCAGTGGGATCGCAGGTCGACGAGAGCCGAATCGGCGAACGCGTTGCGATCGCGTGGCTCGGGTCTGCATGCGGGGAATGCGACCACTGCGTGTCCGGATGGGAGACGCTGTGCGAGACACAGCAGAACAGCGGCTACTCCATAGATGGCGCGTACGCCGAATATGCTGTGGCACATGCGCGATACGTCGTCCGCGTTCCCGAAGGCATTTCCTCGTTCGATGCAGCCCCGTTGACGTGTGCCGGCGTCACCACCTACAAGGCCGTGAAAGTCGGCGGGGTAGCACCGGCTCAACGCGTTGCGATATTCGGTGTCGGTGGACTGGGACACATGGCCGTGCAGTACGCCAAGATCGCCGGCGGATTCGTCACTGCAGTGGACATCGAGGACGACAAGCTCGAACTTGCTCGTGAACTCGGTGCCGATCACACCGTCAACTCGTCGCAGGTCGATCCCGTCGAGGAGATCAAGGCACTCGGCGGAGCCGACGTGGCCATCGTGTTGGCCGTCATCCCGAGCGTGTTCGATCAGGCCTTCCGTTCGCTTCGCCGCGGCGGTCGACTGGTGTGCGTCTCGATGCCTGCTCACGGTGTGTTCCCGGTCCCGATCTTCGAGACGGTCGTCGGCGGAATCTCCGTCCTCGGGTCGATCGTCGGTACCCGAAAGGACCTGCGTGAGGTGTTCGCACTACACGAGGCCGGACGGACCACGGTGTCTGCCGTGTCGCGTAAGTTGGACGAAGTGAACGAATGCTTCGACGACCTCATGGGTGGCCGCGTCACCGCTCGCCAGGTCTTCGAGTTCTGATGTCGAGCCGCGAGGCTGTTCGGGAACGTCACAGCATTACTTGCTCGACTTCTTCACGCAATCAACCCCTTGCCTTCTCACGCGGGTAGGTGGACTCGGACAATCCGGCATACGACATGGAATTCTTCGGCCCTGTCGCGTTGATCTGCAGACCTGTCGACGCCGATGACGCTGTCCGCATCTCCAACGACTCCAGCTATGGGCTCGGTGGGTCCATCTTCACCGCTGACGTCCAACAAGGACAGGCACTCGCCGAGAAGGTCGACACCGGAATGGTCTTCGTCAACCACCCGACCTGGACGCGAGCCGAACTGCCGTTCGGGGGCATCAAGAAGTCCGGATACGGTCAGAGCTGTCCTCCGCCGGCATCGAAGAGTTCGTCGACAAGAAGCTGATCAACACCGTCCCATCGCTTCGCCGGCCTGACCTCTGCACATACGGTGGCGTACCCCATTCGACCGGTGGACGGGGTACGCCAGTGCGGCACAGGCCGTAGGGTTCGAGGTGGGCAGGCGCATACCCGAAAGGTATGTGTGCCCACGACGGAGTGAGCGGTGATGAACGCAGAAGAACACGAAGACGACCTCCGGTCGAGCCTGGCCGACCTGAGCGAATTATCGATGGCCAATCTGTCTTTGTCGGACACCCTCTCTCACGTGGCGGAATTCGCGGTGCGGGCCATTCCCGGCGCGGACGGTGCCGGATTGACGCTCCTGCATCCTGACCGCCCCGACACGATCGTCGCGAGCGCAGATTTCGTCCGTGTCGTCGACGACATCCAGTACGGACTCGGCCAGGGCCCGTGCATCACGGCGGCCGCCGAGGGCATCACCGTTCGATCCGGTTCGCTCGAAACCGACCCGCAGTGGCCGGAATTCGGTCCGAAAGTCGGTCGTTTGGGAGTGCACAGCGTATTGTCTCTACCGCTGATCACCGCAGGCGGCGTGCTCGGCGCAATGAATGTCTACGCACACCGGCCCCACGCTTTCGATGCCCGCGCCGCCGAGTTGGGCGAACTCTTTTCGGTTCCGGCTGCGATCTCGGTGCAGAACGCACGTGCGTTGGCCAGCGCTGCCCGGCTCACCGAGCAACTCGAAAGGGCTCTCAACAGCCGGGCCGTGATAGATCAGGCAATCGGGATTCTCATCAGTCGAAGCGGTTGCACCGGTGCCGAGGGATACGACAAGCTCCGATCGCTGAGCCAGAGCGAGCACAAAAAGGTCGCAGTGATCGCTGAGGCCATGGTGGGCGAGGCGATGAAGGCGGCTCGCTCACGTTCACGCAAATAAGAGCGTAGCGTTGCCGTTGCAGGCGCAACCCCAGGAATCGAGTCCGACTTTTCCTCGCGCCGGCATATCTGCCCGGGCACGACGCTGCGGGTGTATCGGAAGAATCGAATAGGCGATTGGGCCGCACCTGGATTCTCGATGAAACTTCGGCCTCGATTGCTGGACGATCTTGCGACACTGACCGAATCACTGGACAACTCGACCGTCGATCTCGCGCGTTTGGCCGGGCAGTTGGCAGCCGACATCGATGTCGCCGTCTCGGCCGTGGTCTCGATCACCCTGACGTTGATCGTCGACGGTGAACGGTTCGACGTTTCGATAGCGACGAGCCGCCCGCATCAGGGGGCCGTTGCATCGTCGCTCGAATTCACCCTCGCCGGTCTTCCGGATTCGCCTTCGGCCAGACAACTGCTGATCCTCTCCGGTACAGCCGGAGCGCTTGTCGACTTCGCAGCGGATGTGGGCTTCGCGCTCGGGCTCTCGGAGGGTTCGGCTGTGCTGGACCGACACCTGGTCCGCAGCGGCGGTACCGACTACGTACCGGCCGACCCGCGTCTTCTCGCCGACGTGAGCAAGGTGAACCAGGCGATCGGTGTTCTCGTTGCAAGCGGCCGCACGGTTGCCGAAGCGCGTGCAGAATTGCGCAGACTTGCCGAGCGCTGGAACCGATCGACGGTCGAGGAAGCCGGGCGCACCCTGAGCGATGCCCGTGGCTGGTTCCCGCCTCAGCTACCGTAGGGCCTGCGCCGGACGAACGCTCAGCGAAAACGATGGGCAATGACGCTGCGCGGCAACTGCACTGGACTGGGATACGCGACCAGTACTCGGTTTCCGTCCGGGTCACAGCCGTCGACGTAGCTGACCCCGCCTTCACTGTGCGAGTACGTCGACGGATACCACTTTCGGAGTCGAGTACCAATCTCGTTGAGCGACTCCATGCGTTGTGCGGCCCACATGATCTCGTTGACTCCGAGAGCTCCTATCGGTCGCTGCACGGACGTCGGGTCCGCGTGCAGGTAGATTTGAAAACCGTTCCGGGCCAACAGTAGAGCTGCGTCTTCCTCCCTGATGGAAACGGTGAACTCGAACACCGAACAATAGAAGTCGATCGATCGGGACAGTTCTCGCACGCGGATCAACGCGGATGCGACTGCCACCGTGGCGATGTGTGAAGGGATCGCCCCGGTGGTGCCCGGGCTAGAGATGATCCCTCGAATGGACCACAAGCACTGGGCAGTGCGCATGTTCGGCACACTGCGAGCTGACAGAACCCAGGAGCAGACCGACGAAGCCGCCGTGGCCTCGGCTCCCGACAACGAGAATCTCGGCGTCGTGGCTGGCGTCGAGCAGGACCTTCGCAGCAGAACCCTGCCTCGCTACCTGTTTCAGACCTGCGGGCACGTCGGTGCCGAATGCAGCAGCCGTGGCCTCGGCGAGTACCCTCACAGCATTTTCCGCGGGCTCGACCTCGATGACATAGCCGGTGTCCATGTACGGCTGGTACTGCCAGACATGGATTGCTTCCAGCGTGGTCGACAAGGCAGTGGCCAGATGCTGTGCGCGTTGCAGGGCAAGGATCGAGGAGGGTGATCCGTCGACCCCCACCACGATGGGGCGGCCGGTCGGCTCGGTAGCGGTCATGACGATCGGCCTTTCTCGGGTGAGGAGACCAGTCGTTCGGTGAGGATGCCGCTGATGGCTTCGGCCCATCGGGCAACATCTGCGGGTGATCTGCTGTCACCGTCCGCAGCCTTGATCAGCCGAACGACCGCACGCTCGAAGCGTGACAACCTCGAGTGGTCCAGTTTGCCTCCGAACACACGATGCTCGATTGCCCAGTCGGCCTTTGTCTCTTTAGGCTGAGTCTTCGTAGGCGTGCTGCCGTCCACCGGGCCACTCGAGAAGAGCCACACAGGAATCGCTTCCAGTTCGGCTTGTTCCCTGGCGATCAGCGAACGTGCGTCTCGGAGCCATCGGCCCATGTAGACGCCGCTGCCGATGATCGCGGCGTCGTACTCGGCAATGCTGTCGACATCGACGGCGTCACGAACGTCGACTGTCGTCGTGCTGTCGACGTTCGACATTTCCCGCAGAATGGATGCGCCCAGCCACTGTCCGATTTCTCGGGTGGCACCGTGGCGGCTTGCTGTTGCGATCAGGATTCGCATGTGGACGTCCTGTCAATGTTGGTTCGGGTTCGGTTGAATCGCAGTGCAAGGCCATCCATCTGTGTCAGGTACTGCACTCGATCCAAGTCGCCGCGCGCATATCGCGCGGCGAACAGCTCCTCCAACGTGTTGGGTCCGGCACTGTCGAGTGAAGGAACGAGAATCATGCCGGGTGGTCCTTTGTCGTGGAGGGAGACTGCTCGATGATCACTCTGCGCTGCGGGACCGCCGCCGAATAGGGACTTACGACCCACAGGCACGGCCGAAGGTGATCGACTTCCTGTTTTCCCGGAACGACATTCGCGACGCGCCACGTGGCCTCTCTTTCGAGTACCTCCTACCCTGTCCTGCGACCTGCAGCGTCGATAACCTTCGAATGGGCAGAGCATGTTGCCTGTCCATCGACACGATCGGATCACCATGATGCACAGCCCGACCACCACGATCGGCCCACTCGCGAACGGGGACCGTGCGTTGCCGTCGGATCCCGACCGTCGTCTGATCCTGACCGTGCCCGGTCCCGGGACACCCTCGGCCGGCGAGGTGGACGGTGGATGGCGTTCGTACAGCGATGATCTCGAGTACGAACTTCCGGAACTCGTTGCCGCTCTGACTCGGCTCCTCGGTCCGATCGACCGGGTGCTGTACAGGTTGGACGAGTGGCAGCACGCGCCCAGGCGCGTCATGGTCGGTTCTAGAAGCGTCCGGTTGGACGGGTACCGCTCGCAGCCGGCCCACACTCTCGGTGTGCGGAGCCTCGATGGAATCAGGTTGGCGCTGCTGGTGATACCCAAGAAGCTGAGTGAGCCTGCCGCACAGGTCGTTCTGCGGTGCGCGGGGGAGTACGGGAATACGGAATCCGTACAGCAACTACTCGGTCTGACGCTGACGGACGTCGCTCCGTTCACCGATCCGGTCGTCGCCGCCCAACGGTGGGACTCGGACGGTGGCACCGCATGGACTCCGAACGCCCTCCACTCGAATTCGTAGAAAAGGACCTTCGGCAGCGGTGCGGGGGCATCCGACCGTGGCTCTGGGGCAGTCGCAACACGCACGCTGGTGGCGTGCGCAGATTCGACAGACTGCCGCACCCGGCTACGAGGAGACCTGTTGACCATGGACCTGATGCACATCACTCGCGTAGTTCTCGTCACGGCAGTGAGTAGCTGACATGCGCGTCGTCATTGCTGTCGGCGGAAACGCGTTGCTTCGTTCCGACGAGCGCTCCGACACCGCCGAACAACTCGCGCATGTTCGTTCGGCGGCAATCGCTCTCGCACCCATCGTTCGCGAACACGAAGTCGTCATCTGCCTCGGCAACGGACCTCAGGTGGGGCCACTCGCCCGGGAGAGCAGCTTGCACGCGGCATTGGTACGCCCTTACCCGTTGGATGCAGTCGGAGCTCAGAGCCAGGGCATGATCGGTTACTGGCTGTCGCAGGCCTTGCGCAACGCGGGCATCGTCAAACCGATCGTCAACCTGACCACGCAGGTACTCGTGGATCCGGACGACGTGGCCTTTTCAGATCCGACCACGTTCGTCGGAGCCGTCTACACGGAGTCCGAAGCCCGCGCCGCCGTGGACGAGCACGGTTGGTCCATCGCTCCCGACGGCACAGGGTGGCGTCGAACAGTACCGTCGCCCAGCCCGATTCGCGTGATCGAGCAGGAATCGATCACGCGCTTGGTCCAGGCCGGCTCCGTCGTACTCTGTGGCGGCGGTGGCGGTGCCCCTGTCGTCGAGGCAGCGAGTGGCCAGTTGCGTGGAGTGGATGCGGTCATCGACAAGGACCTGACCGCGACGCTGATCGCCCTCGACTGCGGTGCCGATCGTCTGCTGATTCTCACTGACGTGCCCGCTGTCGTCGACCACTTCGGCACCGCGCAGGCGGAGCCGCTGGGCAACGTCTATGTCGACGAACTGGACCCCGCCGCCTTCGCGGCCGAGTCGATGGGCCCGAAAGTGCAGGCCTGCAGCACCTTCGCCTGGGCGACCGGGCACTTGGCATCCATCGGTGCGCTCGACGATGCGCAGAACGTGCTCGACGGGATCTCGGGCACAACGGTTCTCGACCGTCGAACCGAGGACATCGCGGCCGGACGGCGTGCAGTATGAGCCAGGGAAAAACGCCGATGACCGTCCTCGTCCAGACATCAGACGGCCGCAACCTCGAAGTGCTCGACACCGGCCCCGCGGACGCCTTTCCGCTCGTCTACCACCTCGGCACACCGCAGGGTGCGGTGCCGTTCTCGACCCTCGAACGCGCTGCGGTGGAGCAGGGACTCCGGGTCGTGTCCTACTCACGGCCCGGGTACGGAACGTCGTCTCCGCGCCCGAACGGTGCAACCACTGCCCAGGTTGCCGACGACGCCGCCGACACCGCGGCGGTGCTCGACCACCTCGGGATCGATGAGTTCCTGACAATCGGCTGGTCGGGTGGGGGACCGCGAGCACTGGCATGCGCTGCGATGCTGCCAGGACGATGCCTGGCCGCTGCCTGCTGCGTCGGGATAGCGCCGACCGCTGAGTACGACGGTGACATACGCGATGGAATGGCCGAAGAGAACGTCGATGAGTACACGGCCGTCTTCACCGGTGCGTCGGCACTGGAGTCGTTTCTCGATGTCCGCAGAGGTTTCTTCAGTGTCACGCCGGATCAGGTGGCGGCCGGATTGGGAGCCTTGGCTCCACCGGTCGACCGCGCTGCGCTGACCGACGAATTGACGGAGTATCTCGCTGCGTCGGTGAATGCGGCCGGCCGTCAAGGGATCGTGGGCTGGCGCGACGACGACCTGACCCACACGCGCCCTTGGGGTTTCGACCTGCGTGCCATCACTACCCCGGTGTCGATTTGGCAGGGCAGCCTGGACACGATGGTTCCGTTCGCGCACGCTAGGTGGCTCGCCGCGAACGTAGCGGGAGCGCAGGCCCATCTGATCGAGGGAGAGGGGCACGTCTCCCTGATGACTCGGGTACCTGCGATCCTCGAGGACCTACGGAGCCTGGGTGGAGTGCTGCGGAAAAGCTAGACGCTCTGCGCCGCAGTAGCATTCGCAGCAATGCTTGCGCAGCATCATTCTGGCCATGACGAATCCGATGGGCTCGCCCAAGTAGCGTCCGAAGAACAGGCGACCCTTCAGTGTTGCTGCATGCGAATCTTTTCCGCGCTCGATCAGTCGAGTTCTCCCACCGGGAGGGGCGCGAACGTGGAACGACCATAGTGCCCGGTCTCTCGTATCTGGTCCCCGCCCAGCAGCACGAAGTCCGTGCCGTCGTCGACCATGGGCACTGTAAGAGGTGGTGATTGTGGGTGCTGAATCAAGGAGTCGCCAACCATGAGCGTTTGAAACCGAGGGTCGAGTCCCGTTGCCGCCATGATGTTGCAACCGACGATGTCTTCCAGTCCGCAGCAATTGTAGAAGCCCTCACGCTGTTGTCCGATTAAGTCAACGTTCTGTTGCGGGCGGCACTTGGCACGATGGTGACCGGACACGATGCGCGTGCCATCACCGAGCGGCTGGTGGAGCCGAGCATCATTCCGGTGAATCCTCCGCGACCGTGACTTCCCAGCACCAGTAACTGGGCGCTTTGCGCGTGGTCCAGCAGTGCGTGGACCGGGCGGTCTCTGACCGCCACATGACGCAGTGCCACCGTCGGATGCCGACGCGCGCAATCATCGACGGCCCTTGCCAAGACGTCGTCGGCTTCGGGGCGGTGCACCGCCCATTCGAGGCCGGGAACCGACATCCCTATCGACAGATCGGAATCGGCCCATGCGTGTACTGCTGTGACCGGCGCGCTTCGTACTTCGGCCTCCTCGAATGCCCACTCCACCGCGGCCATGGCGGCCGAGGTTCCATCGACGCCGACGACGACCGCTTCGGACTGTGTGTAGCCACCCGTCGGCCACGCATGTACGACCGTGACCGGACAGTGCGAATGCGTACTCAGTGCAACGCTGACCGAACCCAGCGAACTGCGCTGTGCTGCACCGAGTCCGCGCGTCCCGATCACAACCATCCGAGACGTCTCGGACAGCTCGAGCAAGGTGGCAGCGGCGGGCCGGTCCGACAGAAGTACGTCGACGGCGATGGTGGACACGGCCGACCCCCTCGGCTGAGCTATCGACATCGCCTCGTCCAGAATGCGGTTCGTTTCGAACCTCAGATGCGCGGATGTCCGTTCGGGCAGGGCATCGAGGCCCGTGAGAACTGTCGGGACGGCCGAGACGATCGTGAGGTCGGAGCCGTGCAGTTCGGCATCGAGCACGGCCCACCGGACAGCGTCCAGAGACGCGGCTGAACCGTCGACTCCGACGACGGTGTGGGGTATGCCCATTTGGTGTTTCCCTTCGTGGTGGTGTCAGAGATCCATCAAACACTTCGGCCCGGTGTCCGCGCGCCAGGACAACTACACCGACGTCAGGGACTTTCGGCTCCAGTTTCGATGACCAAAGGTGAAGCTCCCTCGCCCGCGGGTCCGTAGTGTTGGGGGAGTTGCGCCCAAGAGGACGCGGGTGAGGGGTTGGACGTGGTCACAGTGTTCTTGGTCGACGATCACGAGATCGTGCGTCGAGGTCTGATCGATCTCATCGATTCCGATCCCGATCTTTCTGTGATCGGTGAAGCCGGAAGTTGCGCACAGGCACTTGCTCGTATTCCCGCGTTGCGGCCGGACGTCGCCGTTCTCGATGTTCGACTGCCCGACGGCAACGGCATCGAGCTCTGCCGTGAATTACTCGACCGACTCCCCGATCTCAAATGCATGATGCTGACCTCGTTCACCGAGGATCAAGCCATGCTCGACGCGATCCTCGCCGGCGCGAGCGGATACGTCGTCAAAGACATCACCGGTATGGAGCTGACCCGCGCGATCAAGGACGTCGGCTCGGGTAGGTCTCTGCTGGACAATCGCGCGGCGGCAGCGCTGATGGACAAGCTGCGGGCGGGTACGGCCGCTCCCGGACCGATCGATCATCTCACCGGGCAGGAACGGACACTGCTCGACCTCCTGGGGGAGGGGCTGACGAATCGACAGATCGCCTCTCGAATGTTTCTGGCGGAGAAGACAGTGAAGAACTACGTCTCCCGGCTGCTCGCCAAGCTCGGGATGGAGCGCCGCACGCAGGCCGCGGTGTATGCGTCGAGGTTGGCCGATACGCAACAGAAAACGGCGTCGGATGGATGATCGGAACGGCGACCACGCCTCCGGACTGCCTCAGCTCCGACTCGGCGAACTGCTGGCCGAGGTGCAGGACCGAATCGGACGTATCGCGGATGCGCGCGTGCAGGCGGACGGTCTGCTCGACGCGATGTTCGTCATCACCTCCGGCCTCGACCTGGAAGTGACGTTGCGGTCGATCGTCGAGTCGGCAGTCAACCTAGTCGGTGCCCGGTACGGTGCACTCGGTGTCCGAGGCGACGGACACGATCTGAAAGCGTTCATCCATCACGGTATGGACGAGGACGTTCGCGAAGCCATCGGCCACCTACCTACCGGCCGAGGTGTGCTGGGTCTGCTGATCGATCAACCCCATGTTCTGAGACTCGACGACCTCTCGGCACATCCGGAAGCGGTGGGCTTTCCGCCCAACCACCCGCCGATGAAATCGTTTCTCGGCGTTCCTATTCGGGTGCGCGACGAGGTGTTCGGGAACCTGTACCTCACCGAGAAGAAGGACGGAGCCCAGTTCACCGAGGACGACGAGGTGGTGACGCGAGCTCTCGCCTCGGCGGCCGGAATCGCGATCGAGAACGCACACCTGTACGAGGAGTCGCGGATCCGTCAATCGTGGATGGAAGCGATGCGGGACATCGGCACCGAACTGCTGGCCGGCAGCGACATCGACGAAGTCCTGCACATGGTGTCGAGACGAGCCCTGCATCTCACCAGGGCCGACACTGCGTTCATCGCTGTTCCCGCCGATGCGGACCAGCACGCCGATGTCGTTTCCCGGTTGAACATCTCGGTCGCCGAGGGGCACGACTCAGACGCTCTGGTGGGTTCGCTTATCCCGATCGAGGGATCGAGTTCCGGTGCGGCATATCGTCTTCGGACCGCTACCCGTAAGGAAAACTTGGACTACGGGCCCAACGAGCACGTTGCGGACACGTTCGGCCCGGCGCTGATCTCGCCACTACGGGTAGCGGACGGCGTGCGAGGCGTCTTGGTGACGTTGCGCCGCAAGGGCGCACCGGTGTTCAACGACTCTCAACTAGATCTCATTTCCAGCTTCGCCGACCAGGCCGCGCTCGTCATGCAGATGGCCGACACCACACGGCGAATGCATGAGCTGGACGTCCTCGCGGATCGCGACCGGATTGCCCGGGACCTCCACGATCACGTCATCCAACGGATCTTCGCGGCCGGGTTGTCGCTGCAGAGCACGTTGCAGAAGACCGAGCTCCACGATATTCGTCAGCGTCTGGCTCGCACCATCGACGACCTGCAGGACACCGTCCAAGACATCCGCACGACAATTTTCGATCTGCAGAGCGCAACTCATTCGACCACGCGTCTACGGCAGCGCGTCAACGGTGCCGTACTCGAACTCACCGAAAACGTTCCCATTCGCGCCGTGGTTCGCATGTTCGGGCCGCTGTCGGTCATCGACAGTTCCCTCGCCGACCACGCCGTCGCCGTCATTCGTGAAGCGGTGAGCAACGTCGTCCATCACGCCCGGGCCGACACAGTCAATGTGACCCTGGCTGTTGGCGATGATCTCCGCATCGAGGTCTCCGACGACGGAATCGGGCTGGCAGAGGACGTCACTCGTAGTGGATTGGCCAACCTCGAGGCCCGGGCGGTCGATTGCGGTGGCGCGGTGATTCTCAGGCCGTCCGCAGCCGACGCAGTTGGCACGGAGCTGATCTGGTCGGTGCCGCTGCCCTGACGGCGGACGACCTTGGTCACTAGTTCCGATGACCTCGGACTGCTGTGCCAGATGTGCCTGCGCTCGTAGCGTTCTCGTTGTAGACGCGCACCATCGAGAGGCACCTGATGAACACTTCACATTCCACCGGACCGGTCACGGTCGGTATCGACGGATCGGAGACCGCACTCGATGCGGTCCGGTTCGCCGTACAGGAGGCACGCGGGCGGGGCACGTCACTTCGCTTGGTCCACGTGATCGACAGACACGCAATGCCCGAAACCGTATACGGAGCGCCGGATATCGACGCTGACTACGCCCAATCGGCGTTGAGTCGCGCAGTGGATGTGGCCGCGGCGGCCGATTCGACGGTTGCAGTGGAATCGGTCGTTCTGCAGGGCCGGCCCGAATCGGTGATGTCGACCGAAGCCGGATCTGCGTCATTGCTGGTACTGGGGACCACCACCGGCAATGCGGTGGCTGCCTGGGTACTCGGATCGATGGTCGGTGCCGTGGTGGAAGCATCGCCCCATCCCGTGGCGATCGTCCGTCACTTCGACGCTCGAGGGCACGGCCCGGTAGTCGCGGCGCTGGGTGATATCGAGGTATCGGCGACCGATGTCGTTGTGAATCAGGCATTCCGCGAGGCATCGATGCGAGAGGCCAGCGTGCTGGCGGTGCATATCCAATCTGTCGCATCCATTCTCACGGCTGCTCTCAGTGGCCCTGCCGACGGGCTTCATCCCGAATCGGCAATGGACGTTCGGCTCGAACCCTTCGGGGACGACTACCCGGACATTCGCGTGGCGTCGGTGTACGCCGAGGCCGACTCGGAATCGGAACTGGTCGCTATGTCCGAGACAGCCCAGCTGATGGTGGTCGGTCACGAACGAGACCGAGTGCCGGGACGAACGCTGACCGCCTTACTGCGGCATGCCCATTGCCCCGTCCTCGTCGTCCCGCACGCATGAGTACCTCGAGGCAGTCCCCGATCGTCGTCGGTGTCGACGGCTCCGGCTCGTCGCTCGACGCAGTCGGTTGGGCCGCGCGTGCGGCCGAGCTGCGTGGGGTACCGGTGAAGCTGGTGTCCGCATACCAAGTCAAAGTCCTGTACACCAGCTTCGTCGCGCTGCCGTCTCACATCGGCTCCGAGGAGCATGCAGCCGCAGAGTCGATCCTGGCCTGGGCTTCGCTGGTTGCTCGACGTTCGGTGAAGAACCCGGACGCGCTCGCCATCATGAGCGAATCGATTGTGGGACCGACGATTCAGGCCATGCTCGATCAGAGCTCGAATGCCTCGATGATGGTGGTCGGCTCGCGCGGCAACGGCGAATATTTCGCCGAACTGCTCGGCTCGGTGAGCACCGCCGTGGCCGTTCAAGCACACTGCCCTGTGGTCATCGTGCCGGGAAGCGTCGAGTTGTATTCGCCACGAGGCCCTGTTGTCCTCGGAATCGACGGGTCGCCGCACAATCAGAAGGCCGTTCGGTTGGCATTCGACGAAGCCTCGCTCCGGGGAACAGAATTGGTTGCAGTCCACGTGTCGACGGACGAAATGGTCTTGTCGCCCGACGCGTCCGAGACCGACAGATCCGACGCGATCGTGTCGAACGGCCGAACCGTGTTGGCAGAGAGCCTGTCCGGCTGGACCGAACAGTATCCGGACTTAGTGGTTCAGCGAAAAGTTTTGCGCGGCAATGTGGTCGAGAAGATTCTCGAGGTGTCACCGCGCGCCCAAGCCGTCGTCGTCGGTTCGACCGGCCGCAACGGTTTCAGCGACAGACTGCTCGGATCCACCGTCCGATCGCTGGCTCATCGCGTCGACTGTCCGTTGATCATCGCTCGCGGGTGACCATTGTCATTTCAGTGTTTTGACCACGGTCAGCACCACGACGGAGTCTTCGATCGCATCGAGACCGTGTGCTGACCGTGGCACGACGAGCAGATCACCGTCGCGACCTTCCCAGGCGTTGCCATCGGCAGTAAGCGTCACGCGCCCCCGGAGTACCTGGACGGTGGCCTCACCCGGGTTGTTGTGCTCGGCCAGAGAACGCCCAGCGAGAAGTGCGATGACGGTCTGCCGCAGTGCGTGCTCGTGGCCACCGTAGACGGTGATCGCCGAACGTCCGCTCGAGGCCCGTCCTGCGGCCTCGAGTTGTTCTCTGGCGTGGGCTTCCAACGATTGCTTCTTCATGATTGTCCGTCCTCTGTCGTCGTTGTTGTGCGGCTGGTTCGGCTCCGAAAGCGTTTGTCGATCGCGACGACCAGTGACAGTACGACCGACACCGCTGCGATACGTATCCAGGAGTCGACCCCGATCGGGGCGGTATCGAACAAGTCGTTCATCGCCGGTACATACGTGAGTGCGATCTGGCCGGCGATTTGGGTGAGCACCCCAACGACAATCCACCGGTTGGTGAACAGCCCGATATGCCAGGCAGATCGAGTCAGTGATCGACAGCTGAACAGGTAGGCGATCTCGGCAGCGACGAACATGTTGATCGCGACAGTGCGTGCCTGCTCAAGGGTTGCCCCGCGTCCCTGCTCCCACTCGAACATCGCCCAGGCACCGACCACGAGGACGGTCGACACCAACCCAATCCGCACCATCAGAGCCCTCGTCAGCATCGGCTCGTCGGATCGGCGCGGCAACCTGGACATGGTCCCGGGCTCCTTGGGCTCGAACGCCAACATCAGGCCCAATGCGACGGCCGTGGTCATGTTGATCCACAGAATTTGAGTAGGCAGGATCGGCAGAGCGGTGCCGAAAACTATCGCGACCAAGATGATGAGGCCCTCGGCAAGATTGGTGGGCAGCGTCCACGCGATGAACTTGGTCAGGTTGTCGAACACACCACGGCCTTCTTCCACCGCTGCTTCGATGGTCGAGAAGTCGTCCTCGGTGAGCACGACATCGGCCGCATCCTTGGCCACCTCGGTCCCGCTGCGGCCCATCGCGACCCCGATGTTCGCCTGGCGAAGAGCAGGCGCATCGTTGACGCCGTCACCCGTCATTGCTACAACATGGCCGCGCGATTGCAGTGACTCGACGAGGTGAAGCTTCTGTTCGGGGCTGGCCCTGGCAAAGACGACCGCACGATCGACTGCGGCCGGATAATCGCCCGCGCTCAATGACGACAGATCGGATCCTGTCAGCACAGATCCGTCGCCGTCACCTCGATCCAGCAAACCGACCTGCTGGGCAATCACGGTCGCAGTCACGGCGTGGTCACCGGTGATCATCTTGACGGAGATCCCGGCGGAGCGACAGGCCTTTACAGCGGACGTCGCGGCCTCACGTGGCGGGTCCATCATGGCTTCGAGGCCCGTGAACACGAGCGTCCCCGGCAGGCCGTCCACCGTGAAATCCACTGCGGTTCCGGCAGTGGTGCGCGCAGTGGCCAACACGCGAAGTCCGCGTCCTGCGAGTTCGTCGGCTGCTTCGGATATCCAACGACGATCGATCGGACGCAGCGTGCCTTCGGAATCCATCATCGACTTACTCATAGCGAGAACGCGTTCCACGGCACCCTTGACGAGTGCAAATTCTTGCTCGTCGTTGCAGGAACGATGAAGCGTGGCCATAAATTGCCGGTCAGAGCTGAACGGAATGCTCCCCGACCGCGGATGCCCATCGAGGAAACCCTGGGTGTCGATATCGGCTTTGATCGCAGCCACGACCATCGCGGCTTCCGTTGGATCTCCGACAATCGTCCACTTACTTTCTATCTGTCGCAGTGACGCGTCGTTGCACACGGCACCCGCGAGCAGCGACCATCGGAGGGCGCCATCGGGGCCTGCAGAGACGACATTGCCATCGTTATCTGCCAGGTCACCGACCGGCTCGTAACCCGAACCGGTGAGCGCGAATTCGCCGTCTATTGTCCACACAGCGCGCACCGTCATCTGATTCTGGGTCAGCGTGCCGGTCTTGTCGGAACAGATGACCGTGGTGCTGCCCAGGGTCTCGACAGCGGGCAGCTGCCGGATGACAGCACCACGCCGTGCCATCCTGGAGACCCCGATGGCCAGAGTGATCGTCACCGCTGCAGGCAGTCCCTCTGGAATTGCGCCGACGGCGAGTGCGACTGCGGCGACGAACGTTTCGCCGGTGTCCTGGCCTCGGAGCAGCCCGACTCCGAAGGTGACAGCGGCCAGCCCGAGAATAGCGAACGTCAAGATCCTGCCGAACTCCGCGAGTTCGGCAGTCAGCGGTGTGGTCAGTGGCTGAGCTGCTCCGACAAGACGGTGAATACCCCCGAGTTCGGTGTCGGACCCGGTGGCGACGGTGATGCCGGTCCCCGTTCCTGCCGTTACCAACGTGCCGGAATAGCCCATGTTGCACCGATCGGCGAGGAGGGTCGACAGCGGCACTGCGGCGGTACCTTTGGTGGACGGTTCGGATTCTCCGGTCAGGGTGGACTCGTCGATCTCCAAGCCGATCGTATGTATCAACCTGAGATCGGCAGGGACCTTGTCTCCGGCTTCCAAACGCACCAGGTCGCCCGGCACCACGTTCTCGGAGGACATGGAGTGCACATTTCCGTCGCGGACCACCCGCGCCGGAGTCTGCGCCATAGACCGGAGGGATTCCAGCGCTGACCCAGCCTTGGACTCCTGAATGAACCCGATGGCTGCATTAAGTACCACAACAGCGAAAATGACTGCGGAGTCGACGTATTCGGCCAGTATTGCTGTGATCGTGCCGGCGATGATCAGAACGTAGATCAACGGATTGTGGAACTGACCGAGCAAACGGCGGGGCCATCCGGGGCCTGCTCGGGTCGGGAGCACGTTGAGCCCGAACCGGGTGGTGCGTAGGGCCACCTCGTCGGTGCTCAGACCGCGATCGAGGTCGGAAGAGACAGAGACCAGCACCTCGTCGACGGACATGGCGTGGCGTTCCGCAGTGTCTGCGCTCACAAGCGTCACGACCACCGCCACTGCCGAATCTCGGGTAGATCCTCGAAATGTTCTCGGATGTATGCGTCGTGCCGGGTCAGTTGGTCTTGGCAGTGCTGCCGCAGTTGTTCGGCACCGGCCGGCGCAGTGTGCGCTCGGTCGAGTGCTGCGAGGGTGAGGTGGTAGCGACTGATCTTGTTGAGCACCACCATGTCGAACGGTGTTGTTGTGGTGCCTTGTTCGATGAATCCGCGAACGTGGAACCGTTGGGCGTCGGGTCGGCCGTGCACCAGCTGGTGCACCGCACGGGGATAGCCGTGAAACGCGAAGACTACGTCCACCGAGGCGGTGAACAGATCCACGAACTGCTCGTCGGTGAATCCGTGCGGATGATCGACGATGGGGAGCAGCGCCATCAGATCGATGACGTTGACCACGCGAAACCTGAGTTCGGGAGTCCACGTACGCAACAATTCTGCGGCAGCGAGGGTTTCCTCGGTCGGTACGTCGCCGGCGCACGCCAGAACTATCTCGGGATCCTCCTCTGTGTCGGCCACTTCGGTGCCGGCCCAGTCCCAGCGGGAGGCACCCGCTGCTGCATGCACGCGTGCCTCGGGAAGCGTCAGATACTGGGGATGGCTTTGCTTGTCGACCACCAGCACGTTGACGTGTCCGCGGCTGCGAAAGCAGTGGTCGGCAACGGCGAGAAGAGTATTGGAGTCCGGCGGCAGCCACACACGCACCACATCGGGTGCCAGTGGAATCACCGCGTCGATCAGCCCGGGCCCCTGATGGCTGAACCCGTTGTGGTCGTTGCGCCAGCACGTACTGGTGAGCAACACGTTGAGTGACGCGACGGGTGCTCGCCAGGCCAGAGTGGCCGCATGCTGCAGCCACTTGGTGTGCTGGATCAGCATCGACACGCTCACCATCGCGAAAGCCTCGTAGCTGGCGAACAGGCCGTGTCGGCCCGACAGCAGGTACGCCTCGAGCCAGCCCTCGCACAGATGCTCGCTGAGCACCTCCATCACGCGGCCGTCGGGACCGAGGTTGTCGTCAAACTCGGTTGTCGGCAGCTGCCAGCATCTGTCGGTGGCCTCGAACACGGCCTGCAGACGGTTGCTCGCGGTCTCGTCGGGGCAGAACAGGCGAAAGTTTCCGCCGCCGTTGGGCCGTGCGTTGTCGATGTAGATATCGCGCATCATCTCCCCGAGCACGGTGGTCGTCTCGTGCGACGTGTGCCCCGGGGACTCGACGGTGATCGCGTAGTTCTCGAGGTCTCGAATGACCAAAGGCTGCAACAGCTTTCCGCCGTTTGCGTACGGAGTGGCACCGAGACGTTCGGTGCCCGACGGTGCGAGCTCGCGAACGGCAGCCACCGGGGTGCCGTTGTCGTCGAACAGCGATCGGGGATCGTAGGAGAGCAGCCACTTCTCGAGCAGATCCAGATGTGCTGGGTTCTCGCGGACTCCCGACAGCGGCACCTGGTGCGCCCAGTGGGTGCCCTCGATGAGCTTGCCGTCCACCTCGTGCGGTCCGGTCCAGCCCTTGGGAGTCCGGAGAACGATGGCGGGCCATTCGATGTCGTGCTGTGGCTCGCCGTTGCGGGCGGCGTGCTGGATTCTCTCGATCGTCTCGTGGGCTCGGGTCAGGGCACTTTCGAGAGCCGGGAACACCTCTCGTGGATCGTCACCTTCGACAAACAGCGGTGCCCACCCTTGACCGCCCAGGTAGTCCGCGATCGATTGATCGGTGCTGCGTCCGAGAACCGTCGGTCCGGAGATCTTTCCGTCGTTGAGATGCACAATGGGCAGCACTGCGCCGTCACGGACCGGATTCAGGAACGCCGGGATCTTCCACGAACCCGACAGCGGACCGGTTTCGGCCTCACCGTCGCCGACGACACAGGCGACGATCAGATCGGGGTTGTCGAACGCTGCACCGGCGGCGTGGATCAGGGCATAGCCCAGCTCGCCACCCTCGTGGATGCTGCCGGGCGTCTGGACGCTCACATGGCTCGGAATGCCACCGGGAGTGGAGAATTGGCGACACAGACGTCGCGCACCGTCGCTGTCGAGCGAGATATCCGGATAGATCTCGCTGTAGGTGCCTTCGAGATAGGTGTTCGCGACCAACGCCGGACCGCCGTGGCCCGGACCGGTGACGTACAGCCAATCCGAACCGGTTCGGCAGATCAGGCGATTGAGCAGCGTGTAGATCATCGACAGTCCGGGGCTGGTGCCCCAGTGCCCGAGCAGCCGTGGCTTGATGTGTTCCACCGTCAGCGGTTGCCGTAGCAAGACGTTGTCCTGCAGGTAGATCTGGGCGACCGTCAGATAGTTCGCCGCTGCCCAATACCGCAGATCTGCGTCGAGATCATCAGGGCTGTAGGTTGTCTCGGTGGCGGACGCGGTCATCGGTTCGTAGGTACGACGACGACGGGAACATCGACCGAATGCAGCACTGCCCGTGAGGTGGACCCGAGAAGCATCGACGCGAAGCCGCCCCGGCCGCGGCTACCGACCACGATCAGCTGCGCGCTCTCGGAGGCGCGGACCAGTTCGCGAACGGGTCTGTCCTGAACCACTACTCGGCGAACGGTCACGTCCGGGTAGTCCTCCGTCCATCCGGCCAGGCTCTCGGCCAGCGATGTCTTCTCTGCCAGTTCGGAATCGGCCCACGGACCTTCTTCGTCGCGGGTCAACACGCTCCCGAGCTCGAGGTCGCTCCACGCGTGTACGGCAACGAGGTCGACACCTCGCATCGACGCCTCGTGCAACGCGAATCCGATGGCGGGCTGGCTGTTGGACGTGCAATCCACACCCACGACCACCGGCCCGTCGCTGACGGTGTTCGACTTGATCACTGCAACAGGACATTTGGCGTGCGACACGACGGCGGTACTGACCGACCCGACCAATCCGCCGGTGAACTCACCGAGGCCCCGTGAGCCGACGACGATCAAGGCAGGCGCGACGTCGAAGTGCGTCAGATTGCGTGCAGCCGAGCCATGTTCGAGACGAGTATCGAGGATCAGCGAATTGCCTGCCGCAGTCTTGTGCGCAACGTCGACCGCGGCGGTCAGTACCCGCTTGGCCTCGACGTCCGGATCTGCGAACGCGCCGATCCGGAGGCTGATCGCGTCGCCGTAGGTTCCCGGCGCGAACAGTGACGACGTGACCAACTCGAGCGGGGCGTGGCGTCGAACAGCCTCGCGTGTTGCCCAACGCACCGCGTCGAGCGATGTGGCAGATCCGTCGACTCCGACGACGACCCGGCTCGATGCATTCATGATGTATTCCCGTCCGTTGACTGTCGTGTTCAGGTTCACCTCGAGCATGGCCGGTTTGTTCGAGCGCGTACAGGGTCGGAAGTCCCTCGACGCGGGGCGGAATGCCCTGACCGCTACCTGGGGGTGTGCCGTACTCGCACGGTGGCGCATAGATCGCGTAAAGCGCGCCCGGAGATCGGAGAGCCATCGGTATGTCCAGTCATGAAGTAATGCTTCTGGTGTAGGCACGACATCGCCAGATATGCATCAAGGACGACACCGCGCGTGTAAATGCGATCGCTGGGAGACTGTCGCGTCTTCGCCGTGCACGATCGAATGCACGGGTGTCATTTTCAGTGACGTCGATGCCGCGATCGGTAAGACGGACCCTTCAGGCCCATCGAGGTGTGGAAGTTGCGGTGGCCTCAGTCCCGCATTTCTTTACTTGTCAACTTTTCTTGACGGTGCGGTAACTGCCGTTTTCCGTGCGATGTCGTCGGCGGGATCGTGTCTGTCGTTGGCAACTCGGCAACTGTTCGCTTCGGTCAGCATCATCGCCGGATGGCTAACGCCTCGCCCGGAAGGGCATTTGTCCAGCAAGCCGTTGGACCAATGCGGTGGGGTTCGCCGTTTCACCTTTCGACTAAATCAAGGGCGATATGGGTTCGCGACTAATAAGGCTCGTTGTCACGAGTCCGCACAGAGCGTCGATCGCCAGGACACTATCCGTCCCCTGACACCGTGGCTGTCCGACGCCGATCAGGACAATCCGGTGTCGGAGAATCGGCGGCAGTTTGGTGTCACGAGAGTGTCACAAGTCGGACGATCGGTGATGGACCGACCTGGACCCTGATGCACGAAAAGCGTTGCTAATAAACGAATGCCGCGTCCAGATACGTTCAGGTGAAACCGCTTTCAGGGACTGAAAATCCGTTACTTGACGAGTCAGACGGGTCCGCCAGGTTTTTTGTCCGGGCTTCAAGCCGAATACCTCCTTGTAAGAGGGTTACTCTTCCGCGAGGGTGTCCCTGCTGTCTGGGTGTCAGGCCGTCGCGGGGCGATTTGTTCAGTCGCTTTGTCGCGGCGATGGACGTTCGTGGTGATCGGAGCACGTAGGTGGATTTGCAAGGATCAGTCGGTGTTCGAGCGTGTCACTACTCGGTGCAACTGGGGGTGGACCAGCATGAACCGGTTCGGACAGAAACGCCTGGTCAAGGTCTGTGCGGTGCGTCCGGGTGGGACCATCGAAGTATGGCCGATCTATCTGGGGGTCAAGTGGTCGCAGGTTCAAATCCTGTCAGCCCGACACAGAGCAGTTCAAAGACGGTTCCGGAGCAATCCGGAGCCGTCTTTTTCCGTTCGAAAACAGGGCTCCGTGTCGCTCAGTGTCACTACTCGTTCCCTGGTGACTTCGGAGGCCACAGACGTCCGCCTCGACCGCCGTAGCTGAGTCGAAGATGCGGACAGTTCTATAGCGCGAGTCTGGCATGCCGGATCAATCACTCGTAAGTATCGATCGAGCCCTGGCAGCGGTCAGCCAGGCGCGTCCGCACCAGCGATCCAGACGCTAAAGTCGAGTAATTCAGTCGGCAGGGCGATGGCTGATGTCAACCCTGCAAATCGCATGCTTCGCAGGCCACGACGGGTCGCATCGATGACGCTCGACCAGCGCTTCGTCTGAAGCGCGTCATCGAATGTTCACCAATGCAGTCGGGCTGGCGTAGCGACTGCGACGGTGAACTGCGTTGTCTCGAGTTTCTCGCGTGTGATTCGGATACCGGTGAGTCGTTCCGCGAGTGCGAACGATCCCGCTACGTGGTGGAATTCTCTTCCTTGCGTCTCGTCGAGATCGATTCCGCCCACCTCACCTATGAGGGCGATGATCTGGGCGCGTGCATCAGGTGCCTGGCGGTCGGCGAGTACTCCGACGAGGTCCGACTGCGGCAACAGTGGCTCGAACGTGATTCTCTTGACACCCCGCGACCACCACTCGAATCTGTCCGCCCCGTGGCACACCACGTCGTGGGTCGTGACGATCTCGGACATAGCCGCCGAGACGCCGAAGAAACCTGGAGCCTGGAGCAGCATCGTCCACCCGCCCGGCATCTCGGCGACTGTCAGCAGTTGGGTGTTCACGCCATCGACGTCGTGTCGCGCTGTTAGCCTGCAGCTTTCGTATATCGCTTCCTGGGCGCCGACGATCGTAAGTTGGTCGGCGGATGACTGGAGGCTAGACAGAATTTCTTCGGGCGTGCTCTCTGCGATGAGCGCCAAACAGTAGCCGTCGGAGGTGAAGAACCCGAAGTCTTCGACCCAGAGGTACTCGCGATAGTCGGTCACATTTTCTCCGTCTCAGGTCAATAATGAAGCGTGACGTCCGAGCTGGCAGATCAGGTATCGCAAATGCGCAAGCACTGATCGGGTCAGCGTCACTTCCGTAGGTGCCTCGCGCAGCGCGTACGACGCCGGGACATGCTTCGACTCGCTAGCGAGATTGTCTTCGAGGCTAGGGCCCAGATCGAATACGGGGCATCAGATCCAGGACGGCGTCGGGTTCGTCACCACAGCGGTCGTAAGCGAAACATCCGCTCAAACGATGTCACCAGCGCGCCGTCACGGGACGGATAGAAATACGACGCCGCCATATTCGCGTCGATGGTCACGATCGTCTGGCCCATGGACAGAGCCGTTCTCAGCGGCCCGTCACCGACGTCGCCTCGGTAAATCTGGCGAGGACATCCTCGATCGTCGCGTCGGTAATCACGGTCAGCGCATATCCCTCATGAAACAGGGCACCCGCATCGCCGATCCAGAACTAGTCGATTCGAATCTCACATCGGTTACCCGATGAACATACGACCTGACGTTTCTTGGTGGGCTCGCAAAGGCCGAGCGAACGCTTCGGGTACTGGGACTTTGCATGGCGCACGGAAACGTGCCGGGCCCTGCGTTTCGTGCTGACATCCTCGCCGTCCACCCTTTGCTCAACACCGTTCACTGCTTGAGGCTTTCAAGAAGCCGTCGACGCGTGTGCGGTAAGAGGGGTCAACGGTGAGCGGTCGGAACTCGATCCAGCATTACAGGTCGGCCCCGCTACGGCACCATTGTCGTATTAAGCAACACAGCGTGGTCCGGCGGGCCTGCGAGGTAACCGGTAAACCGCAGACCATCGAATCAGGCCTCAGTTGCTGAATCTGACCACAGGCTGCCCCCGAGACGGGTACCGTCCGGTCAGGACCAGTTACACCGGATTGCTTGGTGATCGAAGTAAGGAGTGCGTTGTGTTCACAGCGTGGCCCAAACAATTTTCCTCGGTGGCAATGGCATGTGTTCTGATCGGATCTGTCGGCGCCTGCGCATCGCCCGAAGCCCCGACACCAACCAAGCCTGCCGCGACCAACTGAACGCTGTTTCACGGCGCGAGCAGTGCCGGCTGATGGAACGGCACGTCGATGAATATCAACTGCATCGTGTAGCTCGGACTCGTTCCGAGTCCGAGCTCGGACAGTCGTCTGAAATGCGCTGCGTCGGAGACGCACCGACGTCCGGCGACAGCACCGACCGTTGACGTCGAGGCTCGGGTAGAGAGAAGACTCCGCAGGGTGCCGTCGAGTTTCGTTGACCGAATAGTTGCTGTCGCAGTGGCCACTTCGCCGCCGAACATCCATCGCCTCGACGCACCACAGCCCGGCCTTGCATTCGCACACGGACTTTCACCGAATCGGTAGGTTTCCTGCGCACGGCCGAGCGGCTCCGTCGCACCGTCCGTGAGCCCGCGACCTGAAATGCGCCTGGCTCGACCAGGTTGGTGCCCTCGATCCGTCCGTCCGTCCGTCCGTTCGACGGACGGACGGATCATCGGTGCATTCGGGCACCAGCCCGGCGAACGCCTCGCCAAAACTAGGTCTTACGGGGTCGTTTCACACCGTAGAAATGTCCGACGGGTGCTGGGCCAGCGGACTCACGTCGATGCTCATGTACGGAAACAGCGGCAGATTCCACAGGATTTCATGCAGCCGTTCGTTGTCGCGTACGTCGAAGATGCTGAGGTTGGAGTACTGGCCGACGATGCGCCAGATACTGACCCACTCCCCGTCGCGCTGCAGCTGCTGCGAGTACGCCTTCTCCCGGGCGAGAGTGTCGGTTCGCACGTCCGCATCGAGGTCCTGCGGCAGCGCGACGTCCATCTTCACTGCAAAAAGCATGTGGCTCAGCCCTTGTCGAGTACGAAGTTGTACGTCACTTCTTGGCCGCCGTCGACCTCACGAGGATCGAGGATCAGTTCGGGTTTGACGGCGTTGGCCACGTCGTCGTCGTTGTGCGCGTCGCCGGGAAAGTAGAGCTGCGTGGTGATCTGCTGATGTCCGGCAGCCGCAACCTTGAGGTGCAGGTGCGCCGGGCGCCACGGGTGCCAGCCGGCCGCGGAGATCAGATTGCCGCACGCACCGTCGGTCGGGATCTGGTACGGCGCGGGCTTCATCGTGTGAATCCAGAACTGGCCCAGATCGTCCGCGGTGACCGTGCCGCGCAGGTTCCACTCGGGAATGCCGGGGGCGAACTGCGAATAGAAACCGTCCGAATCGGCATGCCAGATCTCGATGACCGCGTGCGGCAACGGGGTGCCGTCGATGCCGGTGACCTGACCCTGGAACAGCAGCGGAGTGCCTTGTTCTCCGTCGCGGGTGGGCAGAATTGCTGCAGATCCGAGCTCGGGTGCATTCGGGACGTAGTACGGGCCCTCGATGGTGCCCTTGCTGCCTTCGCGGGTTTCGCCGGCAACCTCTTCGACGACGTGCTCTACCCAGACGTCGAGAAACAGCGGCCACTCGCCGGTCTGACCGACGTTGATCAGCCAGGCTTTGAGTGCGTTGTATTCGTCGTAGGTGACCTTGTGCTCACGGATGGTGTCGTGGACTGCCGAAATGACCTGACGGGCAAGCAGACTGACGCGCTCGGGCGGGGTGTTCGCGGCTGCCTGCTTGTCGGAAGTGAAACGCTCGGTGGCGTTCGCACCCGACGCGGCGGCGGTGGCCACTTCGGTAGCCGAGTCTGTCGAGTGGGCGTGGTCGATGCTCATGGAGAACTCCTTGGGTGAAAGTTGTGTTCTTCGGGGCTGAAGATCAGTGGTCGGTTCGGTATTTCGCGAGTTTGTCGGGGTCGATACGGACGCCGAGGCCGGAGCCGGGAAGCACATGCAGTTCGCCGTCGCGGATGACAAGGCTCTCAGTCAGAAGGTCGTCGCTCATGTCGAGGAAGTTCGAGAGTTCCCCGGCGCGGCGTGAGGTGAGGTCGAAGGCAGCACCGAAGGCGACGGTGCAGGCCGTGCCGAGCTGGCCGTCGATCTGGTTTCCCATCACCACATCGACTCCGAGTCCCTCGCACAGATGGTGAGTGCGGAGCGAGCGGGTGAACCCGGTGCGTGCGGTCTTGATGCTCACCGCCGTTGCGGACCCACCGAGGATTTCGCGAGTTACCTCCGCGGGGGTGGTCGCAGATTCGTCGGCGACGAAAGGGACATCGAGTTGCTGTACCAGCCATCGTCGACCGAGCACGTCGTCGGCCGGGCACAGTTCCTCGGCGAGAGTGAGCCCCAGATCGGACATCTCTTTCATGGCACGCGCGGATTCGGCGGCGGTCCATCCACGATTGCCGTCGACGTAAAGTTCGACGGTGTCGCCGAGTCCTTCTCTGAGAGCACGGACGACGGCGGTATCCAGATCGACGGGTCGTCGCCCGACCTTGACCTTGAATACCTCAATCCCGTACGTCTCGCGCATTCTGGTCGCTTCGTCGACCATTGCCGCGGGCGAATCGAATCCGAGCATGTGGCTCACCCGCATACGGTCGGTGTAGCCGCCGAGAAGTTCGGTGACAGGTAAGTCCAGACTCTGCCCGAGGGCATCCCAGATCGCCATGTCCACCGCGGACTTGGCGACCGGATTGCCAACTGTACGAGCAAGTTTCGCATTGGCCATCTCACGGGACGTGAGTGGAAGGCCGATGACGGCCGGCGCGAACAGCGTCTCGATCGCCGCGACCACCCCACGCTGCGTCTCCCCGTAGGTGAACGGACGCGGCGGAGCGTCGGCGACACCGACGACCCCGTCGTCGGTGTGCACTCGCACGAGCACATGCTCGGCTGCATCGACTTCGCCGCTCGCGAATTTCAACGGCTTGAGATACGGAATCGAGTACGGAATCGCCTCGACCGACACGATTTTCATAGAACTGCTTTCGGATCGGAGAATGAAGACGGTGCCTCGAGCCGCGGCAGCACACCGGCGTCCTCGAGCGCCGCCACGAGAGCATCGACCAGGGCAGACGGCCGGTCGCGGTGCCACGCCAACGCAAGGTCGATCGTGCTGGCACCGGAAATTTCACGAAAGACGACACCGGTCAACTGCAGGGCACGAACCGATTCGGGCACCAGCGCCACGCCCAGGCCGGCCGCAACGAGCGCCAGCAGCACCGAAGTGTCCGGTGCCTCGTGCTCGCGACGAGGACTGAAGCCCGCTGCGCGACAACTGCGCATCACCGCATCGTTCATCACGGAATGCGTGTCCGCATACATCACGAAGTCCTCGTACATGAGATCGTTCATGTCCAACGCCGGTTCGGTTGCGTAACGATGATCGACCGGCACGGCCAGCAACAGCGACTCGGTGGTGATGGTGCGAACAACCAGATCGTCGCCGGCCACGGGCGGCCGCAACACAGCCACGTCGAGCTGTTCGGAACGCAATCCCTCCACCTGCGCAGGGGTGAGTAAGTCCCCGTGGATCTCCAAGGCAATTCCGGGCAGTCTCTGCTTGATCGCGCGTGCGATCGGCGGAAGCTGATCGAAGGCCGCCGTGCCGGTGAAGCCGATGCGTACCAGCCCGTAGCGACCGTCGGCGATGCGTCGAACACCACGGGTGCTGCGTTCGAGATTCTCGAGATTGCGGACGGTCTCCCGATAGAAGAATTCGCCGGCCGGCGTGAGGCTGACCTGCCGCGTGGTTCGGGTGAGCAGGGTGACTCCCAGTTCGGCCTCCAGCTGCCGCACCGACTGCGACAGCGCCGGCTGCGCAAGATGAAGGCGCTTGGCCGCCTGCCCGAAGTGGCACGTCTCGGCGACGGCCACGAACTGGTGCAAATGTCGCAGTTCCATTGCCGATCCTTTCCGCGCATCGAAGGTGATGACGACCACACTAGGTGCCGAATCCATCGATGACAAAGACCTATTGCCAGGCAATTGATAAGTCGCAGGCATGAATCTTAGCCCAGGTCGAGCCTAGGCAAAGCCCTGGTGTGACCGTGACCACTTCCTGACACTGTCGCTGTTATCGAAGTCGACCTGCCTGGAGGAACCGATATGACCGAACTGCTGGACCACGTGCAGAACACGATCGACAAAGCGGTGATCGACGACGTCGCGGCCGGCATCTACCGCGCCAATCGGAGCATCTTCACCGACGAGGATGTCTTCGAGCTCGAGATGAAGCACATCTTCGAAGGCAACTGGATATACCTCGCCCATGAAAGTCAGCTCCCGAACAACGGGGACTACTTCACGGTGCACATGGGTCGACAGCCCGTTGTCATCACCCGGGACAAGGACGGCGAGCTGCACTGCCTCATCAATGCCTGCGCGCACCGCGGTGCGATGCTGTGCCGCCGCAAGACCGACAACCGCACCACGCTCACCTGCCCCTTCCACGGCTGGACGTTTCGAAACGACGGCACGCTGCTCAAGGTCAAGGATCCCGACGGTGCCGGCTATCCGGACACGTTCGACGTCGACGGATCGCACAACCTCACCAAGGTTCCCCGCTTCGAGAGCTATCGCGGGTTCCTCTTCGCGAGTCTGAACGACGACGTCTCGACCCTCGCCGAGCATCTCGGTGACACGACGAAGGTCATCGACATGCTCGTCGACCAGTCTCCCGAGGGCCTGGAAGTTCTGCGAGGATCCTCGTCGTACACCTTCGACGGAAACTGGAAGGTGCAGGCCGAGAACGGGGCCGACGGATATCACGTCAGCGCTGTGCACTGGAACTACGCCGCGACCACCTCGCGCCGCAACAACGGCGAATCCAAGAACACGACCAAGGCGCTCGACGCCGGCGGCTGGGGCAGGTCCGGCGGCGGCTACTGGTCCTACCCCAACGGCCATCTCTGCCTGTGGACCTGGGCGGCCAACCCCCAGGACCGCCCGCTCTGGGACCAGATGGACGCGCTGAAGGAGAAGTTCGGCGACGCCAAGGGTGAATTCATGGTGAAGGGCTCACGCAACCTGTGCCTGTACCCGAACGTCTACCTGATGGATCAGTTCAGCACACAGATCCGACACTTCCGGCCGATCGCGCCGAACAAGACCGAGGTCACCATCTACTGCATCGCGCCCAAGGGCGAGAGCAAAGAGGCTCGCGCACATCGGATCCGGCAGTACGAGGACTTCTTCAACGCCTCCGGCATGGCGACACCCGACGACCTGGAAGAGTTCCGCTCGTGCCAGCTGACGTTCCAGGCGACCAATGCGCCGTGGAACGACATGAGCCGCGGCGCGGAGCACTGGCTCACCGGACCGGATCCGGTGGCCGAGGCGCTCGATATGCCCGGTGTCATTTCGGCGGGTGTCAAGAACGAAGACGAGGGCCTGTTTCCAGTCCAACACGGCTACTGGCGCAAGACACTGCTCGCTGCCCTCGACAAGCAGCGCGCAGCCGACTCCGCACCCGCCGCAGCACAGGAGGTCTGACATGACTGCCACCGTCGACAACACCGTTAGCCAGCAGACCGCCCCGCCGCGCCTGATCACCCAGTCATCCATCGAGCAGTTCCTCTACCGCGAAGCGCGGTACCTCGACGATCGTGAGTTCGAGAAATGGCTCACGTGCTACGCGGACGACGTCGAGTACTGGATGCCCTGCTGGGACGACAACGACTTGCTCACGGAAAACCCGCAAACCGACATCTCGTTGATCTATTACGAGAACAAGGGCGGGCTGGAAGATCGGGTGTTCCGTATCAGGACCGAACGTTCGAGTGCGACGTCCATACCCGAGCCGCGAACCAGTCACAACATCAGCAACGTCGAGGTCATCGAGCGTCGCGGAGATATCGTCGACGTCCGATTCAATTGGCACACCATGTATTTCCGCTACAAAACTATCGATCCATATTACGGAACCTCGTTCTACACGATCGACTTCTCCGGCGACTCGCCGCTCATCAGGCGAAAGACCGTGGTGCTCAAGAACGATTACATCCACCACGTCGTCGACATCTATCACTTCTGACCGACCTGCCGTAATCCCGAGGAGTTCCATCGTGAGCCATTCCGTCGCACTGTCCTTCGAGGACGGCGTCACCCGCTTCATCACCTGCGAGGACGACCAGACCGTCGCCGACGCCGCCTACCGGTCGCGGATCAACATTCCCCTCGACTGCAGGGACGGTGCATGTGGAACGTGCAAGGCGCTGTGCGAATCGGGTGAGTACGACGGCGGTACCTACCTCGACGACGCGCTCTCGCAGTCGGAATCGGACGAGGGCTACTGTCTGCCTTGCAGCATGAAGCCCACCTCGGATCTGGTGTTGCAGATCGCCAGTACCTCTGCTGTAGCGAAAACCCAAGCGGCGACGCATGAGACGGTCGTGGCCGCCGTGGAGAAACTTTCTCCCACGACGGTCAGGCTCGCTGTCGAGGCACCTGCAGGTGGCACGCTCGCCTTCCTCCCCGGCCAATATGTCAACATCACCGTCCCCGGCTCCGAGGAAACGCGGTCCTACTCCTTCAGCTGCCTCTCCGGCTCGGACGAACTGGAATTCCTGGTCAAGCTCACCCCGGGCGGCCTGATGTCGACCTACCTGAGCGACACCGCGGCCGTGGGCGACAAGATCTCCTTCACCGGCCCACACGGCAGTTTCTTTCTGCGCGAGGCTCAGCGACCTGCGCTGCTGTTGGCCGGCGGCACCGGATTGGCGCCCATCCTGTCGATCTTGCGCACCATGGCGTCCGAATCGAGCACTCGTCCAGTGCATCTCGTATACGGGGCAAGTACCGACGACGATGTCGTCCAGCTGGACGAACTCGAGAAATTAGCTGGAACCCTCAGCTCGTTCACGTGGGATCACTGCGTATCGGACCCCGCGACCACCGCCGTCAACAAAGGGTACGTCACTGCACTGATGACCGACGCGCACCTCAACGGCGGGGACGTGGCGGTGTACCTGTGCGGACCGCCGCCCATGGTCGAGGCCGTCCGAACGCATTTCGCCGAGATAGGCATCGAACCCACCGGCTTCTACTACGAGAAGTTCGCACCCTCGTCGGCTGCTGCGAAGGAGGATATCGACCTCGAAACTGTTTCGACGCCTGTAGCTGTGGTGGATGACGAGCGGACCACGGTCGACGACGCGGCCGAGACGACGATCGAAGCTGACATCGCATCCACGAACCAGACGGCAGAGCGTGACATCGAACGGGACGTCGAGTTCGGCCCGGACGGTAGGAGCATCTTCGGTCGAGCTGTGTTCGGAGGTCGCGTAGCCGAGCCTCTGCGCTCGCACGGCGGCGGCATTTCGGCAACCGAGGAAGCGGAGACCCTGCGCGCGATCGCGGGTCAGCGAGTCGCCGTGGCCGGGTCGACGGCCAGTCAAGTCGGGTTGGACGAGAGCTCCGATCTGGTCCTTGCACCGGACGCACACTCTGTTGCAGCGCAACGCATCTGGACTTCGCGAGATATCCCGCCCCTCGTCGCACGCAGTCCCGAACCTGCTCCGGCTTCGAGTTCGGGGTACGAAATCGGCGAGGAGCATCCATCGGTACACGAGTCGGACGCAGTGTTCGAGGCCAGGCGCGCCCTCGAACTCGGTGCCCTCGAACTCGTGATCGGCCGACTGTCCTCGCAGAAGATCTCCGGGTACCGGCTCTTGGCCGAGACCACGACTCGCTATGTCGACGGCGATCGGTTCGTCGATGCGGCCGCGTACACCGAGACCAACGCCGCATTTCACGACTACCTCTTCAGCCAAACAGGCAACGAGCATCTGCTGCAGGCCTATCGGGCTCTCGGCGTCAAGGCCGCGATGGAGGACGTGTTGCGCAACGCGACGTGGTGCGATCCGCTCTGCGCCCAGGATCACCTCGACATAGTGGACGCCTTCGAAGCCGGGGACCGTGAGCGCGCACGCACACTGATCGCCGATCACGCCGACCGGTCGAAGGCGACGATGAAACGCGCCATGCACGAATCCCGAACGAACAAGAGACCCAAGTTCGTCAGCCCGGGTCGGTTCGCAGGCAAGATAGTGCTGGTCACCGGCGCGGCCCAGGGCATCGGTGAATGCGTGGCCCGACGGATCGGTGCGGAAGGCGGATCACTGATACTGGCCGACCGGTCCGAGTTGGTCGAGTCTCTCGCCGAGGAATTTCGACGAGACGGTGTCGAGGCCACTCCAGTGATGGCCGACCTCGAAACCTGGGAAGGCGCTTCGTCGGTGGTGGACGCCGCACTCACCGCGCACGGCCGCGTCGACGTGTCCATTCACGTCGTCGGCGGCACCATCTGGGCCAAACCGTTCGCCGAGTACCCGCCCGAACAGATCGAGAAGGAAATTTCCCGGTCGCTGTTCCCGACGCTGTGGTCCTGCCGCGCCGTGATCCCGCACATGATCGAACGCGGCGGCGGCACCATCGTCAACGTCTCCTCGGTCGCCACCCGCGGCATCCACCGGGTCCCCTATGCAGCCGCGAAGGGCGGCGTCAATGCCATCACCACGACTCTGGCCCTCGAGGCAGCACCCCACGGAGTTCGAGTGGTTGCCACGGCACCCGGTGGTACCGACGCCCCGCCGCGACGCGTTGCTCGTGGGCCCGCACCCTCGACGGGGCAGGAAAAGGACTGGTACCAGGCCATCGTCGACCAGACCGTGGACTCCTCGTTGCTCAAACGCTACGGAACACTCGACGAGCAAGCTGCAGCGATCTGCTTCCTCGCCTCCGACGAGGCGTCGTACATCACCGGCACCGTGCTCCCGGTGGCCGGCGGCGACCTGGGCTGACCCATGACCGTGTCGGTGGGATCGCCGTACGCACTCATGCGCCGCGGATACGGTGAGGTCATGTCTCCTTCACCGTTGATCGGCCGTGGTGAACTGCTGGACGTCCTTGTTCGGGCGGTTGAAGCCTCGGCGACGACGTCGGCTTTCGTGGTGCTGACCGGCCCGGCAGGCATCGGCGCATCGTCGATTCTGCGTGAAGCCGAACGGACGGTCGGTAGCGACGGGCAGTGCACGGTGGTGCGCCGCGCAGGTGCGGTGCCGTGGGAAACGCACGTGCCGTACGGACTCGTCACGCAACTCTTCCCGGGAGTCCGAACCGATGGGGCGAATCCGGTCGAGTGGGGACACCGCATCGCCGAAGCGTTGTCGACGGACATCACGACGATCCTGTTGATCGACGACGCGCACGACTGTGACGTGGATTCGCTCCGTGCATTCGCCTCCGCCGTTCGGCACCATCGATCCGCGAAACTCGCGGTCGTATGTGCTCGAAAAACCCTGCCCAACGGCATTATCGAGGCCCACCGGGTTCTCGACCGTGTTGCCGACCTGTCGCTGGCGATGTCGGCGCTGACGGTGTCTGCCGTTGCCGAGCTCGCCGCTCTGCAGGGGATCATCCTGTCACCGTCCTCGGCTGCTCACCTCACGCGTCACACCGGTGGACGACCTCGATATGCCTTGGCGATGCTGGACGAGGTGCCGCGCGAGACTTGGAAGGGTGTTCGCCCCGACCTGCCTGCGCCCGCCTTCGTCGAGGCGGATGTTCGGACCACTCTCGCTCTTTGCACGGAGGAGGCTCGTCGCCTGGTCTCGGCCGTCACCGTTCTCGAAGACAGCAGACCGTTGACCACGGTGTGCGAGGTTGCCGGCATCGACGACCCCTGGCCTGCCGTCGATCTTGCAGAACAATTCGCTTTGGTGACCGTCCGACGTAGCTCCGCGGGGACCATCCTCGAGGTTCCCGATCCAACAGTCCGCGCCGCGGTGCTCGTGACGATGAGCAGAGTGGAGCGCGCGCAGGTGCATCGAGCAGCTGCCGCAGCGGAGGCCGACCCGGCCGACCAGCTGGCACACCTGGTTCATGCGTCGCCACTGCCCGATCCTCTGGTCTCGGACCGCTTGGACGCACTCGCTGCGTCACGTGCAGGAATCGGCGAATGGGCCACGGCGGCAAGGCTGTACCTTCTGTCGAGTCGATCGACCAAGGAACCGCATGCGCGCGAAGACCGGCTCGTTCGCGCCGTCGACGCTCTTATCGGCGCTGGGGACATGCGCACGGCGTCGGACTACATCGCCGAGATCGAGAGTTTTCGTGAGACCCCGACTCGCAATGCCGTGCTCGGTTATCTGGCCATCTTGCGTGGCCGGCCCAACGAGGCCGAAGCCCGACTGACTCGGGCGTGGCAGCTGGTACGGACGCGGCACGACCCCGAGGTCGCTGCCGTGATCTGCCATCGGCTGGTACTGCACAATCTGGCGCGCTGCGACGGTGCCAACCTCGTGCTATGGGCCGATCGCGCAGTCGAACTCGTCGGAGCCGACCATGCAACCGCAGTGGAAGCGCAGTCCATTCGGGGCCTCGGCCTGGCCGGGACGGGCCGCGTCGCAGAAGCACTGAGCAGCTACCGCGACCTGTGGGGCCACGCCAGTACCGGAGCCGTCGGACAACGTGTGCAGATGGGCGCCGGTTGGCTCCACTTCGCAACGGACCACATCGATCTCGCACGCTCGGAACTCGAAGCCGCAGCACCGACCGACTTTCTCGGCGGTTCGACGCGAATCTCGCTGTGGGCTCACGGTTGGCTGGCGCGCACCTATTTCGTCACCGGTGAGTGGGATGCGGCGCTGCGGTTGGTCGGAGCTGGTTCCGACCTGGCCGAAAGTTCCGGTGCCGCATTGATCGTTCCTCTGCTCCAATGGACCGCGACGCAGATCCACGCGCTCCGCGGAGACTGGGGGGCCGCGGCGGCCAGCGCGCACCGCGGCGAGTCCGGCGCACGCGACTACGAGATCATGCGCGTGCCAACGGCTCTCGGTCGTGCGGCCATCGCGGAGGCTCGAGCTGACTACGCCGGTGTCCTCCGCGCCCTTGCCCCGTTGACCGAGCAGTGGGCCCAAGCAGACGTATCCGAACCCGGATTCTGGGCCTGGCCCGATGTGTACGCCAATGCGCTGATAGTCGAGGGCCGACTCGACGAAGCCGACAAGTTTCTCAGTCCGCACGAGGCCAGAGTGCGCGATCGTGGGCATCGCTCCGCACATGCACGCCTTGCCTGCGCTCGCGGTCGGCTGCACGGCGCGATGGGCGATCTCGATTCTGCCCGAGCATCATTCGAGGACGCACTCGCTTCGTTGACACCATTGCCACTGATGTACGACCGAGCCCGAGTCAACTACGCCTATGGACAGACCCTTCGCAGAGCCGGGAAGCGACGCGAGGCCGATGCCGTCGTCAGTGCGGCGCGTGAGGGCTATTAGGCACTGGGGGCCACGACATATGTTCGACGGTGCGACCGTGAACTCAAAGCCGGTGGCGTGCACGCCGTTCTGAAGGACAGGGCTCACGATGCACTGACCCCGCAGGAGGACGCCGTGTCGAGCCTGGTCGCCACAGGATTGACAAATCGCGAGGTCGCGGCCGAATTGTTCTTGTCGGTCAAGACAGTTCAGTTTCACCTGACCAGGGTGTACGCCAAGATGGGCATCCGTTCGAGAGCCGAACTGGCTGCCACCCGGTCGACCGACGAGACCTCGGCAACGTGACTGGAAGACAACAGCTTCCATCATGCCGAGGTTAGCGCTAGGCAAAGCCCTGGTGTGACCCAACGCACAGCTTGCGACACTGATCCAATCTGTTCGGCCATCAGCGCCGATTGAGCCTCGAAGCGGTACTCCCTGACGAAAAGGACACCCGATGAATGCACCGGACTCCATGAAAACCGGCACACCATCCAGCACCACCTGGGCCAGCGACCGGCACCGCCACAGCGTGTTGTGGATCGTGGCACTGTCCACGGCAGCAATCGTTTTCGATGGCTACGACCTCGTCGTCTACGGCACCGTCCTACCCACGCTGCTTGCCGATTCTGCCCAGCTGGGCACGCTGGATCCAGCGACTGCGGGCGCGCTTGGTTCCTACGCTCTGATCGGAGTCATGGTCGGCGCGTTGACAGCCGGAGCCTTCGGAGATCGGATCGGCCGTCGCATAACGATGTTGACGTGCATCGTCTGGTTCTCACTCGGGATGGGGGCGACCGCACTCGCACAGAACATCACCATGTTCGGCATACTTCGGTTCCTGACCGGCATCGGTGTCGGCGGACTCGTCGCCACTGTCGGCGCCATGATTGCCGAGTTCGCACCTCCGGGACGTCGAAACCTGTTCAACGCCTTCGTTTACAGCGGCATTCCGGCCGGTGGCGTGCTCGCGTCGTTGGCCGCGATCGCCCTCCAGGATTCGATCGGCTGGCGCGGACTGTTCTGGATCGGCGCACTCCCACTGTTCGTACTGCTACCGCTGGCCCTGCTTCGGATGCCGGAGTCGCCGCGGTGGTTGGTGGCCCACGGACGCATCGTCGATGCACAGGAGATCTGTTCTCGAACCGGCATTCCGATGCCCGAGGCCGAGCCGACAGTCGCTGGGGATCGCGTCGGGTTCGCTGCACTGGCACGCAAGCCACTGCTGCGCCCGACAGCCCTCCTCGGACTGATGAGCTTCTCCGGCCTACTGCTGACCTACGGCCTCAATACCTGGCTGCCACAGATCATGTCCGAGGCGGGTTACAACGCCAAGGGATCACTGTCGTTCTTGTTGGTACTCAACGGCGGTGCCATCATCGGCGGGCTGATCGCATCCCGTGTCGCCGACCGCACGGGACCCCAACGCGTCATCGCGGTCACCTTCTGCCTTGCTGCACTGTCGTTGGTTCTGCTGACCCTGAACTTCCCCCTCGGCGTCCTGCTCGTCGCCGTGGCCGGTGCCGGCATCGGTGCCATCGGTACTCAGGTGTTGATCTACGGATTCGTCTCGAACTATTACCCCACCACCGCCCGTGCAGCAGGTGTTGCGTGGTGCGCCGGATTCGGCCGGCTCGGCGGCATCCTCGGGCCGTTGCTCGGCGGAATTCTGCTCGGAGCCGGCATTGCGTCGTCCACCGCGTTCTATATCTTTGCAGTCGTGGCGCTGCTCGGCGCTCTCGTCACCACCGCTGTTCCCGCCGTGCGAGCCCTCCGCCGATCCGATCCAGTACCCAGCGAGCCGGTGAAAGTGGTTGAATGACCAATACTTTCGAGCGTCTCACCTCCAGCGAGCTGCCGGAACGTCGCCCGCCGAGTCTGCGTGCCCTGCGCGCGGACTTCGGCGGGCAGTACGTCGGCGCGGGGGCAACCGGTGTGCTGTTCAGCGCGACCGGCCCCGTTGCGGTCATCATGGGTGCCGCAGCAGCCGGTTCACTCACGGCCACGCAGACTGCGTCGTGGGTGTTCGGGGTGTTCGTGCTCAACGGCATCCTCACCGTGGTGGCAAGCTGGGCTTACCGGATGCCGCTGAGCTTTTTCTGGACCATTCCGGGCACTGTTCTGGTCGGTCAATCGTTGGCGTCGCTGACCTGGCCGGAAGTCGTGGGGGCCTACCTCGCCACCGGAGTCCTCGTCATCGTTCTCGGAGCCACCGGGGTGGTCACGAAACTGATGGCATTCCTGCCGCACAGCGTCGTGATGGCGATGGTCGCCGGCGCGTTCCTGTCGTTCGGAACCGGACTGGTGCAGTCTGTTTCGGCGGACGTACTCGTCGCCGGTGCCATGGTTGTGGCGTGGTTGGCTCTGACCCGTTCCGATACGTGGTCGAAACGGGTGCCCTCGGTCCTCGCAGCTTTGGTTGCCGGTCTCGCTGCTCTCACGGTAACCGGCGGATTCACCCGATCTAGCGGGCCTGCTGCCGAGCTACCCCTGATCGGCTTACCCGAACTCGTTGCGCCGTCGTTCAGCGGGGCGGCTATGGCCCAGTTGGTGATACCGCTCGCCATCACCGTGGTCGCGGTACAGAACGGCCAGGGTGCTGCAGTACTGAACGCTGCGGGTCACCGGCCGCCGATGACCGTCGTCACCGTCGCCTGTGGCGTCTGGTCACTCCTGCTCGCGCCGCTCGGTGCTGTGTCGACATGTCTTGCCGGCCCGGCCAATGCCCTACTCGTTGCTGTGGGTGAACGGTCGCGGCAGTACACCGCCGCAATGACGTGCGGCGCATTGGCCATAGTGGTGGGTGTACTCGCGCCGCTGTTGGTGCGCGGTCTTGCCGTGGTACCCGCCACATTCATCGCCGCTCTCGCAGGATTGGCCATGCTCGAGGCTCTGCGCGGTGCGTTCACTGCCGCATTCTCCGACTCGACCGGTCGGCCGATGCTCGCGCCCCTGATCACCTTGCTGGTCACCATCTCCGGTACCGACGTGGGAGGACTCGGCGCGCCGTTCTGGGGACTGGTCGCAGGAGTTGCCGTTACTTATCTGCTCGATCGCCGACAGTAGGGGAGGGTGCTGCGTTCGTCGTCGTTGGATCGCTCTGGACTCGACAGCACGACAGACCGTATGGGGCGGTGGACGGTGTTTGGTTGTTGCCGGTGGTTCATTGCGGTGTTTTTCGTAGTCGAGCGTGCCGCGAATTGCCCCCTGGACCTCGATGGGTGAAGGCTTGCCGAGGCTACGAGGATTTCGAGCGCGAGAATCCTTTGTTGTCGGTGCCCTGTGCGACTCTGCACGGCATGGCGATCTGTATGGCGTGCGATCTGGAAATGCTCGATTCAGTGGGTTGCACGTGGCGGCCCAGTCGAATACCGAACGGCAGGAGCAAATGTCACGACTGCGGTGCCCCGCCGCGAACGCTTCACCACCCGGGGTGCGATGGTGAGCGGTGCAGATGTGGACAGATGCTGTCATGCGGCAGCGGATGCGCGGTGGATGAGTGCGAACGTGAAGACGGCCACGAATATGTCGATGCGAGCTGCAGGTGGTGCAACGAACCGTTCGGACAGATCCGCGTCGTCGACGGCTCATGACCGTATCGTCGGGTAAGCGACTTTTCGACATGGCCTTGTAGACCCCCGAACCCCAGGGCCGAACCTCGACGCGATCACGGAGTTGTAAACGGTCGGCGTGTCAGTACGTCGCGTCGCCGACTCGGATGCGGAACGATCGTCGATTTCCTTCCCGTCAGGTGCTGGTTCGAGAGCACGCTGCACTAGGGCATCATGGGCCTATGACCGATCTCGAGTACCTCGCCACTCTGCTTGCTGCGCTGGATGCGGAGATCGCCCGAATATCGGCAGCCGAATCCGGGTCCGACGAACAGTTGTCGGCTATCGACGATGCAGCCGACGCCGTCTTCCGGTTGCGCGAGAAGGTCAAAGCCGGCTACCCCGGCAAGAAGGCCTATTACCTGGCGGCGTCGACCGATCCAAAGGGGATCAGAGTCGAGGGAATCTCTGCCCTGCATGGCAAACGCGCCCACGAACTGGTCCAAGACGGTGGTTGGATGCATGCAGATTCCACCACTGTTCTCGATGCTCTCGATGACGACCAAATCAGTAGGTACCACGCGATCGCTGGACGCGGTGTAGCGCAGACGTTTCGGGACTCACGCGAATACTTGGCGACGGCAACAGGTCTGGCCGAAAAGTAGACCCACGCAATTGTTCGGCGAGTCGGCCGAACTCACCGGCGGTGAGTGCTGACGCTCAGAACGCGAGCACTGCCGTTCAACGCCGTATGAATATTTGTCGTCCAATTCAGTTGGGGCACCGAAGGTAGATCAGCTTCGATCAGTGCGTGTCGATTTGCCCTGCACTGTTGGGTGTCGTGGACGCGGCCGTGCCGAGCCCCTCGGATCGCGACGCGAGTTCGACTCGCAACGCAGCGATTTGCGAGGTCAACTCGGCCACCTGCTGTTGCGTCGCGGCCTGGTTCGCTTCGTCCTGCTCGGCGACTTTTTGGACGAGCCATGACGCCAGGGTGGCTGTGACGACTCCGAGCAATGCAATGCCTGCAACCATGAGCCCGACGGCGATGAAACGGCCTGTCGCTGTGGATGGCGAGAAGTCGCCGTAGCCGACTGTCGTGACAGTTGCGATTGCCCACCACAGGGCATCGGGAAACGTCTTGATAGTCGCGGCTGGTTCGGCGCGTTCGGCGTCGAGCATCGCGAGTGACGCGACGAAAACCAACAGCAGAGTTCCGGCGACGGCATACGTGACTACCCGCCCCCGCAGCGCGCCGCCGATCGAGCGTTGCAGCAGGCTGACCAAGGTAAGAAGACGGAGCAGTCGTAGGGGCCGCAGCACCGGCAACGCGACGATAGCGAGTTCGTGCAGATGCCGCACAAACCAGCGTGTGCGATGCTCCGCAAGGGTCAGTCGCACGATGTAGTCGATCCCGAACAGTGCCCAGATAGCGATGATCGCGTACTCGGCGACCTGTGCCACCGTGCCGGTTGGCTGACTCAATACGGTCCAGCTGTAGATCGCGAGGAAAGTCAGAGCCGATCCGGCAAGCGGCCATTCGCTTGCTCGCTCCCACTGCCGATAGTTCATGAGCCGGGACTGTACTGCGTGTCGATCAGATATCTGGTGGACGAGAGTCGAGGTCCGTTGTGGTCAGCCGTCACATACTGAACTGCCCGGTGAAGTCGACGGGTGGGGCTTCGAGATGGCGGCCACGCGGCGACGAGTTCGTCGTCCTTGGCGACACGTTGCCGAGCACGCACACGGTGATAGGTGTCCTCGAAGTCGGGGGCCTTTCGTGCGGATGTAGTCGGTAGTCATGTGCAGTGCCTCGGTGGTCATCGTTCCACACCTGCTCGCGCCTTCCGCTGAGTTCTTCGTCAACACGAAAAAAGCTCTCGTACAACACTTCTCGAGGAAAGAGCTGTGACTTCACCGAGTAGTGGTCTTCGTTCGGGTGCGGAGGCTCCTGCGCAGAAAGCGGACTAGCGAAGGCCACTCGATTCCAGTGAGGACTATGGCTAGCAGTGGACCGAACGGATAGAGATCGAGCGAGGAGGACAAATCTCGCTGCATTGTGTATAGGCTCAACTGTCGAATTCGGTTTTGTCCAACAGGACGGACGTATGGATGGACGAACATTCACGGCTCTGGCAGAAATAACCACTGGCAACCCGCATTGGCTCAACGCCTTCATGTTTGCCATTGCAGCGGTGATAGCGATTGTCCTCACCTGGTGGTTCTTCGGCAACGACGGATAAGCGAGACGGACACGTGGCTTACGCGGCGAGAAGTGTGGGCAGCAGTTTTGCAGCGCGTGTGGTGTCCGGCGGCTGAGGCGTTGCCCAGGCCGAGCCTATAACCCGAATTGCATTGGTATCTAGGTTGTGCAGGATTACCGGGTCAGGATCTCACCGGTGCCAGATCCACGCCGGGCGGGGGAGTGAGGCGTCGAAGTGTGCCGTCGAACACGGTTGCATATAGTGCCCATCCGTTGGCTGACGGTCCGATGCGGACCGAACTCGGTCCCGTCCATCCTGGCGAAATGCCTGCTGCGATAACGCATGTTGTCCCTGTTCTGGGATCAATGCTGTGCACGGAACCTTCTACGTGCGCGGCGGCATACAGCGTGCCGGCGTCGGACATGGTCAGGTCGTCGAGACCGGGAAAGAACCCCGGCACAGTGGCCACCACCGACCAGTCGTCCGGGGCCTCGAGGGGAACTTCGATGACCTGGCCCGTGAACAGATCGTCGGTGTACACCCGGCTGTGGTCCGGGCTGAGCGCCAACCCTTCTGATCGAGGAACGGGCGACCAGTTCTGTTCGACGTCGTCGGCGGTCGGGTCGTACCGGGTCAGACCTCGGGAAGGCGAGCCGATGTCCGTGCCCACGTCGGTGGTGAGGAAGTCTCCGTTCGGCAGCCGGAGAAGTCCGTGAGCCGCCATGTCGGTCACCGCGCTGACCTTGCCGGTACGGGTGTCGAATTGCGAAAGCCCTGGACCGGCAACAAAGTAGAGCATGCCGTCGTGCAACTGCATCCCTCGCGGAGCCGCGAGGTTGTCGAGTACTGGATCGACGTGGCCGCCTGCATCCACGTGCACGATGCTGGCTGCTCCGGATATGTAGAACCCGCCGGCTCCGTCGTGTTCGAGATTCTCCGGTTCGTCGAGTCCGCTCGTCACGGTATCGACCGACCAGCCCGCACAGGTCATGGGCGGCGGGCCCGGCTCAGGTGTTCCGGCGTGAGCAGGTGCAGACGTGAGAGCGGCAAGCGTAACCACTGCACCGACGAGTAGACGTGGACGAAGTCTATTCGAGGCCAGAGACATGGTGCGAACGATAATGGAGACCGTGCGGTCGGAAAAGCTGAGTCCATTCGCGGGACCGGCAGTCAGACCACAAGCGAGGTGCATGGATCGCTGATCTCTCGGACCGAATCGGCCCAGCCGTAGGTCGAACGAATGAATGTCGAGCGAGGGCGACTGACACCGGTGCGTTGTGAATAGGGTGAGCAACGCAAGTCCGTTTGCCGACAGGAGCGTGTCAGCGTGAGTTCACCCATTCTCGTCAAGGGCCAGAATATTTCTTTACCGGACGACGCGACACAGCTGGATGTCATCGTGTCGTGGGTCGACCCGGAGCGCGACCTCGATGCATCCGCACTGTTGGTGACATCGACCGGACACGTTCGGTCGGACTCGGACTTCGTGTTCTACAACCAACCGGAGTCCGCCGACGCATCAGTGCGATATCTCGGCAGCAGTAGCACCGACGAAGGCAAACAGGAACGTCTATCGATCCATCTCGATTCTCTCCCAGCCGATATCGAGAAAGTAGTCATAGCGGGTAGCTCCGACGGTGCTTCGTTGGGCGACTTCGGAAAGTTGTCGCTCCAGGTACGGGATCAAACCGGATCGGTGCTGGGGGAGTTCCTCACCGCCGACGCCACCGCCGAACGTGCGCTGGTGTTCGGGGAGGTGTATCGAAGAGCCGGTGTCTGGAAACTGCGCGCGGTCGGGCAGGGTTGGGAATCAGGGCTCGCAGGGCTCGCAACGGATTTCGGCGTGGACGTCGACGACGGCGAACCGGAAGGCGGCGCCGACGATGTGGTCGTCGTCGAGGTCGCGGATTCGCACGTGCAGGCTACGGACCAGAACGGTGAGCTCGTCGATCTGTCGCTTGTCGACGTCGAACCCACCAAGCGCGGCGTGCGAACGAAGAAGCCGTCCGTGAAGAAGGCCAGTCCGCCGCAATTCACTCTTGCTGGGGGAGAGGGCTGGCAGACGGCTCGGCTCTTCTCGATTTCCGGCGTCGGATCTGGTGAAGAGCAAGAGAAGAGAGCCACGTCGGCGCTGATCGCAACGATGCAGGCGGTTCGTCCCTTCGCCCGAGCGATCTGCGCGCACGCGGGCGCACCGTCAGGTCCGTTCGAGGGCTACCTCGAGGTGCAATTCGTCAAAGGCGAAGGCAAGGTCATTCCAGACGGGGTTTTCCGGGTGTCGCGAGCGGGGCAGGTATGGACGGCACTGCTCGAAGTGAAGACAGGCACAGGCAAGCTGCAGAAGGAGCAGCTCGAGAACTACCTCGATGTTGCCAAACGGCACAGATACGAAACGGTTCTGAGCCTGTCCAACGACATCCCGGCCTCTGCAGGCGAGCTTCCGGTGCAGGTCAACAAGACCAAACTCAACAAGGTTTCACTGCGACACATCTCGTGGTCCGAGGTAATTCACGAGGCCCGAATGTTGCTGTCGCACGGGGACCTCACCGACTCACTGCAGGTGTGGATCCTCAGTGAGCTCGTGCGCTACCTGACGCACCCGAAATCCGGTGCGACAGAGTTCGTCGACATGGGCCGCCACTGGGTAGCGGTCCGGGATTCCGTCACCGCGGGGACCCTTCGCTCCAGTGATGTCAAAGCTCTGTCGGTAGCAAACACGTGGGCGTCGCTGTCGAGGCATCTGGCGTTGCGGATGACGGCCGATCTCGGCGTCACCGTCAAGCATCACCTTCCGAGGAAGTTCAACGGAGATCCTCAGGCACGCAACGAGTACATCGTCGACCAGCTCGTGGCCTCCGGATGCCTCTCGGCCACTCTGCGCATCCCCGACGCTGCCGGAGACGTCACCGTCGAAGCCGATATGCGTACCAACAAGATTCAGTGCAGCACCGCTATCGACGCGCCGACCGACGGGACCGCGCTCAGGCGAGCATCATGGCTACTCAGACAACTGAAGAACGCTCCCGCAGACATCCTGGTCGAGGCTGTGTTCGCAGACGCGAGCGAAGTATCGTGCGAGAACTTGGCAACTGTACGAGCGGACACGAAATCGCTCACAGCAGGCCGAACCAGCGAGCTGCAGTACTTCACGCTGACGTCGCCGACGAAGATGGGCAGCAAGCGCTCAGGGTCGGCGGCCAGCTTCATCGGTAGCGTGACCGACGGTCTCGACGCGTTCTACCGGGATGTCGTGCAGCCGCTGAAGCCGTGGACGCCTTCTGCACCGGAAGCGACCACTCACACATCTGATGAATGACGACGCTGCTCGACCGGACCCGAGACGCTATGCACTGGTGGGGCGACGGCGTTGAACGCCAGCGGCGACTATTCCTGCAAACACCAGGATTTGCCCGCACGCCAACGACATGGGAAGCGCGATGAGCTCCCAACCGGTGGAACCGAAACCGACTGCCCACACGACAATAGCGACAGCGATCGCAATTGTGAGGACCTGTCCGCTTGTCATCAACACGAATGCGGCTGATCTCGATCCCCGACACAGGGTCGACAGTCCGGTCACCATGCCGATCGATGACGTCGGTAAACCGACGAGTGTCGGCAGAAGAACCATGATCTCGAAAAGTTGTCCGGTCTCTACGACTCCCGTTGTCACCATTTGCGGCGCAACGTAGACCCAGATGAGAATCGCGCACATCGAAGTGACTACCGATGTCATGAAGAGTGTTCGCACGTAAAGAACTATCGCGGATTCGTTCTCGAATGTGTTGTGCTGTCTCCAAGAATTCGGTGAGAGTGTCCGAAGGGCGTCGCAAGTGTTCACGCGGTCCTCGATGACTGGTCCAGTGAGGTCTGTCAAGCCTGCAGCGCGCCACGGCGCTGCCCACTGATGCAGCTCTTCGAAGCACGTGAGTGCACCTCGCACTCGCCAATATCGACGGTCGGACCATTTGGCGGCGACCACACCTCCGGCCTCGGTGTATTGATGATGCCTCCGGTCATTGAGTGCACGGCCGTCACACGTTCGCCGGGTTCGAGGTGTTCGAGAACCCAGGTGGCAGTGGAATGAGCAAGATCGGTGGACATAACGGTCATGCCTCCATCTCCGCTGCGCTGGATGCCGCTGTCCTGGTACCGGCCGAGCATCTCACCAGGCGGCCTTTGCGGTCCACCTGTTTTCGGCTGTATCCATGATTGAGGATCCGGCGTATTGGGCATCGTGCAGGTATGACAGAGAACGCAAAGCTGACAGTGGAACGCACCATCGAAGCGCCCGTGGACGCAATTTTCGACGTCCTGTCCAACCCCGAGCGGCATCAGGCACTCGACGGCTCGGGATTCGTACGCGGCGTGGACCACGCAGACCGAATTCAGAAGGTCGGCGAGAAGTTCACGATGAACATGCAGGGCGATCACATGGGTGGGGAATACCAGACCGACAATGTCGTCACCGGGTACGCCAAGGACAAGCTACTGGCATGGAAGACCGCGCCGGCCGGCAACGAGCCTCCCGGATGGGAATGGTTGTGGGAACTGGAGTCTCAGGGACCCAACGAGACATTGGTGCGGCACACCTACGACTGGTCGAAGGTCACGGACAAGAAGCTTCTGCAGCAGATCGGGTTTCCCCTGGTCACCGAGGATCAGCTGAACGACACACTTGCACGCCTCGCTGTCGAGGCAACGTCCTGATCTTTCGGGCATACGTTCAGCCGTAGAACGCCGCTGCGTCGACGCTCGCGATGGGCATCCATCGAGCTGGAAAGTCCGTCGACGCAGCGGCTTCGGCGAGGTCCAGGCCACGTATAGCCAACGCCGTCGTGGGTGACTGGTCCACGATCAGACTGATCGCGTACGTTGCTGCGGTGACGTGAACGCAAGGATCAGTTCTGCTGGAACAGGTGCATGCCATGTCGACGTCCGTGGGAACCGGTGCCAGACCCCCCGATACCAGCTCCGCGTGAAGCGCGTCAGGCAGATCTCCGCTCCCTCTGCCATGAGTCGGATGACTGGTGACGATGCGCAGAGCCGCCCTTTTGTGAGCTGCCGAATAGCGCGGCACCTTAAATGTCGCGGTCTCCATCTTCTTTCCTGCTGAGACCACGCAGCGAATAGAACCGATCGTGTTGATATCTACGATGACCGACTCGCTACGAGCCAGGCTCCGCGCACGAGGAAGCACGGGATTGGGTCGGATAGCGGTGATCGGCTCGACTCGACGAAGCCATTCCTTGCCCCATGGAGTCGCACCGAACGGCGGGGGCTGGGGAGTGGACGCCATCACCGTGCCACCGATCGGAGCGACAACGTCTGTCTGAGTGTCGAATCATCCAGTGCAGCAAGCGCTGTCTCGTTGTTTCCCTCGGCCAGCCCTGCAATTGCTCTCTTCCGGGCGTGCAGCGACGCGATGTACTCCTCCAGTGTTCCTTCGGTGGTGAGCGCCATGACGGTCACCGGCGAGGTCTGTCCGATTCGATGTACCCGGTCGGTCGCCTGCGATTCCACCGCCGGATTCCACCACCGGTCGTAATGGATGACGGTGCTGGCCCGGGTGAGGTTCAACCCGTAGCCAGCCGCTTTGAGACTCAGCACCATCACCGGACAGCTGTCACTGCTCTGAAACTCGTCCACCATCTTCTCGCGCTGATCGACGTCGAGCCCGCCGTGGAAGAACGGTATGGCGGCCCCTGTGACACGCGCGAGATGGTCGGAGAGAAACTCGCCGGTCTTTCGGTACTGGGTGAAAACCAATGCGGTCTGCGACGACTCGGCGAGTTCCTCGACGATGTCGGTGAGCCTGTCGAGTTTCCCGGAACGGTCGGGCGACGAAGACATGTTGCCGTTCACGAGACCCGGGTGGTTACAAATCAGTTTGAGAGAGGTCAGCAACGCCAACACTGCGGTCCCTCGGCGTTGTGTCGAACCGAAGCCGGTGTCGAATGCAGCCTTGAGCGTCGAGTTGTACAGCACCGTTTGCTCGTTCGTGATCGGGCATAGAACGTCTATCTGCTGTTTGGGTGGAAGGTCGGTCGCCACTTCGTCTTTGGTCCGTCGGAGGAGGACCGGAGCTATGGCATGGGACAAGTGCGCAAGCGCAGCCGCCGAACCCGCGTTCTCGATGGGTGCGGAAAATCGCCGAGTGAAGCGTGCTTTGGTCCCGAGCAGACCCGGGTTGGTCAGGTCGATCAGGGCCCAGAGTTCGTCCATGCGGTTCTCGACCGGTGTGCCGGTCAGTGCGATGCGAGTTGTCGAGCTCAGTCGTCGCGCGGCACGGGAAACCTGGGTGCGCGAGTTCTTCATGACGTGCGCTTCGTCGAAGAAGACTGTGTTCCAACTGATCTCGGCCAGACGTTCGGTGTCGGAGCGCAATGTCGGATATCCGGTCACGGTCACGCAGCCGACCTCGCCACATCCACCGAGCGAGCGGTTCGGTCCCCGGTAGACATTGACCGTCAGGTCGCCGGCGGAAAACTTCTCGATCTCGCGTCGCCAATTGCTGATCAGGGAGGTCGGGCACACCACCAGAAAATTGCCTTCACCGCGCGAGGCTCCCACAATCATGTGCGAGATGGCTTGCAGAGTCTTGCCCAATCCCATCTCGTCGGCCAGAATTCCTCCACCCCCGGCTTCTCCGACGGTCGGAATCCAGGATGCACCGTGCACCTGATACGGCCTCGGGGTGAAGGTGGACGCACTGTTGCCGAGACTGTCCTGCATGAGCAGGCTGGTGCGTAGGGCATCGACGGCACCGTGCGCGGTCGACACGCTGGACCCGCCCGTGTTGGGCACCGCATACGCGGCCGGGGGGAATGACTCCAGCAGCGATGCAGGAATCTCGGCGTAGTGGGGCCGGTGTTCCAGGTGGTCCAGAACCGCCAGCCACCCCCGGGCTGACGCGCTTTCCGGGAGGCCTGCCGACTGTGCCAGTGCCGCTTCGAGTTCGACGCGACGCGGATCGACGAGCTGTGCTTCGACGGTCCGTACTGCCACGGAGCCACCCGTATTGGGAAGTGCCAGTTCGATCGGCGTCGTCGCTGTGGTGGCCGTCCTTGTGGAATCAGGTTGCCAGACAGCGAAACAGTGTCGACGGGGCAGGTAGGTGACCTGCGGAGCGAGACCCGTGTCGGTCGTCGAGAACATGCAACCTCCAGCCGAGTGAGCGCTTCGGTCGACCCGAAGCTGCCCACACGGTACGTGCCCGAACGGAATTGCGCCGCATTCGATCGCGTTTGACAGGTCCGAAAAATGCTGTCCTACAGCGCTATCGAGCAGCACTCAGCGACGTGGAACCAGTCAGGATTGCTCGCGCGAACACCACCACGTGGTGCGGCCGCCCACCGTTCCGCGAGTCATCGGAGCACCGCATCGTGGGCACGCCGCATCGGCTTTACGGAAAGGAATGATCTCACCGGTGTGCACGCCACCCTTCTTGAGCGCCGACCTGATGGCGCGGCGCAGAACAACGCGGAGCTCGTCCAGTTCCTCGGTGGTGAGAGTCTTTGCCCGTCTGGACGGAGATTGCTCGCTCTGCCACAGCACCTCGTCGGCCAACAGATTGCCGACGCCTGCGATTGCTGCTTGGTCCAGCAAACGTGCCTTCAGAGGTGCTCCGCTGGAACCGATTCGGTGCCGGAAGTCGTCGCGCGTGATCTCCGCAGCATCGGGCCCCAACGCATCGATATCGGGTTCGAGCCGCACTCGGCCGAGTCGGCGCTTGTCGAAGAGCCGGAGCTGACCCCCGTCTTCGAACGTCATCGCAAAGCGTGTCCACTCGGGCTTGTCGGTGTCGCGCTCGCCCACGTGCGGATCGCCGCCTCCGTACTGCGACGTGCGATCGCCGTCGGGAGCGGTGACGATGACGCGGCCGCCCATTCCGAGATGGATTCCCAGAGTCGGACCACTGGACCCGTCGGCGGTGACGGTTTCGCACCACATCGCCTTGCCACGTCGACATGCCTCGGTGAGCTTGCCGCCCTTCAGGGCGTGAGCGATATCGCCCGGCATGTGTGGGCGGCACTCGAACGAGTCGGTGTCGTCGATATCGACGATGACGCGTCCGAGGGCTTTCTCGACGACCTGTCGAGCGTTTTCGACTTCGGGTAGTTCTGGCATGGAGTGGGTGTACCCAATTCGCCGGCTCTATGCGCGAGCCTGTGTCGTCAGACGCGCTTACGGCCGGCGTCGAACTGTCTGAACCCGATGAGGTTGCCGAACGGATCGAGAACCTGGCACAGACGTTCACCGGTGAACACCGATTTCGGCCCTCGATGCACGACGCCTCCGCGATCGACGCAGCCGGCGACCACTGCGTCCACGTCGTCGACGTTCCAGTACGAGACCGACCCTGCGGTCCCCGCGGGGCGGTTGTACGAATCGGTGACGTGGACGGTGAGTCGCGTTCCGGAGACGTCGAACGCGACGAGTTGCTCGTGTACGTCGATGGGCTCGGTGCCCAGGAGCGTTCGGTACCAGTCGACGGCGGCGGCGAGGTCGTCTGCGAAGTAGAAGACGTTCCCCACGCCCGAGAGTGTGTTGTCCATCATTGTCCGTTCGGGTTCGTTCGCACCGACAGTGCGATGTCATGGGTTTCGGTGTGCGTAGCACCGTCGACGGTGTGGGCCAGCGCTTTCTGCACCACGTCGTGGTCGGAGCCGGTCCACCGTTCTTCTCGCTGACGTCGGTACTGGCTCCACGACGGCACAGTGAACTGCTCGACCACGGTGTCCTCGACGTCCAGACTTCGGTACAGGTTCCAGGCGTACGCCCCCGTTCGCTTCCGCGCGATCCCGACCGGAGCCATCGCCGTCAGGAACTGCTCCAGAGCGTCGTCGACCACTCGGTACGTCACGGTGATCCGGACAGGCCCGTCGTCCGGATCGGGCTCGAACACTACGTTCGGGGTCGGCCACGCCATGGACACCGCACGGTTGAGCACGCCGGTCTCGGATCGTAAGGGGAGGACTGCCACACTCGCAGCGACGAGTGCCAACGCCGCGACCGCGACCGCGAGTGCGTCGACGATGCCGATCTTCGACGCCAACCATCCCCACACGAGTGAGCCGATTGCCTGAGAACCCATGAAGACCAGAAGGTAGACCGACATCCCGCGGGCTCGAACCCAGGTGGCGAGCGCGAGCTGGATAGACGCGTTCAGTGCGGTCAACGTCGTGATCCAGGCAATGCCGGACAACAGCAGCGCCGGGACAACCGCCCACAGCGGAAGCCACGCGAGCGCAGCCATTCCCACGCCGTACCCGACAGCAGAACCGACGAGCAAGGTATTTGCGCTGCAACGCTTTCGGAGCATCGGCGTCGCGGCAACGCCGATCACGGCTCCGACCCCGAGTACGCCCAACAACACTCCGTATCCCACCGAGCCCAGTTTCAGTACCGACGACGAAGCCGATGGCAGTAGCGCCCACAGTGCAGAGGCGGGGAAGGCGAACAGCGCCGAGCGCAGGATGATTCGTCGAACGACCGGGCCGGATCGGATGTAGCGGACCCCGGACAGGATCGACTCGGCAAGGCCTTCTCGATCCGTTTGTGGATATTTCGGGCGCTTCCATGCAATCAGCACGCTCAACGTTGCGAGAAAGGAGGCGGCGTTGATGGCGAACACGAAGGTCGGCCCGGCCAATGCCACCAGTACACCGGCAAGCGCCGGTCCGACGGCCCGCGCCCCGTTGACGGTCACGCTGCCCAGCGCCGAGGCGGCCGGGATTTCTTCACGGCTCACCAGCTCGGGCTGAATCGCCTGCCAGGCGGGAGCGGACAGTGATGTCCAGCAACCCAATACGAATGTGAAGGCGAGCAATCCCCACGGAGACAAGGTGTCGGTCCATGCCAGTGCGGTCAACACAATTCCGGTCAGCATCGAACCGGCACCGACCACGATGAGCAGAACGCGGCGATCGAGCGCGTCGGCGAGCGCGCCTGCCAGCAGGGCCAGCAACAGGGTGGGTAACAGACTTGCTGTCTGCACGGCGGCGATGATGGTGGTCGACGCCTCACGTTCGACGAGGAACCACTGTGCTCCGACGGTCTGCATCCAGCCGCCGATGTTCGAGACCAGCTGGGCGATGAAGAGGCTGCGGTAGACGGTATTCCGGAGCGGCGACCACGCGGATAGTGCTGCCGGCGTGGTGTCGGTGGTGCTCACTCCAGTCCCGCCGACCATTGCGCGAATGTCTGCCATTCGACCTCGGGATATCGGGTGCGCAGGCCGTCGATGTCCGCGTCGTATCCGACGTCGGTCAAGAATTGGAACATCGCTCTCATGTCCTCGGAACCAATGTCGCGTGCCCGGCTCGAATACGGCTGCACCGAGGTTCCGAGAACGTCGCCGAGAGTGTTCGCCATGGCCTCCAAGCTCGGATCGTCCGACGCGAGATCGATTCGCATCTCGCGAAAGTGCGCGGGTTCGGTCAACACGAGGGTGACGAACCGCCCCAGATCCCGCCGCGACAGCTGCTGTAGAGGCGTGTGGAGCGGCAAGGGCAGATCGAGGCGGCCGGCCCTGACGTCGTCGAGTCCGCCGAGAAGGTTGTCGTAGAAGTAGGTGGGGCCGACGATCGTGTACGACAGCCCAGCGCGACGCAGCAGTGCCTCGGTTTCGGCCTTCGTCTCGAAATGCGGTATGCCGGTGCGGCGGTCAGCGGAGGCAACCGACGAGAACACCACGTGCGGAACCTCCGCGGCGATCGCCGCATCGACGAGGGCTGCGCCCTGAGCCAATTCGGCCGCGGGACCGTCCTCGAACGGCGTCGTCATCACGAACGCACCGGCACTGTCTCTCAATGCAGCCGCGGACGATTCCCGATCGGTGATGTCCGCGACGACGATCTCGGCACCTCGCTCACGTAGCCGATCCGCGCGGGCCGAATGACGCCGCACCACTGCGCGCACCGGTTGCCCCTGCGCCAGCAGGGCATCCACTACCGCGCCGCCCTGCCCTCCGGTTGCTCCGACGACTGCGTACGGTCTGATCATCGTGTTGTCACCTTTGTTCCGGAGGGCGAGAGCGGGGCTGCTACTGGGCGATGAAGGCGAGAATGTCTGCGTCCAAGGCCTTCTGGTAATCGCCGTAGATTCCGTGCGGTGCACCGGGGTAGACCTTGAGGGTGCCGTGCTGGACGAGTTCTGCGGTTTTCAGTGCCGCCGCGGCGATCGGCACGATCTGGTCGTCGTCACCGTGGGCGATGAAGATCGGGACGGTCAGCGCTTTGAGATCCTCGGTGAAGTCGGTCTCGGAGAACGCCTTCACGCAGTCGTATGCAGCAGTCAGATTGACCAGCATCCCCTGTCGCCAGAAGTCGTCCTTGGCGCCCTGGGAGATGGCGGAGCCCTCACGGTTGGCACCGAAGAACGGCTCGGACAAGTCCTTGTAGAACTGCGATCGATCGTAGAGAACGCCGTTGCGGATGTCGTCGAGTGCTTCGATCGGCGTGCCCTCGGGGTTGGCCTCGGACTTCAGCATGACCGGGGGAACGGCACCGGCAGTGATCACCCGAGTGACGCGGCTGCCACCGTGCTGCGCGGCGTACCGCACGACCTCGCCGCCACCGGTCGAGTGTCCGATGAGGGTGAGTTCCTGCAAGTCGAGGGCCTCGACCAGTTCGGCCAGATCCTTGGCGTAGGTGTCCATGTCGTGGCCGACGGCAGTCTGCGAGGACCGGCCGTGGCCGCGGCGATCGTGTGCGATGGCGCGGTAGCCGGCGTCTGCGAGAAGCTTCAGTTCGAGCTGCCAGGCATCCGAGGACAGTGGCCAGCCGTGACTGAGCAGAACTGGCTTTCCGGTGCCCTGCTCGGTGTAGTAGATCTCGGTTCCGTCGGTGGTGGTGATGTACGGCATGGCCTGCTCCCTGGTTCGGTTCGATTGGGTACCGACAACATTCGTCCGTTCCCGGGTCGAAAGCGTCGCCGCTGCCATCCAACGCGGGGGAGGAGATTCCGGTGGCGCCGCTACCTGCTAGCCGGTAGACAGACCGATGTGGACCGACAGTGTCGTGCCACCCCCGGGTGGACTGACGATGGTCAGTTCGCCGCCGACTGCGGCCACCCGATCCTGTAGTCCGATCAAACCCGACCCTGTGCTCGGATCGGCACCTCCGCGGCCGTTGTCGGTCACGGTCAGTTCCAAGCTGTCCTCCGTCAGGTGCGCGGTGATGTCGACTTCGGTGGCCTCGGCATATTTGGCTGTGTTCGTCAGCGCCTCGGCGACCACGTAGTACGCCGCCACTTCCACCGATTCGTCCATCCGGGAGGAAATGTCGGCGGTGAGGGCAACGGGAATCGGACTGCGTCTGGCCAACGTCTTGAGGGCCGGTGCGAGTCCTCCGCGCGAGAGGATTGCGGGATGGATGCCGCGACTGAGTTCGCGGAGGTCGGTGTGCACCTGCGACAGCGTCTCGACGCTGCGGTCCAACATCGCGCGGAGCTCGGTCAGATTCTCCGGGGCAGCGGCTTGGGCGCCGCGCAATTCCATTCCGAGAGAGACGATTCGCTGTTGGGCACCGTCGTGCAGGTCACGCTCGATACCTCGGCGGGCTTGGTCGGCGGCGGCGACCACGCGGGACCGGGACCGCGTCAGCTGAACTCGTGTGTCGTGGTTGTAGACCGCAGTGGCAACGAGGTCGGCGAAGTCGGCCAGTCGATCTCGGGTCTCACCGCCGGCCGCATACTGCGTAGCTGTCGTGCCGATGATGACGGCACCCCAGGTATTGCCGTCGACAGTGATCGGTACACCTTCGACCCAGCGAATACCCCTGCCCTCCAGTCGCTCAGCGATACCGCCGGTCGCTTCGGTGAAGTCGACGGCAGCGGCGCGGCCGGTGTCGGCGACGATCGTGGCCACGTTCTGCCCACCGATCGGCAGTTGATCACCGGCTTGCACGCGCTCACCGGCGGAGTCGTCGCGGATCGCCAGAATCGTGTAATACCCGTCGCCGTAGCGGATCACCGAAACATGTTCGTTGTCCAACCCGACGGTGAGTTCGTGTGCGACTGCGAGGTACACGTCATCCGGATCGGCCCGCAGCGCCACCAATGTTGCGACCTTCCGAAGTGACGCTTGCTGGCGTGCCAGCGCGACGGTGCGGAGGTGCATGTCCTGACGGTCGCGGGCGGCGGCAAGAAGAGCCTCCAACGAAGGCACGACACGGCGGATACGGCGGGCATCGACGCTATCGAGATCGGCGGGAACCAGCAACGACGCGGTGACGACGTCCCCGTCCCGAAGCAGGATTTTCTCCTGCCCCACGGACGCGTCGGCATTCCCTTGCTTCAACACCGCGAAGGGTAGGTCGAGGACCGCAGCCAGGCGGGTGCTGGCAACGTCGAGCATCGTCGGGGTGTGGTCCGAGCGCAAGATGGTCTTGGCGAACGCCGCCAACATATCTGCTTCTCGTCGACGTTGATCGGATTCGGTTGCGCGCAAACGTGATTGGCCAACCAGCACGTTGGTCAGAAGCGCCAGTGCCAGAAACACGATCAGTGCAGGGACGAGGCTCTCACTGCTTTCGAGTACATGGATGTAGGCGTACGCGCCGGCACTGGCCACCGATGTCGCGATCGACAGACGAAAGCCCCACCCCGCAGACACGATCAGCACTCCGAACAGGAATATCGCACCGAAAGCATTCTCGGGTGACACCCGTTTGAGCGTCAGCACAACGAGTATCTCGACGGCGATGGCGGCTGCGGCCGCTGCGATTCCGCAGGCGACCGGCGGCGCACTCGGCCGGAGTATCACAGTGACGAGCCGGTCGCGGAGGGCGGTGTCCGACGTCATCGGCACATCCGACTGCTCGAATTACCGCTAGCGGTAATGCCGACCCGAGCCGTCTCTGACACTCTCGACAGAGTGATGCCCTCCCGCCTGCAGTGCCTGATCGTCGACGACAGCGACGCTTTCTGTGTCGCTGCACGCCGACTGTTGGAATCGGCAGGGATGTCGGTGGTCGGCACCGCGACCTCACTCACCTCGGCGATCGATGCAGTGCTGTCCACCCACCCCGATCTCGTGCTGGTCGATATCGACTTGGGTGCCGACAGTGGATTCGACGTGGTCGAAGCGATCGACGCCCAGGATCTGACGCCTCCGCCTGCCGTCATTCTCGTGTCGACACACGACGAGGAGGACTTCGCAGATCTGGTGAACAACAGTTCTGCCCTGGGTTTCCTGTCGAAATTCGAGCTGTCGGCGAGCGCGATCGAAGCCCTGCTGGGCACCTGACGGCGGGTCACCCGACGGTGTCCAGATACAGGATCACCGCTCGCACGCGACGGTGATCGTCGGCCGTCTCCGACAGGTCCAACTTGGTCAGGATGCTTCGGACGTGCTTCTCGACGGTTCCTTCGGTGATCCACAAGCGTCTGCCTATGCCCGCGTTGGAGAGCCCTTCGGCCATCAAGGTCAAGACGTCCCGTTCGCGAGAACTCAACGCGCCGAGGGGATCACCTCGGCGCTTGGCCGCAACCAGTTCGTAGACAAGAGCAGGATCGATGACCGACGATCCTGCCGCGATCCGATCTATCGTCGAGACGAAGTCGGCGATGTCGGTCACGCGGCTCTTGAGCAGGTAACCCATACCCTTGGCGGTGTTGTTCGCGCTGTCGAGCAATTCGAGTGCGTGATCGACCTCGACGTGAGCAGACAGGAGCAGCAGCGAGACGTCGGGGAAACGGTCGCGGATCTTCACGGCCGCGTCGAGCCCCTCGGCGGTGTAGGTCGGCGGCATCCTGATGTCGATGATCGCCAGGTCCGGTGGATCTTTCTCGAGCAACGCCAGTACCTCCTCGGCGTCACCGGCCCGGCCCACGACATCGAGGCCCGCCTGGGTGAGCAGACTGGCCAGGCCTTCTCGCAGCAACACGTCGTCATCGGCGATGACTACTCGTATCTGGGACATCACGCTCCTCGAACCCGTCGGGTTCGAAGTATCGGCTGCGGCGTCGTGAGCTGTCATCAGTCATTCGACTCTATTGCGCGCTTCGATTGTCGACTCGGTTGCTGGATTTTTCAGTCGCTCGATCGGTCGTCGTGGATTCCACGGTTCGGACTCGGCCCGGGGGAGAGGTCGTTCTCACGGGTTGCCTCGAAAAACAACTGCAGGAAGGACGACGACGCATCCCCGGGCTGGGCGGCGCGAGCCTGACGGGGTTCATCCGATGACCTCGACATCGCCATTCCGTCCCTTCCGTCCCTCACCCGCAGAACGGGTATCGCTTCCTCCCAAATAGTCTCAGATTCTGAACAGTCAAACAACTGAGAGTTCTCTGGGTGGAGTCGGAAGCCGGGGTGGTGAGGAAGTCGACGTGCCGGCTTACATACCGGCGGCCGTGGGAGGTTCGATCAGCATCCTCTTGATCACTTTGCCGGTCGCGGTTCGGGGGAGTTCTTCGAGGAACGTGATGTCTCGCGGCACCGAGAACCGGCTCAGTCGATTTCGGATGTAGGCCCGCACCATATCTGCGTCCAGGCCTGCAGCACCCCGACCGACGACGAACGCCGCGAGGCGCTGACCGTACTCGTTGTCCGGTACACCGACCACCGCTACCTCGCCGACCTGAGGAAGGTTGGCGATGGCGTCCTCCACCGGCCCGGGAAACACGTTCTCGCCGCCGGAGATGATCATCTCGTCGTCCCGCCCGCACACGAAGAGCCGCCCGTTGCAATCGATGTACCCGAGGTCGCCGGTATCCATGAGTGCTGCACCGCGAGCCGAAGCAGTCGACGGAGGCTCGGCGTTCGTGTAGCCGTCGAAGAGCATGTCGTTACCTACGAATATCCGGCCCAGAGTGCCGGTCGGAACCACTGCGCCGTCGGCGTCGAGTACGGCGATCGTCGTGCCGAGCGGCGGCCGACCCGCGGTAGTGGGAGCTGCACGTAGATCCTGCGGTGTGGCGATGGTCGCCCACGAGACCTCGGTGGAACCGTAGAAGTTGTACAGAACATCTCCGAAGGCATCCATGAACCGCGAGACGGTCGACCCCGTCAACGCCGAACCGCTGCACGCGACGACTTTCAAGCTGGACGTGTCGTAGCGTGATCGCACGGACTCGGGTAGATCGAGTATGCGCTGCAACATGATCGGGACGGCGATCAGCGACGTGCACCGATGAGTCTGGATTGCCCGCAAGCACTCTTCCGGATCGAATCGATCCTGCAGAACCACTGTTGCCCGCAGCGGTGTACTGATCTGCAACGCCGCCAGCCCCCAACTGTGGAACATCGGCGCAGCGATCAGCATGCGCTCGTTCATACGAAGTGGCATGCGGGACAACATGGCCGCGACGGTCCCGAAGCCGCGTGGGGTCGGGCGAAGTGCACCTTTGGGAGACCCGCTGGTGCCCGAGGTCAGCACGACAACGGATCCGGGCCGTTGCGGTCTGTCGAACGTGGCGGACGGAGCCGCGACGAAATGCTCCAGAGTGCGACGGCCCGCGACGACGGTATGAGCCGACAAGCTGACGCGGAGGACGTCGCTGGGGAGGTAGCGAACCATCTTGTCGAATTCGTCGTCGACGAACAGCGCTTGCAACTGGTGACGACTCGAGATGGTCTCGATCTGGCGGGCCGCGAGGCCGGTGTTGAGAAGTACGACCTCGACACCGAGCATGCCGCAGGCGACGACGCATTCGATCATGGCAGTGTGATTGCGGGCCAGAACTCCTACCGTGCTTCCCGGGCGAATTCCGGATGCGGCGAACCCTGCTGCTATCCGATGCGATCGCAGGTGGATCTCTGCGAACGTGCGAGTACCGCGATCGTCGATCACGGCAATTTCGTCCGGTGACTTGGCGGCGGCGGCCGCGAAGCCACCGCCGAGGGTGAAGCCCCATTTCGCCAGCGAGTTCAGCTGCCGGTATGCGCGATCAGGACGCGCGGCACGAACGACGCCGGTACCGATCATCGTTTTGAGGACCGCAAGCTGTAGCGACCGGGAATCGCCGGCGTTGGACACGATCGATGTCGTTGCGCCGGAGAGGGACTCGGCCAACCTGTTCAGGCCACCCATGACCCAGTCGACCACTGCCCGATTGTGTTCGGGTTGCGGCGAGTAGGTTCCGGCCAGGCCGGCTCGGAAGATCGTCACATCGATTTTGGTCTCGCTCGGTGAACGCGCGCTGAGGGTGAATCTGATGAAACCGCCGGATTCGACGTGCTCGACGGTGATGATCGGCCGGTTACGTCTGTTCACCACGACTTCGAGTGCGTGCTCGACCCCACCGACGTCGCACGTGTAGCGGTTCGCCGACTCGCTGAGAAGGCAGTACCCGAGTCCGGGGAAATATCGCGGGTACAGTTCGACCGCACTGAGCACCCCGCACACTTGCTCGACGTCGTGTGCGAAGACCGTGCTGCAATCGATGACGTCGGAAACCATGGTCCACCCCTGTGCCTTGCCGTGTCGAACAGCGCCGCTGCCACATCGGCACCGACCAGAAGAATGGCAGCGCACATCGGTAACGGGTCATCCGCCTGGATGAAGTCGTCATAGTAATCCCGGTGCGCGGTTTCGGGAAGGAAACGCGAATCTCCGTCTAATTGGGACGAAGTTCGCCGCCGCCCCAGATCTCGTCGAACGGAACCGTGCGGGCCAGGATTCGCTCCGCCGCTCGGTGTCCCGACAGGAATGCCGCGGTCACCGTCGACGGATCGTCCGTCCACGTTGCCTCGCCGGCCAGGTGTAGAACTCCGCCGACCGGGGTCGACAGATCGTCGTGGTCGCTCGGTCGCGAGCCGACCGCCGGGTAAGAGTAAGCACCGCGGGAGAACGGGTCGTCCTGCCATCGCGTGACATGCACCCGCTGCGGGGAGATCACGCGTTCGCCGTAGAGGCCACGAAGCGCGTCGAGCACCGATTCGGCAATGCGTGCGTCGGACCACTGCCGGATCGTCTGCGCACACGGCCCCGCCGCAAACGTGAGCAGCGTGGGCAACCCCTGCGGCACGGTCACGTCGTACCACGAGTGCCACCAACGCCCGGCCTCCCCCTGCTGCCGAATCGCGTAGACGTCCTCGTCCCAGAATGCATGCGGGAACTGTAGGAACACCTTCTCGAACGCGTTCATCTCGAGTCCGTCCAACGCAGTCGACACCGGATGGGGAAGAGGCGGTTCGATAAGCAAGGTCGGTGACTTCAGGACGCCGATCGGAACCGTCACCACGATGTGGTCGGCCGAGAACGTCTCGGTGAGAGTCTCGACGGAGGAGCTGTTCGATCCCCACGCGATGCGTGTCACTTCATGGCCGAGTCGTACATCCAGCCCGTCGGCCAGACAGACCGCGAGCCGGTCGTACCCCTCGGGGAAGACGACCTCGTCACCCTCGATCGCGTCGTCGTCCAACCCGTGCGCATCGAGCATCCCCTGGTCGACACCCAGCTGTTCCTCGGCCCGGTGACCCAGGAACTCCCGGACCCGTTCGATTCGATCAGGATCCCATGCGAGCCGTTTCACGGTGCTGTTCACGGCATCCCCGTACGACGTGCCCAGGGTCGATGTCGCTACGGTCGCCGCCAACAGCTCGTCGACGACGTGTACGTCCGACGCGAAGCTCGCAACCTCGTCCTCGCTCAGACGCCGTCCGTTCGGTGAGTAGTACGCGATGGGTCGTCCGTCCGGCTGAAAACTCCCCACCGTGAACTCACTGGTCAGAATGCCGAAAGCCTGTACTGCGTCGGCCAGCGGATTGTTGTCGATTCCATGAACCCAGGACGCACCGACATCGAGAATCTGTCCGTCCGTCCGCAGGGTGTCCACTCGTCCGCCGATGCGGTCGCGGGCTTCGAGAACGACCACACGGTGACCCGCACGGTGCAGAATGCGTGCTGCGGTGAGGCCGGAAATGCCGGCTCCCACCACCACGGTGTCGACGTGCGTCATGCTCTGTCCGTTCCCTTGGTTGCCGACATGCTCAGTTCCCACGGCCGGGGTTGCCGTTGCCGGAGTTCCCGTTGCCTGAATTGCCGTTGCCGTTGCTGTTGCCTGGACTCCCGTTGCCGGAGTTGCCGTTGCCCGCATTACCGTTGCCCGCATTACCGTTGCCCGCATTACCGTTGCCGTTGTTCCCGTTTCGCGGTGGAGCCACAGGTTGTGGCGGCTCGGCGGGCACCTGATCGACGGCGGGGGCGGGCACGTCCTGGGGGAGGTTCGAGACAACCGGCATCGAGGACTCGGATGCCGTCGTCACGGGTGCAGGACTGGTCGGAGCGGTGACCGATGTGGACGGCGATGTCTCGATCGGCTCGTCGCCTGTTCCGGTTGCCATCCAGGCAATTGCCGACGCGACGGCGACGAACAGTGCGGCCGCAGCCAGAAAGACAAGACCGCGACGCCGTGAACCCTCCGTTTGCCGAGGGGCCGAATCCTGTTCGGCGACAAACGTTGTCGCATTCGCGGCGGGCAGGACCGCAGTGGCCGGCGGTGGTGGCGGTTCGCTGGAAAGACTGTGTAAGGCGTCGGCCACGGTGTCCGCCGTCGGCCTGTTTTCGGGATGTCTGGCCGTCATCGTCGTCAGCAGTGAATGCCACTGGGGCCCGAGTTGCTCGGGTACCTCGGGATCGCGGTGCAAGCGCGCCACGGCTGCGGCTACCGCGCTGCCGTCGAACACCATTGCGCCGGTAAGACATTCGATGAGAACCAATCCGAGGCTGTAGATATCGGTTGCAGGCCCCGCAGAGGTGCCCGTCGCCTGTTCCGGGCTGAGATAGTGAGCGGTGCCGACGGTGGTGCCGTGCTCGGTGAGGCGGTCGGCGTCGACGATGCGAGCGATACCGAAATCGGTGAGCTTCACGCAGTGTCCCGTGCTCGACGCCGGCTCTCGGGCGACCAGGATGTTGGCCGGTTTGATGTCGCGGTGGATCACGCCGCGGTGGTGGATGTAGGCAAGGGCTCGAGCAATCTCGTGTCCCATCCGGGCGACGACATCGCCCGGTAGTGCGCGGCCTGCGCGGTAGCCGTTCAGAGTGGGGCCGTCGACGAACTCCATCACGAGAAAAGGCACTCGGATGCCGCCGGTGTCGGGGGCGGTACCCGCGTCGTACAACGTCACCAGGCCAGGATGCGACAGCGACGCGAGCGTCCTGATCTCGGCATCGATCCGTGCATCGGTATGTGCGGGTTCACCCTGACGGAATATCTTCACGGCAACGGGCCTACCGAGGACGTCGTCGTCGGCTCGAACGACATCTGCCATTCCGCCGCGCCCCACGACGTTGCCCAGACGATATCTGCCCGCGAACAGGTGATCGTCGGAGTTCGCACCCACCATTGTTCACCGCCGATTCGAAGTCTTCCGAGAACCCTATAGCCCGTCGGCGAGGGAAGAAGGCGCGGCCGGCGACCATCGGGCATGATGGTTCCCCGGGTGGGGACCGTCGAGATGTACCGAGGGAGGTCCGCCTGTGCATCGTGACGCCTCGCACGCGCAATTTTCGCCGATGACGATCGATATCACGTCGACCTACCAGCCGATCGTCGCGTTGGACGGCCGAGCTGTCGTGGGTTACGAAGCCCTGGTGCGGACCTGCGGCGACGCGCAAGCGATCTCGCCGCCGCAGCTGCTGCGCGAGGCGGCCGATCGAGGCGAGTCGGCCGAGTTCGACTGGCGGTGCAGACTCAGCGCCCTGAGCGGGGCCGTCGAAGCCGGTTTCCCCGAAGGACTCGCGTTGTTCGTCAACGCGGAACCCACAGCCCTGGACGCGCCACCTCCGAGAGAGTGCCTGCCATTGGTGGCCGAGGCATCTCGGTTGTCGATCATCGTCGAGATCACCGAGCGAGATCTGATGGGTGACCCCTCCGGGCTGCTGCGTGCGGTAGAGCATGCCCGCGACCTGGGATGGCGGGCCGCGCTCGACGATGTGGGTGCAGACTCGTCGAGTCTGGCACTGATTCCGCTGCTCCGGCCCGACGTGATCAAGCTGGATATGTCTCTCGTGCAGGGCCGTTCGAGCTATGCCACGGCGTCCGTGGTGTCCGCGGTCGCCGCAGAGGCCGAACGCAGCGGTGCGCTGGTGCTCGCCGAGGGAATCGAAACGGAGCGGCACGAAGCGACCGCGCACGACATGGGTGCGGTTCTCGGCCAGGGCTACCTGTACGGCGCCCCGACTCGTCTACCCACCTTCGGAGCCACCGGCGGTACGGCCAACACACTCGAGTTGGAGCCGGCAATAACCGTCCGGGCCCCTGTTGCCGTGACGCCGTACGGTCTGGTCCATCGATTCGGAACCCGTCGGCGCGCTGACGCACGGCTTCTCGACGACATCGAGAACGGTCTGCTTCGCAGTGTCTACGGCACCGGTGCGTCGACCGTCGTATTGGCGACGACGAACGCGTCGGCCGGGACGACCGCCGAGCGTGTCGCGTTGTTCGACGACCTCGCTGTGCGCACGTCTCTCGTGGCCGTCTTCGACTCGCGGCCGATGCCGGGTGAACATCGGTTTCGGACCGTTGCGGTCGGCGAGGACGAACCACTGGCGTCGGAGCGCTCGATTGTCATCGTGGCACCGATGTCTAGCGTTGCTCTCATCGCGGTGGAGAGCGGAACTGCCCACGACGGAAGCGTGTTGTACGACTACTGCCTGACCTACGACCGACACATGGTCCTCGATGCGGCGACGCTTCTGCTCCGCCGATTGCCCGCTCGGACCCGTGTATGAGCCACTACAAGTCAAGAATATGTAAATATTTGCCCGTTTTTCGATAAAGACCGTGACGTGTGCCCGGGATGATGTTGACTCGACGTCATGAGTTTTCACCGTCTCGCCATCGACTATTCGGCCGCGGACGGAGGCACGATCAGTTCTATCGAGACAGCGATCAACAATGCTTTCGATCCGATCTCCGCCGCTGTCTCCAGCTTCGTGTTCTTCACCGTGAACATCGGTGGTGCCGCAGTTCCACTGATCGTTCTGTGGCTGATTCTGGGTGCCGTCGTCTTCACCGTCACGTTCAAGTTCATTCAGTTCCGCGGTATCAAGCGATCTTTGATCCTGGTGAGCGGCAAAGAAGACGAAGCCGATGCACCAGGAGAAGTCAGCCACTTCCGGGCTCTCACGGCCGCAGTGTCCGGAACCGTGGGACTGGGGAACATTGCAGGTGTGGCGGTCGCAGTCACGCTGGGTGGACCAGGGGCGACCTTGTGGATGATCCTCGCCGGACTGCTGGGAATGGCCTCGAAGTTCGTCGAGTGCACCTTAGGCGTGAAATATCGGGATATCAACGAGGACGGCACCGTCTCGGGCGGGCCGATGAAGTACCTCACCAAGGGACTCGCCGAGCGAGGTCTTGCAAAGGTCGGGAAGGTGATGGCTGCCTTCTACGCCGTCATCATCACGTTCTTCGCCATCAGTGGCGGCAACATGTTTCAGGCCAATCAGACGTACGCGCAGGTCCGCTCGGTTACCGGTGGCGACGAAGGCTTCCTCGGTTCGGACGGTGCGAAGGCAGTGTTCGGACTCGTGATCGCACTCATCATCGGCCTGGTCATCATCGGCGGCATGAAGTCCATTTCGGCCGTCACCGCAAAACTCGTTCCTTCCATGGCGTTGGTCTATGTCGTCGCGTGCGGCGTCGTCATCGCCGTGAACTTCCGGTCCGTTCCGACGGCGTTCGGTGCCATCTTCGACGGCGCGTTCTCACCCGAGGGCGTGGCAGGCGGAGTACTCGGAGTGATGATCATCGGGTTCCAGCGCGCGGCCTTCTCCAACGAGGCCGGGTTGGGATCGGCTTCCATTGCTCACTCGGCCGTCAAGACCAGACATCCGGTCACCGAAGGATTCGTGGCAATGCTCGAGCCCTTCATCGACACTGTGGTCATCTGCACGGCAACGGCCCTGACCATCGTGATCGCCAATACTGTGTCCTGGCAGGACCAGCGCGCCATAGTTGCCGAAACCGGTGAGTTGCCGGCGGGCGGCGTCACGCTCACCTCCGACGCCTTCGAGACCGTCCTGCCGTGGTTCCCGTACGTACTCACTCTCGCTGTGGCACTGTTCGCGTTGTCCACGGCGATCACCTGGGCGTACTACGGACTACAGGCCTGGACATCGTTGTTCGGTCGCAGCCGGTTGTCGCGCAATTTCTTCAACCTCATGTTCTGCACCTTCACCGTCATCGGCACCGTCCTGTCGCTCGGCTCGGTGCTCGACTTCGCCGACGCCACGCTGTTCCTTCTGGCGTTGGTCAACATCTCGGGCCTCTACTTGCTGCTGCCGGTCGTCAAACGGGAACTGTCCGACTACATGGCAGTGCGTCGGGGCGAATCGAAGGCAGTCGACGCCGAGCTGTGACAGTGTCGGTCGACCGACCAACTGCTTCCGAACAGGAGAGCGTTCACCACGGCACCCCAGCCCGGAGTGGTCGGTACACTGACGCGCAGTCGGCAGGAGGTGAGGGCATGAAGACGGATTTCAAGAAGACCCTCGACTCGTATTCGGCACGGCGCAACGTGTTTCGAGTTCTGACCGTGCCACCGACGAAATACTTGATGATCGACGGCCACGGGGATCCGAACACCGCACCGGAATATGCCGATGCTGTATCCACCCTGTTCCCCGTTGCGTATCGGCTGAAATTCACCAGTAAGAACGACCTGGAGCGCGACTACGTCGTCCCACCGCTCGAAGCCTTGTGGTGGGCGCCGGACATGGCGGCCTTCACCACGCGCCGGGACAAGTCGAACTGGCTCTGGACTGTGATGATCATGGTGCCTGACTGGATCGACCACACGATGTTCGAGCACGCCGTACGGGTCGACGCATCCGAGAACCGTTCGGACCGACGTGACGGAATGCGCCTCGACACCCTCGACGAGGGCCTGTGCGTGCAAACTCTGCACACCGGTTCCTACGACGACGAGGCCGCCGTGCTCGACGAGATGCACCACCGCTACATCCCGCAGGCCGGGCTGACGATGACCGGCCGTCATCACGAGATCTACCTCAGTGACCCACGACGGGTCGAACCGGCGAAGCTGCGCACCATTCTTCGGCAACCGGTGCGGTACTCGGCGGACGAGGCCTCGCTCTGACACGATGACCGGCATGACCAATGCGGTGCGTCCGGCGTCGTTCACCGTCGGCACCCTCACGTTGCTCGGGGCCCTGTACTTCGCTCAGGGGCTGCCGTTCGGCTTCTTCACGCAGGCCCTGCCCGTCGTCCTTCGAGAGTCGGGCTTCTCGTTGGTGAAAATCAGTGCAACCGGGGTGTTGTTTCTGCCGTGGGCGCTGAAATTTCTGTGGGCACCGTACGTCGATCGTTACGGGTCGAGGCGGCGGTGGCTTCTGTCCTTACAGGTGTCCGCCGCGCTGGTGGCGCTCGCACTGTCTTTTCTCGATTTGTCGTCGACGTTGCGCTGGCTGTTCGTCGGAATCTTTGTCATCAACGCGCTGTCGGCCACCCAGGACATCGCAACGGATGGGATAGCGGTTCGCACGTTGACGGTGGCGCAACGCGGCCTGGGTAACGGTCTGCAAGTGGGCGCGTACCGGGTAGGTATGGTGTGCGGCGGGGGAGTGCTGTTGTGGCTGTTCACCTTTGCGGGATGGCAGGTGCTCTTCGTTGCGATGGCATTGCTGATCCTGTTGGCGACGGCCCCGGTCTGGTTCATGAACAGGCAACTGGCCGCGGCAGACGTGGACACCGACCGGCAGCCCGAGTCCGAGGGCCCGGCGCGACTCTCTGTGGCCTGGTGGTCCCGATTGCGCAGGCCTGGCATGGTCGCGTTCATCCTTCTCATCGTCGGCTTCAAATTCGGAAACTCGATGGGCTCGGCGCTGGTCGGCCCGTTCCTTTCGGACAACGGACTGACCTTGACTCAGATCGCCCTGGTCGAGGGCGGCCTGTCGTCGGTGGCAGCACTCGGAGGTGCTGCGCTCGGCGCGTGGTTGTCCTTTCGCTTCGGACGTCGTCAGGCTCTGCTGGTCGGCGGAATCGCCCAAACTCTCAGTCTTGCGTTGTATGTAGTGGCATCGTTCGGCATCGGCGGGTTTCCGCTCCTGGTCGCGGCCAACGTCACCGAACACGTGCTGGGCGGCGCTGCAACCGTTGCCGTTTTCGCACTGATGATGGACGCATCGGAAAAACGTTATGCAGGAAGCGATTACACACTGATGGCCTGCGCAATCGTCTTTGCGCAGGGTGCGTCCGGACTTACGGCGGGCGTGATCGGCGACGTGTTCGGTTACACCGCGTTGTTCGGTTCCGCACTGGTGCTGTCCGCGGTCGGTTGCGCGGTGCTGATCGTGGCGCTCGACAGGGGCTGGGGGCCCGTCGGGCTGCACGAGGTCATCTCAGTCGAATCTCGCAGCCACTGAAGGCGCCCACTGCTCCTCCGTCGCTCAGCTTTCGGCGACCGAGCCGGAGATGTTCACCATCCACTGCACACCGAACTTGTCGGTGAGCATGCCGAATGTGTCACCCCACGGTGCTGCGTCGAGACCCATAGTGAATTGTGCGTCGACGGCCAGCGCGTTCCAGTAGCCCGTCAATTCCTCGTGCTCGGTACCGAAGAGCGAGACGCTCATCGTGTTTCCGGGTGTGTGTTCCATCGACGGCGGGGTGTCGGCCCCCATCAGTGTGAATCCGCTGGGAGTTGTCAACTGGCCGTGCATGATCAGGTTCTTCTCGGATGGATCGTCGGTGGCCTGGCCCTCGCCGAACGTGGTCAGCGTGAGCTCTCCACCGAAGACCGTCCTGTAGAACTCCATAGCGGTGCGCGCATTGTCACGGAACGACAGGTACGGACTGAGTGTGGGCATGGCGGGACTCCTTCTCGAATCGAACGACCGGTGCGGGCTGCATCGGCTTCATCCGTCGAAAAAGTAGACACGAAGCTGGGGGAGAACTCACCGCCCAGGCTCGGATGGGCTCGCCTCGGCCTCGGCGAGAATGGCGCGGAGGGCAGCCACATGGCGGCGGTAGGCGTTTTTTCCCTCCCTAGTCAGCGACAGCCACATCCGCCGCGAGTCGGTGCGTGATCTCTGCTGATCCACGTAGCCGGCGTCGACCAGGGCCGCCACCTGCTTGCTCAGCGCGGATGCGCTCAATCCACTGTGTTCCTTCACGACGGCGAGCTCGAGCGTCGTACCGGCCGCCAGCAGCGCGCAGATCCGCAGCCGGTTCGCCGGATGAATGATCGGATCCAGATCGTCCGTCATCGGTGTGTGCTCCGGTAGTGAGCGATCGAACCGAACGAGTAGGTCGCCGTCGCTGCTGCAGCGAGGAGCACCAACGCCCAGCTCGGCAGGGATGGCTGTGCGAATGCGAGTGCTACCACCACGAAAGCAACGGACAGTGCGACCGACGCCAAAAATCCACGGCTGGTAGGCAGCGCCCACGGTGTGCCCATTCGGTACCCGGTGATCACGTTCGTTGCCACAATGGCCGCGGCCAGAATCAGCAGGGCGACAGTGCGGTGGGAGTCGGTGAGCAGTGGCGTGAGTGTCAACGCCCCGATGAGCACTGCGTTGACGGCGTACAACCAGGCCGGCCACGGAGTGTCGCGCACGGCGCGTTGCACGCGGTCGATGTCGTCGAGAGTCGTTCGAGCTTCGGACGAGGTGGGCTTATCGATGCTTTCCATATCGGAAACCATATTGGATAGTTTCCGATATGGCAACGAATTGTGTGATCAGTTCTCGAGATCGGTATCGGTCGGCCGCGGCACCTCGGCCTCCCAGCGGGCCCGTCGCTCGTCCGGGGATTGTTCCCACCACGGCGTACCTCGTTCTCCCAGGGCGACTTTGGCGGCCTGAACGCCCGCGCGAGACTCTGTGGCACCGGAGGTGCGTTTGACGTCTCTGCGCCACGCCATGAGGATCGAGCGCAATTCGGCGTTGCGATCCTCGGGAATGTCGGGATCGGTCGCGCGCCACCGTCGACCTTTGATGACGACATAGTGACCGTCTTCGGTGCGTTCCACTTGCTCGGCCATGAGACCACCTTGCCACCCGACACTGCCTGTCGTCGGTTCGACGCGTGGTTTACGATTCCGGCACCTGTTCCGCTTCTGCCTCACACCGAACCGAGGATTGCCATGCGCACCGTGATCGTGACCGCGTTCGTTTCGCTCGACGGCGTCATGGAGGGGCCGGGTGGGGAAGTCGGCTACCGCAACGCGGGGTGGACGTTCAAGGACATCGAGTTCGATCCAGCGGCGTACGAGATCAAGGGCCGCGAGCAGGACGAGGCCACGGCCATGCTGCTGGGGCGTACCTCCTACGAGGCGTTCGCTCCCGTGTGGCCCACGATGGACGATTTCGCCGGATACAACTCGATGCCCAGATACGTGGTGTCGACGACATTGGAGCGCAGCGACGACCGTTGGCCGGCAACCATTCTGCGCAGCATCGACGACGTCGCCGAACTCCGGGAGACCGAAGGCGGGCCGATCTCGGTGCACGGTAGCGCGACGCTGGGTCGTAGCCTCGCCGATGCCGGTCTCGTCGACCGCTACCACCTGTTGGTCTTCCCGATGCTGCTCGGCGCGGGCAAGCGGCTGTTCAGCTCCAGCGACAAGGCCACGATTCACCTGGATCTGGTGGAGCACGAGGTGTACGGCAACGGCATCCAGAAGCAGGTGTTCGACGTCCGTCGATGACCGTAACCGTCGATGACCCGGATTCGTCGACAGCGCGCGATTCAGATGTCGTCGCTCTTCAGGGTGCGCCGCCGAACGGCTACGAGGTGAAGCTCCGGTCGGGACGCCGCCATCCGCTCGACCCGGTCGAGGATGTCGGTCACGTGGTCGAGGTCGCCGGCTACCACCGACGCTCCGATTTCGGCCCGTCTGTGCAGGTCGCGATGGTCGGTTTCGGCGACCGACACCGCGAATTTTCGATGCAGCTCCGAGATCACGGGCCGAATCACCGAGCGCTTCTCCTTCAGGGAGTGCACGTCGCCCAACAAAAAATCCAGTTCTATCCATCCGATCCACATAGGCTTACGACTGTACCGCGGTAGTGGGCGGGGCTACCCGGTGCGAGCCGAAGGGCCCGCACCAGGTAGCGGTCAGCTCTTGGCCACCAGGCCGAGTGCTACCAGATCGGCCAGATACTTCTCGATCAGTTCTCGCCCCAGGTGTGGGATATCGCCGACAGCCGACGCGAATTCGTCTGCCGGCAGGATTGCTCCCGACGACGGGTGCTGGGGATGCGCGTAGGAGTGGATCAGCGGCAACAACGAGTGTGACCGTTGTTTCTCCGGTAGTTCCTGAACTGCCGCGCTGAACCTTTCGAACCAGTCGTCGTAATCGTCGACGATCTCGATGGTGCAGCCCGCGTCACGTAACCAATCGACGAACGTATCCAACGATATGTCGTCGTCGTGGGGGTTCAAGATGTCGAAGGTTCGGTAGCCTGCCACGTCGTCGCCCGCGATCGAGGTGATGGCCGCTGCACTGAAGTCCGCAGGCAATCCGTCGTAGTGAGCCAGTGGCCTGCCCTGCTCGTCGGTGGGCGCTCCGGTGTCGGTGGCATAGAAGCTTCTCGGTGCCAGCCCGGTTGCGACCACCGACAGGATCAGGCGCGTGAATACGTCGGGCACGTTCAGCTGACCGGACCATCTGCTGTGGGCGAGGATCATGTCGGACCGGAAGACCGAAACGGGCAGCGAGTACTCGTCGAAAGCGTTGCGCAACAACACTTCGCCCGCCCACTTGGAGTTTCCGTAACCGTTGGCGTACGACTCGTCGACTGCTCGTTGCGGACTGTCCACCCGAATGTCACCGTTCTCGTGGAAGTCGTCGACACCGACGGCAACCGCGACCGTCGACAGGTAGGTCACCGGCTTGATGTGGTCGGTCAAGGCCAACCGGATCACCTCGGCCGTTCCGACGACGTTCGGTCCGAAGAGGTGCTCGTACGGCAGCGCGTGATTGACCAGTGCTGCCGGGTGCACGACGCGGTCCACGCGGCGGGAAAGTTCTTCCCAGACAACGTCGGTCAACCCGAACCGGGGAGTGCCCAGATCGCCTGCAATCACGTCGAGTGAGGCGTCGGCCAACGCGCGGTATCGATCGGACAACGTCGCGTCCCCGCTGTCGAAGGCGGCGTCGAGCCGAGCGCGGGCATCGGCATCGGAGCGTCCGCGCACCAGGCAGATGACTCTTCCGCCGGCGGCTGCCATCTTCTCGAGCCATTCGAGGCACAGAAACCTGCCCAGGTAGCCGTTCGCTCCCGTCAGCAGCACGGTGTTCGTTACCGGCCGAGGGCCTGGAATTCGATGAGCGGCATCGAGCAGTGAGGCGTCCAGAAATGCCGACAGTGGCAGATCCGATGCGTGCGCGACGGAAGCGTCGCGTCCGTGAACCGACGCGAATGTCGCTGTGTCGGAATCGTTGTCGATCGCGGACGTGATGTAGTCGGCAAGAGCCGCCAAGTCCATGGCGGGTCCGGTGATCACCCCGACCGGGACGTCGACGTCGTAGATGTCGCGCAGCAATGTGGAAAACGTCAACGCCGACAACGAGTCACCACCGAGATCGGTGAAGTGGGCATCGGGCCGGATGTCTGCGCCCGAACAGCCGAGTAGAGCCTGGGCGGCGTCCCCGACCGTGACGAGCACGGGTGCCTGGGCACCGGAACGCCGGAGCTCACGCAGTCGATCGGTCTGCCCCGATTCGAGTTCTGCGTAGCGACGCTCGAGTTCGTCGCCGTACCGCTCGACGAGTTTGGGACGCAATTGCTTTCCGGCACCCGACAGCAAACCGTTGTCCTGAGTGAAGGGCTCGCGTTCGAGCACGACCTCGCGAGGTATCTCGTACGAATTCAGCGACTCCGTGCGAGCGATCCGCTGTAGCGACTCCATGATCGCGCCCGCAGTCGAGTTCGCGTGGGCAGGAACGACGATCGCCAACAGATACGACCGCTGGCTGTTGCCGTACAGGAAGATCTGGTCCACCAGCTCGCTCGTACCGAACACCGCTTCCAGGCGCGCCAACGCGACGAATTCGCCCTGGGCCAACTTCAGCACGTTCTTGCGACGATCCACGTATGCGAGCCGGTCCGGTTCCAGCTCGGCCACGACATCGCCGGTGCGGTAGAACCCGTCCGAATCGAAGACGTCTGCGGTCACATCGGGCCGCTTGTAGTAGCCGGGGATGATCGACGTCGTCTTGAGTAGGAGCTCACCACGTGGATGGGGAGTGTCGGTGGAGAAATAGCCGAGTTCGGGCACGTCGTCCAACTTGTATTCGAGAACCGGTGGCCGCGCGACAATCCCGTCGAGAAGTACCATTCCGGCTTCGGTCGAGCCGTAATTGTCGCGAACCCGAACGTCGAGCAAGTCGGTCACGAAATCCTTGACCTCGGCGGCGATGGGTGCGGTGCCCACCATTGCAGCCAGGATTCGTCCACCGAACTGCTCGGACCGCACGCGCTCGAGCACGCCTCGCGAAATCTGCTCGTGTTCGCCCGCATCGGTACCGTCGACCGCACGATCGATTTCGGCGAGCACGGTGTGGCGAATCATCTCGCACACCCGCGGAATCAACAACGCCAGCGTGGGGCGCGCCAGAGCGAAGTCCTCGAACAACGTGGACAGGTCGCTGGAGCCGGCGAAATGAACCGTGCCGCCCGCCGCCAGAGTCGAGAAAACGAGCCCGCGGCCCGCAAGGTGGCTCATCGGTAGGTAGTCGAGAGTGATGACGGGAAAAGCCGGCTCGTCGACACCCTCGGACGAGGCACCCGTCCGATGCCAGGCCCCGGTCCACGCACCGGACACGATCTGCTCGGTATGCATCGCCCCTTTCGGAGTACCGGTGCTGCCGGAGGTGTAGATCAGTGCGGCGAGGCGCTCGGGATCCTCGACGTCGAACAACGGCACCTGGGGGAGTCGGGAACCCTCGTCCACCAGTTCGGTGAGCGGTCGAACAGCAATGCCGGACCCGTGGACACCCTCGCGCGCGGACGTCAGCGCGCGGGTGTCGGCATCGATTCGGTCGTCGTAGTCGAGTACGACCACTGTGCGGATCGACCGGCAGTGACCGGCGACCTCCATCGCGACGGCGAGGTTGTCCACGTCGGAGGCCAGGACCACCGGCTCGACCTCGTCGACGATGGCCCTCAGTTGACCCGCGGTGGCTCCGGCCTGAAGTGGAACTGCGACTGCGCCAACACGGATTGTGGCCAGTTCGGTGATCACGTAGTCGATGCCGGCGAAACCGAGCGTGGCCACGAAGTCGCCCGCAGCGATGCCGCCGTCGTCGTGACCGAGGGCGGACGCCAAGGCTCCCGCGTCGGCCCAGGCCTGCCCGTAGGTCACCGTGTCGAATCGGGGGAGCAAGCGAGCGGTAGTGCTGCCGTCGGTGTCCTCGATCGTGCGCGCGCGGCGTCCCAGGGCGGGGCGGTCGGCGTACCTGGTCATGATCTCGGCAACCACGCGAGCGAGGTTGGGTGCCAGTTCACGAGCCGCGTCGGCAACCGACCGATCCGGCTCGGCAGCCCGGAACTCCGGATCGCTGTCGTGAAGATGCTGGAAACGGTCTCGTTGGCGGATGTCTCGATCGTGTTCGCTGTCGACGGCCACTGTGCTTTTCATGGCAATTGTTCGGGTCATGCTTCGCTCCCCTCCACGATGCACCGGACGACGCCGGATCATCGTGCTCGTACGTCGAATATCGTTATCAAAGGTAAGTATATGCCCGTGGCCGAGTAGGTAATCGTGACGCTGCTCATAGTCCAATTGGCCGGAAATGTCTGTGTTTCAACCTTTCTCGCGTACTGCTATGCCGGGCAACCGTCGTGTATCCGGGCGGCGTAGGTACTCGATGTGGACGACCGAACTCGACTTGTATGGTGAGTTGCACGTCACGTGCGACGCGGTTGCCGCTCCCTCGTAGAGCTCACGCCGTCGGCTCACGCGTCACCCCTCTCGATCGGAGCAGCGAAATGTCGGACGTTCTCTCACGCCGCGACCTGGATTTTCTGTTGTACGAATGGCTCGATGTGGTTGCGTTGACGGAGCGGCCACGTTTTGCGGAACACTCGCGCGAAACGTTCGATGCGGTACTGGACCTGAGCGCAGACATCGCCCACAAGCATTTCGCCCCGCACAACAAGAAGGCCGATGCACACGAGCCCACCATGAACAGGGATGGTGCGGTGGAGCTGATCCCCGAGGTGAAGGCCGCTCTCGACGTGTACCGCGACGCGGGGTTGATGGCCGGGCAGTTCGACGAATCGATCGGCGGTATGCAGTTGCCCGCCACCGTCTCTCGTGCTGCCATGGCGTTCTTCCAGGCTGCAAATGCTGGAACGTCGTCTTATCCGTTCCTGACGATGGCCAACGCCAATCTGATCGCCACCTACGGCAGCCCGGAGCAGGTGCGCGACTACGTGCGGCCCATGATCGACGGGCGTTGGTTCGGCACCATGTGCTTGTCCGAACCGCAGGCCGGGTCGTCGCTGGCGGACATCACCACGAAGGCTGTGCCGCAGGACGACGGCAGCTACCGGCTCACCGGTACCAAGATGTGGATCTCCGGTGGAGATCACGAACTGACCGAGAACATCGTGCACCTGGTTCTGGCGAAGACGCCGGGTGGACCTCCCGGCGTCAAAGGGATCTCGCTGTTCATCGTTCCCAAGTTCCTGCCGAACGGTGAGGGCGGCATCGCCGAACGTAACGACATCGTGCTGACCGGGCTCAATCACAAGATGGGCAACCGCGGTACCACCAACACTCTGCTCGCGTTCGGCGACGGAACCCATTCTCCCGGTGGGAAAGCCGGGGCAGTCGGCTATCTCGTCGCCGAGGAGAACCGTGGTCTGTCGTACATGTTCCACATGATGAACGAGGCCCGGATCGGCGTCGGATTCCTGGCGATCGCACTCGGCTACGTCGGCTACCTGAAGTCCGTCGAGTACGCGAAGACGCGCACCCAGGGACGGCCACTGGGAGCCAAGGATCCTGCCGCGCCTCCGGTCGCTTTGATCGAGCACGCCGACGTGCGCCGAATGTTGTTGGCGCAGAAGTCGTATGTCGAGGGGGCATTGGCCCTCGGGCTCTACTGCTCGCGTTTGGTGGACCACCAGGATTCGGCATCGGACGCCGCCGACGCAGCTCGATCGACACTGTTGCTCGACGTACTGACACCGATCGCCAAGAGTTGGCCCTCGCAGTGGTGTCTCGAGGCCAACAGTCTTGCCATTCAGGTGCACGGGGGTTACGGCTACACCCGCGACTACGACGTGGAACAGCACTACCGCGACAACCGGCTCAACCCCATTCACGAAGGTACACACGGCATTCAGGGCTTGGACCTACTCGGCCGCAAGGTCGTCATGCAGAACGGTGCCGGGTTGGCGCTGCTCGCCGAGCGAATCGCCGAGACCGTGACGCGAGCATCGACTCACGGGGGAGCGGCCGAGCAGTACGGCACCGAGCTGAACAACAGGTTCTCGAGGATCGTCGAGGTCACCGCCGCAGTCTGGGGTACCGGTGACGCCGCCGTGGCGTTGGCGAATTCCACGGCCTACCTCGAGGCAATGGGCCACACGGTCATCGCGTGGATGTGGCTCGAGCAGCTGCTTGCCGTGGGAGACCGAATCGGAGACTTCTACGACGGAAAGCGCTCTGCTGCACGGTACTTCTTCGTCTACGAGCTACCGAAGGTCGATGCACAGCTCGATCTGCTGGCGCTTCTCGATCGAACGACCCTCGATATGTCACCCGCCTGGTTCTGAGCACGAGACACCCGATACAAGGAGATTTCAGAACATGTCGATCTTGGACAAATTCCGCCTCGACGGCCGCGTCGTCATCGTCACGGGCGCATCGTCCGGTTTGGGAGTGTCTTTCGCGAAAGCGGCGGCCGAGGCCGGAGCCGACGTGGTGCTGGCCGCCCGTCGCGTCGACAAGTTGGCACAGACTGCCGCACTGATCGACAGCGTCGGTGGGCGTTCGCTGAGCGTGGCAACCGATGTGGTCGATCCCGACCAGTGCACGGCCATGGTCGAGGCCGCCGTCGCCGAGTTCGGCAAGGTGGACGTGCTGATCAACAACGCCGGCGTCGGCACGGCGTACCCCGCCACCCGTGAGACTCCCGAGCAGTTCCGCTCTGTCATCGACATCAACCTGAACGGCTCCTACTGGGCCGCTCAGGCGTGTGGACGGGTGATGCAGCCCGGAAGCTCGATCGTGAACATATCCAGCATTCTGGGGCTCACCACCGCCGGTCTGCCTCAGGCTGCCTACAGTGCCAGCAAGGCGGCCATCGTCGGTCTCACTCGTGACCTCGCGCAACAGTGGGGCGCTCGAAAAGGCATCCGCGTCAACGCTATTGCGCCTGGTTTCTTCGAGAGCGAGATGACCGATTCCTACCAGCCGGGATACCTCGAGGCATTGGCTCCCCGAATGATCCTCGGACGCAAGGGTGACCCCGAAGAATTGGCCGCCACCGCGGTCTGGCTCGCCTCCGACGCGGGCGGATACGTGACGGGCCAGACCATCGCAGTGGACGGCGGCGTGACCATCACCTGATGGTCGGGCTCGCCATCACTCGATGGCGGTGACTGCGATGCCTTCGCGCACGAGCCTGCGACCGACCACGACAGCATCGTCGGTGTCGAGGCCGGGCAGAGAATCCAACCGGCACGGCGATCCTTCGAGCAACAATTCGAGGGCATCGGCGCACTGAGGCGGCATCGACACGGTTTTGTCGCGCAGCACGACAGCCGCGGACTCGGGGGGTTCGCACCACTCGCGCGATCACCCCGGCCCTGAGCCGAATCGAGTCCTGACCTCGCAGCGCGCCCATCTGGGCAACACTGCGAACGGGGCGCACCGGTTCGGGTCGAACCAGCTCGTCGTACCGACTCGCAACACGCTCGGTGATCCGATGCAGCGCCTCGGGATCTCGATCCAACTTGTCGAGAGCTCGGCGCATGTCGCCGAGCACGCGGCGTACGTGGGGGAGAACGGACTCGGAGTCGGTCGGGTCCCATCCGGCCGGCAACGGTGCGCGCAGTCCCTCGACGTCCTGAAGAGCACCGAGGGTGTGATGGGCGATGTCGTAATCGTTGAACGACGCGACGCCTATCGTCAGATGCACCGTCGTCTCGCCCAGGGCCTGCGCCGAATGGATCCAGCCGCGCGGGAGATACAGAACGTCACCGGGATCGAGCACGATGTCCAACTCCGGGGAGTCGTCGGCGTGAGTTTCCACTGCTGCTCGTCGATCCGACCACGGCTGATTGTTCAGTGGATGGCGATGCACCGGCGAGTGAATCGTCCACCGCTTACTACCGGCGATCTGCACGACGAACACGTCGTGAACATCGTAATGCGGCGAAAAGCCCTGGGACGCAGCCGGAGTGACGTAGGAATTGACCTGTACCGGGTGGCCGAGTTCGCGAACGAGCTCGCCGGTGAAAGCAATCAAGGGCGGCCACAGGCGATGCAGGCCCTGCAGCACCAGAGTGTTGCCGGCCGCGAAGGCCGACAGAACCGCCGCGGAATCGACCTGGTCGGTGATCTCGGCGCCGAACCCTCCGGACCCCGTGAACTTGTTCTTCTCCAGCAGGCGGCCGTCCTTGGCCATCCGCACGAACGGGGTGCGTACGCCGCGCTCGGCGATCAACTCGTCGACCGCGTCGACCGTCATCAGATCCTCGAACGATCCGGACAGTTCGGCAGATCGGGTGAACTTGGGTGCTGTGCCCCAGTGACGCTCCGCGAAAGTGGCGGCGTCGATTCCGGTGAGACGACGAAGCGCGGACCGGTTGCCCGGTCCGCGCTCGTCGTTCGACTCGATGATCAAGCGGAACCGTCCGCACCGCCGTCGTGTCCGCCGGGGTTGGATCCGCCGTCGGCCGGGCCTTCTCCACCCGCTGGGCCGTCGGCTCCGCCGTCGTGTCCGTCAGGATTCGATCCGCCGTCAGCGGGTCCTTCGCCTGCTCCGGCCGGGCCGTCTGCTCCGCCGTCGTGTCCGCCAGGATTGGATCCGCCGTCGGCGGGTCCTTCGCCTGCAGATCCGCCTGAGGTGGTGATGTCGTCGTCGTTGATGCTCATCGAGGTCCTTCCGTTGATGGAGGTTCGTGCTCTCGCGCAGCGCGAGAACATCGGGGGTATTGACGCAATCTCTGTGATTCAAACAGCGACGGCACCGGGAAATATCACTCCTGATCGTCGGCGATCTCCGGGGCGTTCTCTCGTGTCGCCATCCCACCGCCGCCTCCGCCGTCCACCGGTCCGGGTCGGCCGCCCTTGGGGGAGTCCGCCGTGTCGTGTTCGGTCGAGGTGCCGCCGTCTGTCTTGTCCTTGTCGTCCTGTCCCATGGTTCGACACTAGACCGGCCGTCCGTCCGTGGGAGCATGGAACGATGGATCGATCCCCTGCGCAGCACGTGGTGCTGCTCGACGACGAAGGCCGCGCCGTCGGCACCCAGGACAAGACCACGGTGCACACCGAACAGACCCCGCTGCACCTGGCGTTCTCCAGCTACGTGGTGCGTGAGGACGGTGCCGTGTTGCTCACGCGACGGGCGTCGAGCAAGACGACGTGGCCCGGCGTGTTGACGAACAGTTGTTGTGGACATCCTGCACCCGGCGAGGACCTGGAGTCGGCAGTGCTCCGGCGCATCGGCGAAGAGCTGGGTCTGCAGGCCCGGTCCGCGGAACTGGTGCTGCCGCATTTTCGGTACCGCGCTGTGATGGACAACGGGATAGTCGAGAACGAGATCTGCCCCGTCTACCGAGTGACGGTCGGCGACGACGCGACACTCGACCCGGATCCTGACGAGGTCGACGAAACGCGATGGGTGTCCTGGGCCGAATTCTCGGCCGACGTGCTCGCGAACCGAATCGATGTATCGCCTTGGTGTCGAACACAAGTGGAGCAGTTGGCCGGGTTGGCCGAGCATGCACTGGCCTGGCCCGCGTCCGCCGACGAGCTCCTTCCTCCGGCCGCGCGTCTCGCGGATCCCGCGTGACGGCAATCGAATCGGTGGGTACTCATGGCGCGTAGCGACGAGTCGAGCGACTGCCTCGGCCGCGACTCGATGGAGCGCGCACTCGGCCACTTCGAGTTTCGGACAGCCGATGCCGACGGTCTGCGCCACGCAGCTGTTGCTCTGGCGGTCGGCGGGGAGCGCGGAGACCGTCGCCTGCTGTTGACCAGACGGCCGAGCCGATTGCGCGCTCACCCGGGTCAGTACGCGCTACCTGGTGGCGGAGTCGATCCGGGCGAAACCCCGGCACAGGCCTGCCTGCGTGAACTCCAGGAAGAGTTGGGCATTCGCACCGACCCCGGGGAGGTACTCGGGCGCCTCGACGATTACGTCACCCGTTCGGGATACGTCATCACACCGTTCGTGGTGTGGGTGGGTGAGTACTCGTCGTCGCTGCAGCCCAGTGCCGACGAGGTGGCCGAAGTGTTCGAGGTGACCGAGGCCGAACTCGATGTCGATGCGGAATTCGTCACGATCCCCGAGTCGCCCCGACCCGTGATTCGGTGGCCGTTCCGAACCGGTGCCATCCATGCTCCCACGGGTGCGATCGTGCACCAGTTTCGTGAAGTGGTCCTTCGCGGTCGACACACCCGGGTCGCGGACTTCGAGCAGCCGGTGTTCGCGTGGCGCTAACGTGGCCTCGAACCGTCGGTGCGCTCGCGCCGGCTGCCACGACGCCAGAGGCGACAGGAGGTGAGCGGTGACGGACAAGAGCGAACTCGAGGTAACGGATCGGATCGCAACTGTTCCCAACCTGCTCAGTGCCGTGCGACTCGCCGGCGTTCCGCTGTTCTTGTTTCTTCTTCTCGGCCCCCAGGCAGACGGCTGGGCGCTGGTCATTCTGCTCGTCAGCGGCGGCACCGACTGGCTCGACGGAAAACTCGCGCGTTTGCTCGGGCAGTCGTCGCGGCTGGGGGCGATTCTCGACCCGCTCGTCGATCGCCTGTACGTCGTCAGCACGCTGGTCGGATTCGTGGTGCGCGGCATCATCCCGTGGTGGGTCGCTGCCATCCTGATCGGGCGAGACGCGGTTCTCGGCCTGACCATGTTCGTCTACCGACGTCGCTCCCTCCCGCCTCCGGACGTGATCTATCTCGGGAAGGCAGCCACGTTCGTGGTCATGATCGCGCTGCCGGTGCTGTTGGTCTCCGTGGGCACCGGTTCCGTGGCCCACGCCGCTGGGCCCCTCGGTTACGCGCTCCTGATCTGGGGGACGGTGCTGTACACGTGGACCGGTGCGTTGTACCTCGGCAAGGCAGTGGCCGTCGCGCGAGCGATCGCGCCCACCTCCGCACCGGGCAGGTGACGGTGCAGCCACCAGCACGACCGAAGAGGAACCCGACTCCGTCACTGCTCACATCGCTGTTGACGGATCACCTCGATCCGGGTTACGCAGCCGCCGCCGTCGAACGGTCGGCGCACCACGTGCGTAACCCGAGGGTGCCGCCTGTCCTCTGGCTGATCACCGGTGCCGTCGCTGTCGGAGTGGTCTTCGGGGTCGCGATGTCACAGCTGGCCTCGGATGCGGCGGATATCGACCGGGCCAGCGCCGACGCCTCTGCTGCAGTGCGTGCTGCCCAGGAGCGTGAGGCCGAACTGGACGTCACGAGGGATGAACTCGCAGCGCAAGTATCGACCGAGCGTGATCGCGCGCTCCAGTCCGATGCTGCCGGGAGCGAGCTTCTGGACCGTCTCGATGCGGTCGAGTCGGCTGCCGGTATCGACTCGGTGACCGGTCCCGGCTTGTCGGTCGTCGTGACAGAACCTGCCGCAGGCGGTGCATCCGACAGATCGGTCCGTACCGGGTCCGGCGCAACCGTTCTCGACCGCGACATCGCTGCCGTCGTCAACTCTTTGTGGGCCAGCGGCGCCGAAGCGGTATCCGTCGACGGCAATCGAGTCGGGCCGAACGTGACGATCAGACAGGCAGGCGGCGCGATGCTGCTCGACAATCGCCCGATCACCTCGCCCTACGACATCGATGCGATCGGTCCACCGCAGCGCATTCAGGTGCAGTTCGCCGTCAGCGATGCATACCTGCGCATGAGCACGGTCGCTCAGCTCTACGGTGTCGGTTTCTCGGTACGGCCTGCCACCGATCTCGAGTTCGGGCCGGCCGTCGCCAGGGAGTCGTTCGAGGCGAAGGAGGTGGCCCCACGATGACGGCGAGTGACGTCCCGGACGTCGAGGCATCCGACTCCGGCAGCCCCGGTCCCGAGGTGCCCGGCGGCACCGAGCCCGCCGCCACCGGCCGCGCCGGATTCGCGCTCGCAGCATTGGTCGCGCTCGTCGTCGGAGTCGTGATCGGTCTCGTCGCCGGGCCTCGAGTTCCAGCAGTCGTCGCCCCATACCTGCCGATCGCCGTCGTGGCCGCTATCGATGCAGTGTTCGGCGGCGTGCGCGCCTTTCTCGACGGCATTTTCGACGCCAAGGTGTTCGTCGTGTCCTTCGTCTTCAACGTCCTCGTCGCGGCGCTCATCGTGTGGCTCGGCGATCAGCTCGGAGTCGGAACGCAACTGTCCACCGCCATCGTCGTCGTGCTCGGAATACGTATCTTCGGCAACGCCGCTGCGTTGCGCCGACGGCTTTTCGGTGCCTGACCGATGAACGCAGGCCCCGGACGGCACGGTCGGCGCACCCGACGTGGACAGCGCACGTGGTTCGGCATTCTCGCTCTCGTGTTGATGTGTGCCCTCGGAATCGGAATCGCGACACAGGTGCGGGAAACGAGCACGTCGGGCAATCTGGAGAACTCGCGGCCCGAGGACCTTTTGGTGGTGTTGGACTCCCTGACGCGACGCGAGGCGTCGATCCGCGACGAGATCAGCGCGCTTCAAGGCACGCTCGCCACCCTCCGGCAGTCCGGTTCCGGGTCGGACGCCGCGGTGGCGGAAGCCCAGGAAAGATTGTCCGCGTTGTCCATTCAGATCGGCACCGTGGCGGCCCGAGGACCCGGCGTCACGTTGACGATCGACGACACCGACGCCGGCGTCGGAGCAGAGGTTCTGCTCGACGCGTTGCAGGAGCTGCGGGCCGCCGGTGCCGAGGCGTTGCAGATCAACGGTGGTGGGGTCGCCGTCCGCATCGGTGTGGATTCGTGGATGGCCGGACCGGCCGGCCGAGTCGTGGTGGACGGCCGAGAACTACGCGCTCCCTACACCTTCACTGCCATCGGAGATCCGGCGACTCTGGAAGCTGCACTGAACATTCCGGGAGGGGTGATCGACACGGTCGCCCGCAACGGGGCGAGCTCGCGAGTCGAGCGATCGGACCAGGTCACGGTCTCCGCCTTGCGGGATCCGCGCCCACGTCAATACGCTCAGCCCGGAAACTGATCGCCCGCTCGCCCCGGGCACGATGGAAGGGAATGCCGCGTTGAGCGACATCGACACACCAGCTGATCTGCTTTACACCCCCGAGCACGAGTGGGTGCAGCGGACGGGGCCTGCGACGGTTCGAATCGGTATCACCGACTACGCCCAGACTCAGTTGGGCGACGTCGTGTTCGTTCAGCTTCCGGCGATCGGTGACAGCGTCACCGCGGGCGAGTCTCTCGGTGAAGTGGAATCGACCAAGAGCGTGTCCGACGTGTTCAGTCCTCTCACGGCCAAAGTCGTTGCCGTGAACGAAGATCTGGATTCCGAACCCGAGAAGGTGAACTCCGGACCGTACACCGGCGGGTGGCTGATCGAGCTCGAGGTCGCATCCTCGGAGGCATTGGACGCGGCGCTGGCACCGATGCTCGATGCCGCCGGATATGCTCTCATCACAGCTGAGTGACGAAGGGCCGTACACACCGGCCAACCGACCACAGGTCCTCGGCGCGCAGGGTACGGTCGACACCGAGCGAACAGCCTGTCGGGGCGAAGGTCGCGCATGGTGAGTGGTCCGCCACGCACCGAGGAACCGAAACGCACCACCGAACGCCAGCAGAACCAGAAGTGAAGACCATGTACTGCGTTACCCGAGGTGATCGTTGCCCGGGTCAACGGACTGAGAAGGAGTAACGGTGAGCCAGAACGACAACGACAGCAACTACGGGGAGTCGCCGGCCGAGACCACCTCGGTCTTCCGCGCCGATTTCCTCCAGGAGCTGGACAACTCCGCTACCGCCCAGAGCACCGAAGCTCCGGTATCGGGTGTCGAGGGCTTGCCTGTCGGAGCTGCCCTGCTCGTCGTCAAGCGTGGTCCCAACGCCGGATCCCGATTCCTGCTCGACCAGCCGACCACGTCGGCCGGTCGTCACCCCGACAGCGACATCTTCCTCGACGACGTCACCGTGAGCCGTCGACATGCAGAGTTCCGCCAGGACGAGGACGACTTCCAGGTCGTCGACGTGGGCAGCCTCAACGGCACCTACGTCAACCGTGAGCCGGTCGACTCCGCCGTGCTCGCCAACGGTGACGAGGTGCAGATCGGCAAGTTCCGTCTGGTCTTCCTCACCGGGCCGCGTGGCGGCAATGGATCTGCAGTCGGCGAGTCGTCTGCGGGTGCAGGAAGCCAGTGACCGCCGTCGGGCAGCAGTCCAGCGGGGGGATGTCGATTGGCTCCGTCCTCGATCGACTCCGGCCCGACTTTCCCGACGTGACTATCTCGAAGATCAGATTCCTCGAAGCCGAGGGTCTGATCTCTCCGGAGCGCACTCCGTCGGGCTATCGGCGTTTCTCGATCGCGGACTGCGAACGGCTGCGGTTCGTGCTCACCGCTCAGCGTGATCAGTACCTGCCGCTGAAGGTGATCAAGGAACAACTCGAAGCGATCGACCACGGCGTTGCAACCGTCGAGAGAGCAGACGCCTCGGTCAAGCGCCCACGGTCGTTGACGATCGCGGCCGGTGAAGTCTCGCCGGAGGAGTTCCTGCCCGATCGCGAGGTCCGCATCAGCAAGGCAGATCTACTGGCTCAGGCCGGCATCGACGACGCCTTCCTGACCGAGTTGCTGCGCAGCGGTCTGATCACTCCCGGGCAGGCCGGGTTCTACGACGACGGTGCCGTCACGCTCGCTCGTACCGCGCACGCGATGTTGCAGTTCGGGCTCGAGGTTCGTCACCTCCGTGCGTTCAAGCTCGCGGCGGACCGCGAAGCGGGTCTCGTCGCTCAGATCGCCGGGCCGGTCGCCAAGGGGCGCGATGCCGGTGCACGTGATCGTGCCGAAGAGATGATCCGGGAATTGGCAGCTCTGTCGTTGACCTTGCATACGTGTCTGGTCAAAGCAGCGGTGCGTGGTGCGCTCGACCGGTGAGGTTCGCTCGCGCCGGTTCGGATTCCAATAGACTCGGTTCTGGTGAGCTGGACCAGCGACGACCAGCGAAGATTTCTCGAGGTGTGAGGTGGACACGATGAGTGAAATGCGTGTGGTCGGTATTCGTGTCGAACAGCCGCAGAACCAGCCCGTGTTGCTGCTGCGTGAATCCGACGGAGATAGGTACCTCCCGATTTGGATCGGCCAAACCGAAGCTGCCGCAATAGCTTTGGAGCAGCAAGGTGTGCAGCCGGCTCGGCCGCTGACGCACGATCTGGTGAAGAACCTGATCTCTGCGTTGGGGCACGAGCTCAAGGAGGTGCGCATCGTGGACCTCCAGGAAGGCACCTTCTACGCCGATCTCGTATTCGACAAGGACATCCGCGTGTCGGCGAGGCCGTCGGATTCGGTTGCCATCGCGCTCCGTGCCGGAGTCCCGATCTATGCGGAGGAGCCTGTGCTCGCCGAGGCCGGCCTGCTGATGCCGGACGAGCGGGAGGACGAGGTGGAGAAGTTCAAGGAATTCCTCGAATCGGTGTCGCCGGACGACTTCAAGGCCACCGACGGGTAACGGAATAGTCTCAACCTCAACTTTAGGTTCAGGTTTACGGCGCGTTGCGTTGAATCTGGTCGATCGCCCCCATAACGTTCGTGCCAGTGAAGTTCATCGCCGGCGCAGTCCGGACCGACGCAGTTCACGCCTCTTCGGTTGCCGCCGAGGCGTAGTCTGGCCCTGGTACACGGTATGACTTCACGCGAGTACACCGAGGCGTTCAGGCGCGCTTCGGACGGATCCCAGTACTGACTGGATCCGAACGCAGTGAGACATCCGAGAGGGAGCAGTCAGTGGGAGATCAGCCGCAGCAGCATCACGGCAGTCGAGAATCCGACGCCGCAAGCCGGACAGAGGACGCGTCCGCAGCCGATGCTCGGGTCGAGACCCCCGACGAGGCGTCGAATCGCCCTGTCGCACAGTCGCAGGACATTCAACCCGGCCTGTTCCCCGACGATTCGGTGCCCGACGAACTCGTCGGATACCGCGTACCCAGCGCGTGCCAGATTGCCGGCATCACCTATCGGCAACTCGACTACTGGGCTCGTACGGGCCTGGTCGTACCGTCCATCCGAGGCGCAGCAGGTTCGGGCAGCCAGCGGCTGTACTCGTTCAAGGACATGCTGGTCCTCAAGATCGTCAAGCGCCTACTCGACACCGGAATCTCGTTGCAGAACATCCGCGTCGCGGTGGATCACCTGCGCCAGCGTGGCGTGGGCGACCTCGCCAACATCACCCTGTTCTCCGACGGCACCACCGTCTACGAGTGCACGTCGGCCGAGGAAGTAGTCGACCTGCTGCAGGGCGGGCAGGGCGTCTTCGGTATCGCCGTCAACGGCGCGATGCGCGAGCTCACCGGCACCATCGCCGACTTCCCGGCCGAGCGAGCAGACGGCGGAGAGAGCCAGCCGAGCCCCGAAGACGAACTGGCGTCCCGCCGCAAGAATCGCGCGAGTCGTAAGACCGGCTAGACTTCTCACCGTCGCGCCTGCGCGGGAGAGTTCCGAGGCATCCAGTCTCGGACGCCGAAGGAGCAATACCTCCCCGTCAATCTCTCAGGCACACGGACCGTGTGGGCTTCGACAACTCTGGAAAGTGGTGGGAGCACCCACCCGCCCAAGGGGAAAGGTGCCGGTGCGCGCACGTCAGCGCGCCGTGTTCTACCGAATCTCTCAGGCGCACGCGTCAGCGAGCACACGACAGAGGGGGAGGAGCGGTCGGCGCGTATGCCCCGGCCGTCCGACGCCTTGTCTTGGGACCCCTGGGAGTAGACCGTGACCGACCGAATGACTTCGACCGCATCGGCTTTCGTCGACAGACACATCGGCCCCGACACCACCGAACTGGCCCGCATTCTCGACGCAATCGGTGTCGACAGCCTCGACGAGCTGGCCCGCAAGGCTGTTCCCGAGTCCATTCTCGATACCGTCGTCGACGGGGTTCCCGATGGCCTGGCGACATTGCCGCCTGCTCTGAGCGAGCACGATGCGCTGGCCGCGCTGGCCGATCTCGCCGGCCGCAACACGGTGGCCACCTCGATGATCGGCCTGGGCTACTACGACACCCTGACGCCTCCGGTGCTCACGCGCGGCATCCTGGAGAATCCGGCCTGGTACACCGCCTACACCCCTTATCAGCCCGAGATCAGTCAAGGCCGACTCGAGGCACTGCTCAATTTCCAGACGATGGTGTCGGACCTGACCGGTATGGATGTCGCGAATGCCTCCATGCTCGACGAGTCCACTGCCGCAGCCGAATCCATGACGCTCATGCGTCGCGCCAACCGAGGCTCGAAGTCACCCCGCCTCGTCGTCGATTCGGATATTTTCCCGCAGACCAAAGCCGTGCTCGCTACGCGCGCCGAACCGCTCGGGATCGAGCTGGTGTACGCCGACCTCGCCGACGGCCTGCCCGAAGGCGACTTCTTCGGAGTGCTGGCGCAGCTGCCGGGAGCATCAGGCCGTCTGGTGGACCACACCGCCACGATCGAGGCAGCACACGAGCGCGGTGCGCTGGTTGCAGTCGGGGTCGATCTGCTGGCCGCCACCCTGGTGACCGCGCCCGGCGAAATCGGTGCCGACGTCTGCTTCGGAACCACCCAGCGCTTCGGGGTTCCGATGGGGTACGGCGGTCCGCATGCCGGTTATCTCGCAGTGCGCTCCGGTCACTCGCGCCAGCTGCCAGGGCGGTTGGTGGGAGTGTCCGTCGATGCAGACGGACATCGGGCCTACCGCTTGGCCCTGCAGACGCGCGAGCAGCACATTCGCCGTGAGAAGGCGACCTCCAACATCTGCACCGCCCAGGTGCTGTTGGCCATCGTGGCCGCGATGTACGCCAGCTACCACGGCGCGGATGGGCTGCGCGCGATCGCACGTCGCGTCAACACCCGTGCTCGAACCGTCGCAGCAGGGTTGCAGGCTGCGGGCATCGACGTGGTGCATGCCGAGTTCTTCGATACCGTGCTCGCCGCGGTCCCCGGCGCGGCCCACACCGTCGTCGATGCCGCCAAACAACGCGGTATCAACCTCCGACCGGTCGACGACGATCACGTCGCGATCGCCTGTGACGAGGCAACCACGGAGGCTCACATCGTCGATGTGCTCGCTGCATTCGGTGCCGAGCCCGCCGGCCCGGGAGCCGAGTCCGTCCCGGCCGATTGTGCCCGCACGTCCGAGTACCTGACGCATCCCGCCTTCACGCGCTACCGCACCGAGACAGCCATGCTGCGCTACCTTCGCGCGCTGTCGGACAAGGACATCGCCCTCGACCGCAGCATGATCCCGCTGGGATCGTGCACGATGAAGTTGAACGCGACCGCTGAAATGGAGTCGATCACCTGGCCTCAGTTCGCGCGCCAACACCCGTTCGCGCCGTCGACCGACGTCCCCGGACTACTCCGGGTGATCGCCGACCTCGAACAATGGCTCGTCGACATCACCGGCTACGACGCGGTCAGCCTGCAGCCCAATGCAGGAAGCCAGGGCGAGTACGCGGGACTACTTGCGATCCGCCGATACCACCAGGCCAACGGCGACACCGGTCGCACGGTCTGCTTGATCCCGTCGAGCGCACACGGCACCAACGCCGCCTCCGCGGTGATGGTCGGGATGCGCGTCGTCGTGGTTGCGTGCCGACCGAACGGAGACGTCGACGTCGACGACCTGCGGGCCAAGATCGCCGAGCACGCCGACACCCTCGCCGCCATCATGATCACCTACCCCTCCACCCACGGTGTGTACGAGCACGAGATATCCGATATCTGCGCCGCGGTGCACGACGCGGGTGGACAGGTGTACGTCGACGGTGCCAACCTCAACGCTCTGGTCGGGTTGGCTCGGCCGGGTCGTTTCGGCGGAGACGTCAGTCACCTGAACCTGCACAAGACCTTCTGCATCCCGCACGGCGGTGGCGGTCCCGGCGTCGGACCCATCGGCGTCCGTTCGCATCTGCAGCCGTACCTGCCCGGCCACCCGCTGGCACCGCAACTGGGCGACGGTCCGACCGTTGCGGGCGCACCGTACGGAAGCGCGTCGATCCTGACGATCACGTGGGCATACATCGCGATGATGGGCGCGGAGGGGCTGCGCCGGGCGACCTTGACCGCCATCGCGTCGGCCAACTACATCGCGCGCCGCCTCGACGAGTACTTCCCCGTGCTCTACACCGGCGACAACGGCATGGTGGCGCACGAGTGCATCCTCGATCTGCGAGGTCTGACGAAGGACACCGGCGTCACCGTCGACGACGTGGCGAAGAGACTGGCGGACTACGGCTTCCACGCGCCGACGATGAGCTTCCCGGTGCCGGGGACCCTGATGGTCGAGCCGACCGAGAGCGAGAATCTGGAGGAGATCGACGCATTCTGCGACGCGATGATCTCCATCCGCAGGGAAATCGACCGCGTCGGCTCCGGCGAGTGGACCGTAGAGGACAACCCGTTGCGCGGCGCTCCGCACACGGCGCAATGCCTCGTCGCCGACTGGAACCACCCGTACTCGCGGGAACTCGCGGCGTACCCCGCAGGCTACGACCGACCGAAGGTGTGGCCCGCGGTCCGGCGGATCGACGGCGCGCACGGCGACCGCAACCTGGTGTGTTCCTGCCCGCCGATCGAGGCGTTCGCCTGACCTGCTGTTCGCCCGATGGACGGGCAGATGGTCAGCCCCGCGTGAGTTCGAGCATCGCGATCTCGGGCGGGGCTGCCACGCGCACCGGCGGACCCCACGCGCCTGCACCGCGGGTGGTGTAGAGCGTGGTGTCACCGATCGTGTCCAGCCCCTCGACACTGGGCTGCTGGAGCGGCACCAGATAGCGGATCGGCCAGATCTGCCCGCCGTGAGTGTGTCCGGACACCTGCATGTCCACGCCCAGCTCGGAGGCCTCCACAGCCTGCTTGGGCTGATGAGCCATCAACAGCACGAAGCGATCCGGGTCGATGCCGTCGAGCGCAGCGCCGAGATTCGGTTCGTACGGTTCCGGGGCAGTGGCGTCGTTGATGCCGGCGATATCGATGGCAACGCCATCACGGGTGATCGTCGTGCGCTCGTTGCGCAACACGTCGATGTCGAGGGTCGACCAGAAGTCGAGCCACTCTCCGCCGTCGCCCGCGTAGAACTCGTGGTTGCCGCTGACAGCGAAGACCCCGAGAGGGGCTTCGAGGTCGCGCAGCGGCTCGAGGTCTTCTCCGACCAACTCCACTGTCCCGTCGATGAGATCGCCGTCGAGCAGCACGACATCAGGCTGCTGCGCGTTGACCGAATCCACGACCGTGCGCACGAAGCCCGCACCGCGAGACGGCCCGGCATGGATATCGGACACCAATGCCACTCGCAGACCGTCGAATTCGGCCGGCAACCGGTCGAGCGCAACCTGGGTGCGTGTGACACGAGGCGAGGCGGCTTCGACGAGGCCGTACCCCACTGCGACGACGCTGACGAGAGCCACGACAACGGAGCCGACCCTCGATATGCGCAGCCGAGCAGCAGTCGAATCACGATGCGACAGTGCGAACATCACCCGCACGACGGCGCAGATCAGAGCAACGAGGACCGTGCCGAGGAACAGATACAACACCACCGCCAACCAGGTCAGACCGACGAAAGCCGGGCCGCGGGCCCAGGACGGATCGAACTCGACGCCGCTGCCGAAGCCGACCACCGCGCACAACCACAGAAGTATCAGCAACAGATCTGCCGGGCGTCCGACACGTGCCGGTGCCCTCGTTACGGAGAGAAACCGCCAGTGCAGGAAGAGGGTGACGAGGAGTAGGAAGACGCCGACAAAAAGTACACGAGACATGTTCTAGTACAGCAACTTTCCGAGTCGATCGAGGAGGTCTGGGGAGTCCGATGTCGGCACCGTGTCCACGGTGCCGCCGGTGCGAGCTGCGATGTCGGTGAACACGGGGGCAGGGCTGTCGTCGCCGATGCGCACGATGTTCACCGCAACCGGCCGCGCCGGATCGGACGCCGATGTCAGTTCGGTGAGTAGCTCGTCCGCCGACAAGGGTGAGTCGTCCGGGCCGTCCGTGATCAGCACGACCGAATTGACGCGGCCGGGGACGTAACCGGCCACGGCGTCGAGATACGCGACGAGGACGGACGCGTACGTGAACGAGCCGGTTGCCGGCGTCAACGCCGCAGCGGTCGCATCGAGGGCGGAGCGCCTCGGAGTGGTACCGACGGGAACTGTCATCGGTCCGGTCGGGACATCCACCCGGAAGGGCAGCGAGTTGTTCAGGTCTTCGCTGAAACTCCACAGACCGAGTTCGGTGGCGTCGGGGACTCGTCGGAACTGCTCGCTCAGTGCGCGAACGGTGTTCTGCAGCCGCGTCGCACCGCCTTCGGTGGTGCGCATCGACTCGGACACGTCGAGTAGAACAGTGGCACGGCGGGGCACAACCGGATTGCGAAGCACAGCGAGCAGAGCGTCGGCAACCGGCCCCGATGGTGGGGCGACGATGCCCGCGTCCTGGGGCTCGTCCACGCTGAATCCCGCGTCCAGGAGTGTCTGCGTACCGTCGGGCTGACGAACGAAATCCACGAATGCCGCGGCTGCTCGGGTGGAGGTCTCGTCACCGGAGAGCACGACCGCCGGATGATCGGCGACAGGCGTTGCACCCTGTGGGCGAACGGCGGTCAGCGTCGAGGAATCGGTCGACGCGAGTTGCTGTTCGGTGACCGGGACCGCGTGGACGGCGGCGTCGGGGCCTGCAGCATTCTCGAGCGCCGCGAGGGCGTCGTACGTGGTGGAGGCCAAGGTTGCGGCAGCGCCGGTATCGGTCACCGCCAACTCCGACATCGCCGACACCAGTTGCGTCGAGGAGGCCTCCTCGACGGTGAGTGTGGTGGTCGGGTCACCGCGTACGCCTGCCGCGATGGCCGTGACCGCAAGAGTGCTCGCGCCGGTGTCGGAGCCGGACGGCACGGCGAGTCGAAGCCCACCCCACTCGGGGAGTCCGAGAGCCTGCGGGTCGCGTTGCAGTCGTATCAGATCTGCCCAGCTAGAGCCTGCAGCGACGACGGCGTCGGCCACCGCGCCCGGTGCAGCGAGGACGATCGGACTCGATGCGACGGGCCGCGGCGTACCGTCGATGGCTCCACGGTCTACGACGGCCTCGACGTCTGCCGAGGACTGGGGTATCCACAGACCTGGACGAGCGCCGAGCGCACCGACATCCCAGTTGTCGGCGCCGGAGTTCAGTGCCGCCCGCACCGCATCGGACGCGATGGCTCGAACCTCTACTGTTACACAGTGATCGCGAATTACCGGGGCGGTCGCGTCGAATCGTGTTGCCAGCTGTTCGATCGCGGCGGAGATGTCGGGGTCGGCCGCCACGGTGAGGACGGCCGGTCCCTCCACGCAGGTGTCGGCTGCCTCGATCCCCTGATCCGAAATTCGATCACGCAGCGCAAACCATCCGAACACGGCTGCCACCAGGACCGCGATCGTCAGTACGACGATCACGGGCCCGGCGGCTATGGAACGTCCGCGCCCTGAGTTCCGGTGTTCACCCACGTGGTCGACAAGTCCGTCAGGCGTTGACGGCCTTGTACTCCCGTCGGCGACGATGCAGGATCGGCTCGGTGTACCCGTTGGGCTGGCTCGTGCCCTGGAAGATCAGATCACTCGCAGCCTGGAAGGCGATGTTGGTGTCGAAATCGGGTGCCAACGGCTTGTACGTCGGATCGGACGCGTTCTGCCGGTCGACCACCGGTGCCATTCGCTTCAGCGATTCGCGCACCTGCTCCTCGGTGACAATGCCGTGCCGCAACCAGTTCGCGATGAACTGGCTCGAAATGCGCAGCGTCGCACGGTCTTCCATGAGAGCGATGTCGTTGATGTCGGGCACCTTGGAGCATCCGACACCGTGGTCGATCCAGCGCACGACATAACCGAGGATGGACTGCGAATTGTTGTCGAGTTCGTTCTGCTTCTCCTCGTCGGTCCAGTCGGTGGACGGCGCGAGAGGGATCTCGAGGATCTCGTCGACGGTGGCGCGCTTGGCTTTCGCGATCTCGTGCTGACGGGCGAACACGTCGACCTTGTGATAGTGCAAGGCGTGCAGGGTCGCTGCGGTGGGGGAGGGAACCCACGCAGTGTTCGCGCCGGCCTTGGGGTGGCCGATCTTCTGCTCGAGCATGTCGTGCATCAGATCGGGCATGGCCCACATGCCCTTGCCGATCTGCGCCTTGCCCTGCAAGCCGGCCGCCAGCCCGGTGTCGACATTGAAGTCCTCGTAGGCGGCAATCCACTTCTCGCCCTTCATCGCTCCCTTGCGAACGACGGGCCCTGCCTCCATCGAGGTGTGAATCTCGTCGCCGGTGCGGTCGAGGAAGCCGGTGTTGATGAACACGACCCGCTCGGACGCGGCCTGGATGCAGGCCTTGAGGTTGACCGTCGTGCGGCGCTCCTCGTCCATGATGCCGACCTTGAGCGTGTTGGTGGGCAGGCCGAGGACCTGCTCGACGCGGCCGAACAGTTCGGCGGTGAAGGCGACCTCGTCCGGTCCGTGCATCTTCGGCTTGACGATGTAGAGCGAGCCCGTACGCGAGTTCGAGAGCACGTTGTCCGGAGTCAACGAGTGCAGACCGGCGAGCGAGGTGAACAGTGCATCGAGAATGCCCTCGGGAACCTCGTTGCCCTCGGCGTCGAGGATCGCGTCGGAGGTCATCAGGTGGCCGACGTTGCGGACGAACAGCAGCGAACGACCGTGCAGCGTCAGCTCGGAACCGTCGACCGAGGTGTAGGTGCGGTCCCTGTTCATCGCGCGAGTGAACGTCTTACCGCCCTTGGAGACCTCCTCGGTGAGATCGCCCTTCATCAGACCGAGCCAGTTGCGGTAGCCCAGAACCTTGTCGTCGGCATCGACTGCGGCGACCGAATCCTCGAAGTCCATGATCGTGGTGACAGCCGACTCGAGGAGCACGTCCTTGACGCCCGCTCCGTCGGTCTTGCCGATCGGGCTCTCGGGGTCGATCTGGATCTCGAAGTGCAAACCGTTGTGCACGAACAAGATTGCCGTCGGCGCATCGGGTGTGCCCTGGTAGCCCAACAGCTGGGACGGATCCTTCAGGCCGACGGTGCTGCCGTCGGCCAACGTCACCGTCAGCGACGCGGCGTCGACGACGTATCCGGTGGTCCCGACGTGCGAGCCGGAGCTCAGCGGCAATGCCTCGTCCAGGAAGTCACGCGCGAACGCGATGACCTTGTCTCCGCGGACCTTGTTGTAGCTCGTGCCCTTCTCGGCTCCGTCGGTCTCGGGAATGGCGTCCGTTCCGTAGAGGGCGTCGTAGAGCGAGCCCCATCGTGCGTTGGAGGCATTGATCGCAAAGCGTGCATTGAGCACAGGAACCACCAGCTGCGGCCCGGCCGTGGTGGTGATCTCGGTGTCCACGCCGGAGGTGGTGATCTGGAAGTCGGCAGGCTCGTCGAGCAGGTAGCCGATCTCTGTCAGGAAGGTCTTGTACGCTGCGCGGTCGTAATCGGCACCGGCATGTTCGCCGTGCCACGCGTCGACCTTGCCCTGGATCTCGTCACGGACGGCAAGCAACGCTTTGTTCTTGGGAGCGAGATCGGCGATCACCGACGCGGCACCGGCCCAGAAGGCCTCCGAATCTACGTCGGTACCCGGCAGAGCCTCCTTCTCGACGAAATCGAATAGGACCTTGGCGACCTGAAGTCCACCAGCCTGCACACGATCGGTCATGAATTCCTCACTCTTTCCGGTCACGGACACCGGTGACGGTGTCCCCACGACAACGCTGTCGATGTTACTCGGCGGTAGGTCCGACGCCGAACCCGCCGCCGGTGAGCAGATTTCGACACCGATCCACCAGTGCCGAGCGTAGGGGAGCGGCCTTTTCCGACAGCTCTCCCTGCGCGCGAACGTACTCTGCCCGTCCAACCGCAGTTTCGATTCGGATGGGATCGAGATGGTACTCGCTCAGATCGTACGGACTTGCGCGCATATCGATCGTTCGCGCCTCCAACGCCAACTCGAAACAGTCGGTCACGAACTCCGAGTCGATCAACGGACCCAATTTGTAGCACCACTTGTACAGATCCATCGACGCGTGGATGCAACCGGGCTGCTCGGACCCCAGGCGCGACTCGGGGGACAACGCGAGGGCGTTACGCGGTACCGCGTCCTCGGTGAAGAAGCGGTAGGCGTCGTAGTGAGTGCACCGCAACGTCATCGAGTCCACCACGGCGTCGGTTCCCTCGTGACCGAGTCGCAACGGGACCTGGCTGTGCCGGACTGCCGAGTCGCCGCCGCGGTAGACCATCGCCCATTCGTGCAGACCGAAGCAGCCGAGCAGGGGCGGTCGCTCCCGCGTCGCCGACAGCAGACCCAGAACGAACTCGATGCTGGGCCGGCGTCGCTCGAGCAGATCCGACCGCACCCGGAATCCTGGACCGTCCGCAGTCTCGACCTGCTCGTACGAGGCGAACTCGGCGAAGTCACGCGCCCGATCGCCCGTCAGAACCGTGCCGTGGCCGGGATTCCATCGGCGCAACTGACCCGGGCGGTGGCTGTAGTAGGTGAACAAGAAATCCACCACCGGATGCACATTGCCGTGTCCGCGATCGACCAGATAGCTGCCGACGAGACTCTCCACCCGCGCCGAGTGCGCGTCTCGCCGGGCAGTCCACTCCGCCTCGGTCAGCGTTGCCGATTCGCCCATTCAGACGTTCCGCGGGGTACCGGTAGGTGCGGACTGACCCGGTCGGGGACCGGCGACACGGTGAGTCCCGTCTCGAACCGTGCCCACGAACTCCTCCACCAGATCCTCCAGCGCGACGATGCCGACCGTGGCACCGGTCGCATCGTGCACGGCACCGAGGTGGCTGCTGGCGCGCCGCAGCTTCGTCAGCGCGTCGTCGAGCACGGTGTCTATGGACACCACGGGCAGGGCCCTGACATCGCTGCGGGGAATGACGGTCTCCGGGCCGGCGGAGTCGTCGGCCATGTCGTCGAGCACGTCCTTCAGGTGCAGATAGCCCACCAGGGAACCGCTCGCATCACGCACCGGGTACCGAGAGAACCCGGTTTCGATGACTGCGCGTTCCACCGAACCGAGGGTCGGACCGAGAGTGTGGTCCGGCCCGGACAGCTCGATACTCCGAACCTGATGCGAGGGAATCAGAACCTCGGCCACGGTTCGGCCCGAGGTCTCGAGAGCCTGGCGCAATCTGCGGTGTTCCTCGGCGTCGATCAGTCCCTCCGAGCGCGATTCGCCGATCATCTGCGACAGCTCCACCGCCGAGACGGACGAACTCAGTTCGTCCTTGGGCTCGATGCGAAGCATGCGCAGCGTCAGGTTGGCGCACAGGTTGTAGAACGAGATCAGGGGCAACGCCACCTTGATGAACATCAGGTGGATGGGCACGAGCACCATGGCGGTGCTCTCCGGGCCGGCGATGGCGATGTTCTTCGGGACCATCTCGCCGACGAGAATGTGCAGAACCACGACGAGCGTCAGCGCGATGGCGAAGGCGATCGGGTGCAGGAACGAGCCGGGGATGCCGACCAGCTCCAGGGGCACCTCGATCAAGTGCGCGACCGCGGGCTCGGCGACGCGGCCGAGCAGAATCGAGCAGATCGTGATGCCGAGTTGTGCCGCGGCGAGCATCTGCGACAGATTTTGACCGGCCTCGATGACGCTCTGCGCGCGCTTCTTGCCCTGCGCCAGCAATGCTTCGAGACGATCACGGCGAGCTGAGATCAGTGCGAACTCGGCACCGACGAAGAAGGCGTTTCCGGCCAGCAGCAGAACTGCCAGACCTACCCCGAGAAAGTCACCCATCGACCTCACCGTCCGATCGCAGACGCGCCACTGCTTCGGCGTCGACCGGCAGGATCAGCACACGATCGATACGGCGGCCGTCCATGCGGATCACGCGCGCCATCCACCCGCCGTCGCCGTCGGGGACGTCCTCCGTCGCCGGGGACGGTAGAAGCACCGCGTCTCCCTCTGATGGAATCCGGCCGAGTTGCATCAGTACCAGGCCCCCGATGGTTTCGTATTCGCCTTCCGGGGCCGAATAGCCCGTCGCCGACGCAACCTCGTCGATGCGAAGCAGCCCCGCGCAGTCCCAGCCGTCGCCCGAACGAGCGACGTCCAGTTCCGGCTCGTCGTGTTCGTCGCGCACGTCGCCGACGATCTCCTCGATCAGATCTTCCATCGTCACCATGCCTGCGGTGCCGCCGTACTCGTCCACCACGAGGGCTACCTGCATTCCGTCGGCTCGTACGCGTTCCATCACAGCGTCGCCGTCCAGGCTCGACGGAACGACCGGAACGTCGCGCGCCAGGGACTCGACAGTGGTGGACCGGCGGTCCGCTCCGGCCACCGTGAACGCATGCTTGATGTGTACGACGCCGACGGTGTCGTCCAGGTCGCCGTCGACCACCGGGAACCGAGAAAAGCCCGTTCGCGCAGCGGTTTCGATCAGGTCGGCGACGGTCGCGTCGGTGGCGAGAGTCTCGATCTTGACCCGCGGAGTCATCAGTTCCTCGGCGGTGCGGTCGCCGAACTGCAACGACCGGTCGACCAGACGTGCGGTGTTCTCGTCGATCGAGCCCTGCTGGGCCGACGTCCGGACCAGTGAACCGAGCTCCTGCGGTGACCTCGCCGAACGCAGTTCCTCGGCCGGTTCGATGCCGAGCCGTCGCACGAGCCAGTTGGCCGAGCCGTTGAGTCCGTTGATCGCCCATTTGAAGATCAGGGAGAACCCGGCCATCGCTCCGGCTGTGACCCGCGCGGTCGACATCGGTTTCGCAATGGCGATGTTCTTGGGGACCAGTTCACCGAAGATCATCGAGAACGACGTGGCCAAGATCAGAGCCACCGCGAGGGAGATGCCCGACGCGAGAGAGTCCGAGGCACCCAGCGCGGTGGTCACCGGCCTGATAAATCCTGCCAGCACCGGCTCCGCGAGATAACCGGTGATGAGGGTGGTGATCGTGATGCCCAACTGCGCGCCCGACAACTGAAAAGACAGCGTCTTGTGAGCATGCAGAACTTGACGCGAGCGTAGGTCGCCGTTCTCGGCCTGAGACTCGACCGCACTGCGTTCGAGAGCAGTGAGGGAGAACTCTGCCGCGACGAAGAGGGCAGTACCTGCCGTCAGCGCCACGAAGCCGATCAGGCTGACGATGGTGACGAGAGTGGCCACAGGTCAACGCCGCCGAAGTTGAGAGAGCAGTACCGCTCCGCTCGTCTGCGGGGACCTGTCGAAATCGGTGTCGCCGGGTTTCTCTCCCGGCTCGATAGAGGATCCCTCCGATGTGGAACCGTCGTCGTGCTGCTCCGCAGTTGCCGAACCGGCAACCGAAATAGTGGGTGCCTCGGGCACCTGATTCCCTTCTGTCTGGTTCGCGTTGCGGCACACCGGTGGTGGCCGACGCGTCGTCGATCCGCGCCGAGTCGACGTTGTCGTCTCGGCGCGGGCAACGACAGCGAACGTCGTCGAACTCGTAGTGGGTGAGTCTAACCGTCTCGGTGCGTTACCACCCGGACGGCAGGGGGCGCCCTTCGGCAAATCCTGCGGCCGACTGGACCCCGAGGACGGCTCGTTCGGCCAATTCGGGCAGGGAACGTGCCCCGGCATAAGTGCATGTGCTGCGCACACCTGCGCAGATGTGATCGATGAGGTCTTCGACGCCGGGACGATCCGGATCCAGTCGCATCCGGGAACTGGAGATCCCTTCCTCGAACAACGCCTTGCGGGCGCGGTCGAAGGCCCCGTCGGTGGCAGTGCGCGCCGCGACGGCACGCTTGGACGCCATGCCGAAGCTTTCCTTGTACCGGTTGCCCGCCGCGTCGACGCGAAGGTCTCCGGGAGATTCGTAGGTGCCCGCGAACCAGGATCCGATCATGACGTTGGCGGCACCGGCCGCGAGCGCGAGCGCGACGTCGCGAGGATGGCGAACACCGCCGTCGGCCCAGACCGACGCACCGAGTTCGGCTGCGGCAGCCGAACAGTCGGCCACGGCGGAGAACTGCGGCCGACCCACGCCGGTCATCATGCGAGTGGTGCACATGGCCCCGGGGCCGACACCGACCTTGACGATGTCCGCACCCGCCGCCACCAGGTCACGGGTGCCCTGAGCGGAGACGACGTTGCCGGCGGCGAGCGGTACGCCGAGATCGAGCGAACGCACTTCGGCCAACGCTTCGAGCATCTTCTGTTGGTGCCCGTGGGCGGTATCCATCACCAGGACGTCCGCACCGGCCTCGACCAGTGCCGTCGCCTTCTTCGCCACGTCGCCGTTGATGCCGACCGCGGCAGCGATCCGCAGCCGTCCCGACGCGTCGACGGCAGGGGCGTAGATGCCGGTGCGGACGGCACCGGTGTTCGTCACCACACCGGCCAACGAACCGTCGTCCTCGACGACGATCGCGAGCTGGGCGTGGGCGGCCTCCATCAGCTCGAAGACCTCTTTGGGTGAGGCGTTGCGGGCCACCCGCACGAAGTCGGTCGCGGCCACCGAGCTGAGCCGAGCGAAGCGATCGACGTCCGCGCAGGCGCTCTCGGTGACGACACCGACGGGCTTGCCGTGCTCGACGATCACGACGGATCCATGAGCGCGCTTGTGCACCAGGGCGAGCGCATCGGAGACCGAGGCGTTGGGGCCGAGAACGACCGGTGTGTCGGCAACGAGATCTCTGCTCTTGACGAATGCGACGGTTTCGGCGACGGCCTCGGTGGGCAGGTCCTGCGGAATGACGGCAATGGCACCGCGTCGTGCGACGGTCTCGGCCATCCGCCGACCAGATACTGCGGTCATGTTCGACACCACGATCGGAATGGTCGTTCCCGACCCGTCGACCGTGCTGAGGTCCACGTCGAAACGAGAAGTGACATCGGTCCGGTTCGGGACGAGGAAGACGTCGTCGTAGGTGAGATCGTAGGGCGGCTGGTGACCATCGAGGAACTGCACGTTGATCGAGACTACCGGTCGGATGGACTTCCTGGGTTCGACGCCCCGTCCCGAGCGGTCGGTTCGGACGCGTTCGCAGCCTGCGTACGCGACAGCAGGACCGTCGTGACGACCATGACGGCCACGGCCACGACGATGACCGTCAGGGCTGCGCCCTCGGTTCTGATTCGCTCGTTCAGGACAGTGACTCCGACGAACGCCGCGCCGAGTGGTTCACAGATCGTCACGGCCGGCATCGACGCCGACAGCGGACCCACCTGGAATGCACGCTGCTGCAGGTAGAAGCCGACGACGCCGGATCCGATCAGCGTGTAGGTCTGCCAGGCCGTCAGCGCCTCGACCGGGTTACCGTCGACGAGGTCGGTGACGTTCTTGGTCAGCGCAGCCGCCAGGCCGAACAGCAATCCTCCCGCTGCACCGAGCAGTAGTGCCCGAACTCCCGGCGAGGTGAGCAGCAATCCGCCCGCGGCGGCGCAGCCGACCACGACGGCCACCACGATCAGTGGAACGAGCCATTGCACGAAAGGGGCGTCGGTATTGCCCTCGCTCGGGTCGCCCACCACGATGAAGACGGCGAGTGCCGCGGCCATCGCCACGGCGAGCGCCCAGGTGGTGGCGGGCAGTGTTCTCCCGACCAGCTTTGCCGACATCGGGAGAGCGAACAGCAGTGCTGTCACCAGCAGAGGTTGGACGATCAGTACCGAGCCGACCCACAGCGCGGCGATCTGAACCGCATAGCCACCGCCGTCTCCGAGGACCCCTACCCACCACCGCGGGCTGCGCACCAGTGCCGAAACGAGGGATTCACCTTCGGGGACGGACGCGGCCGCGCTCTGTTGCGCGACCGACGCGCAGGCGAACAGGAACGCCGAAATCAGCGCGAGTACGACCGCCGGCCAGGACGCGGTCACCCGCGTCGTCCTCTGCTACCGCCACCCCGCCGGCTCCCGGTGCCATCGCTCCGCCCACGCCTGCCCGGCGTACCCGTCCGGCCCGCACCGCGCGCAGTTCGGGGGTCGGCCGCAGCACCGCTCGTCGTCGGTACCGAGGCCGGTAGCGGTCGACCGATCGGGGTGCGTGCGCCCGTCGGTCGACGCCACGCGGACTGGTCCAGATCGGTATCGATGATCGTGGCGGCAACGCCGGCCTCGTCGGCCATCGATCGGACGCGATCCAACTGGTCGTCCGTTGCCAGCGTCACGACGGTTCCACGGGCACCGGCACGTGCAGTGCGTCCGGCGCGGTGCAGGTAATCCTTGAAATCGACGGGGGGATCGACGTGAACGACGAGCGTCACGTCGTCGACGTGAACACCGCGGGCTGCCACGTCGGTTGCGATGAGAGCCACGGACGTGCCCTCGCCGAAGGCCGCGAGCGATCGGGTGCGGTGCGCCTGAGTCTTGTTGCCGTGCAACGACGATACCGGCACACCCAGCGCGAGGCACTCGTCGGTGAGTCGATCGACGGCATGGGTGGTCCGTAGGAACAGAAGTGTCTTTCCGTCGCGGTTGGCAAGTGCGGCAGCGACTTCGGTCTTTCGGGCCGCGTCGATTCGGAAGACGAAATGGGTCATGTCGGGTTCGCTGACGGCTGCCGCAGTGGAGTGCACAGCGGGGTCTTTCAGAAACTTCTCGACCAGTCCGTCGACCTCCCCGTCCAGCGTCGCGGAGAACAGCATCCTCTGACCGTGTTCCGGGGTGGCAGCGAGCAGTGAATCGACCTGAGGCAGGAAACCCATGTCCACCATGCGATCTGCTTCGTCGATGACGGTGACCTCGACATGCTCGAGTGTGATCGAGCGTCGCTGGAGGAGATCGATGAGCCGGCCGGGAGTCGCGACCACGATGTCGACTCCGCGCTGAATATCTCGGACGTTGCGTTCGAGCGGAACACCTCCGACGACGCCGACGGTACGAAGTCCGAAGGTGGCACCGTGGATGTCGAGTACTTCACGAATCTGCAGTGCCAGTTCCCGAGTGGGGGCGAGAATCAACCCGCGCGGTGCCGCCGGTGCGCTTCGCTTGCCGGCGAGGTGGACGAGAATCGGCAGGGAGAACGCCAGGGTCTTACCCGAGCCCGTGGGTGCGCGCCCGAGGACGTCCCGTCCGGCAAGGGCATCGGGGATCGCCGCGACCTGAATGGGAAACGGGTCGCGAGCACCTGCATTTCTGAGGGAGTGCACCAGAACGACGGGGAGACCGAGGTCTGCGAACGATCGAGTGGATTGACCCGGCATGGAGCTGACCTTACCGCCGGATCGACGACGCGTTCGACCGTTCTTGTCGGTACCGCACGCAATACTTGTCCTAGAACGTGAGTTCGAATGGCGTTCGAGACGCAATCTCCGCAGGGGCGGTTGCACGGCGAAGGTGGGGGAGTCATGTGCAAGATGTGCCGAGGGTTCGGTGTCGACAATTACATCGATGACGTGAGGGCAACGATCGAGACATTCGGGTGGGCGCTGCAGTACGTGGAATCGGAGGTCGATCGAGACGGCATTCATCCCGCGTTCTGCTACACGGTCGGTCTCACCGACCTGGGCAGTCCCGAAATCGTCGTGACGGGACGCGGGCCACGTGAATCCTCGATGATCCTGAACGCGCTGGGGACTTCGGTGGCGTCGGGGATGTTGGAGATCGAATCCGGAATCGGTTGTGCAGCAGCAGGATTCGATCTTCTGGCCATCGACGTACCGGATTGTGCGGACATCCTGTACGTCGCCTCCGACGTGTACGGCACGGGACGCTTCAGCGCCGTACAAGCCGTCTGGAGGGACCTCGAAGGTGCACTGCCGTGGGAGGGATTTCCGTCGACGGTGGTGCAACCGATACTCGGGCCGGTGCCCTTCTGAGCGAGCGAAGACCGATCACACCGGTGGCACCGCGCGAAAGTACGCGCGGTGCCACCGGCGAGGGACCGATGTCAGGCTTCGATCTCGGAGCGATCTCCACTCCACAGAGTGTGGAACTTGCCCTCGGAATCGGTGCGCTCGTAGGTGTGCGCACCGAAGAAGTCGCGCTGTCCCTGTGTCAGGGCCGCAGGCAGACGCTCGGCACGCAGCGCGTCGTAGTACGAGAGCGAGGATGCGAACGCAGGCACCGGGATGCCGAGCGACGCAGCCGTGATGACGACGCGCCGCCAACTGTCGATCGCGTTCTCGATGGCGTCACGGAAGTACGGCGCCAGGATGAGGCTCGGTAGTTCGGCGTTGACGTCGTACGCGTCCTTGATGCGGTTCAGGAATCGCGCCCGAATGATGCAGCCACCACGCCAGATCGTGGCGAGATCGCCCGGATGCAGATTCCAATCGTATTCGGCGCTACCCGCCGCGATCTGATCGAAGCCCTGTGCGTAGGCGACGATCTTCGACGCGTACAGCGCCCGGCTGATGTCGTGGGTGAACTGCTCGGCATCGGTCGGCTTGTCGGCCAGTGATCCCGAGGCGAGGCCGACAGCCGCCTTGCGCTGGGCTCGCGATCCCGACAGAGCCCGTGCGAACACTGCCTCGGCGATGCCGGTCACGGGCACTCCGAGATCGAGTGCCGCCTTGACGGTCCATCGACCGGTGCCCTTCTGTTCGGCAGCATCGACGATCACATCGACCAGTGGCTGCCCGGTCTTCGCGTCGACCTGGCGAAGGACCTCCGCAGTGATCTCGACGAGGTAGCTCTCCAGATCGCCCTTGTTCCACTCGGTGAAGACGTCTGCAACCTGCGCAGGCGAGTACCCGAGCGCGTCGCGAAAGAGGTTGTACGCCTCGCCGATGAGCTGCATATCGGCGTATTCGATGCCGTTGTGCACCATCTTGACGAAGTGGCCGGAGCCGTCGGGCCCGATGTGGGTGCAGCACGGCGTGCCGTCCACCTGCGCAGCGATGGACTCGAGCAACGGTCCCAATGCCTTGTAGGACTCGGCCGGGCCACCCGGCATGATCGACGGGCCGTTGAGCGCGCCCTCTTCGCCGCCGGAAATACCGGCACCGACGAAGAGCAGACCGCGGTCCTTCATGGCCGCCTCGCGGCGGATCGTATCGGTGTAGAGCGCGTTGCCGCCGTCGATGATGATGTCGCCTTCCTCCATCACACCGGCGAGTTCCTCGATCACCGCATCTGTCGGGTCGCCTGCCTTCACCATGATGAGCACGCGCCGCGGCTTCGCCAGCGCGGCCACGAACTCCTCGATGGTCTCGGTACGGATGAAGTTGCCCTCGGTACCGTGCTCGGCGATCAACGCGTCGGTTTTCGCGATACTGCGGTTGTGCAACGCGACAGTGTGCCCGTGGTGGGCGAAGTTACGCGCGATGTTGGAGCCCATGACGGCGAGTCCGGTGACTCCGATCTGAGCCAGTTCTGTCTCTTTTGCTGCTGAGGTCATACAGACAGCTTTCCTTGCCGCGCGATTTCGCGCGAGCCAACCCCCTGGGTCGGGTGCGACGCCGGCCGACACGACGAAAAAGGTGCCGCATTCGCGAAGAATGCGGCACCTCGGGGTTCGAGCGACGAAGCCCGTCGAATCAGGACTTCGCCTCGAACGATCGATCAGTGGCTGCGTGCAGGCCCGTCGAAACCGTCGTACGAACGACGCTCGGTGCGGCTACGGAACCCACCCGACCGGTTCTCGTCCTGGCGCGGGGCGGATGCGGGACGACGGTTGTCCGAGCCACGGTTGTCCGAGCCGCGACCTTCGTAACCGCGACCCTCTGAGCCGCGGTACGAGCTCGAGTCGGAGCGACGCGGGCGGTCACCTTGGTAGCCGCCTTCGCTGCGCGGGTTGGATCCCTGGTAGCCGCCGGTGCGAGGGCTCGATCCCTGGTAGCCGGTGCGGGGACGGTCACCCTGGTAGCCGCCTTCGCTGCGCGGGTTGGATCCCTGGTAGCCGCCGGTGCGAGGGCTCGATCCCTGGTATCCCGTGCGGGGACGGTCACCCTGGTAGCCGCCTTCGCTGCGCGGGTTGGAACCCTGGTAGCCACCGCTGCGGGGGTTGGATCCCTGGTAGCCACCGGTGCGCGGGCGGCTGTTGCGATCACGCGGGGTGGCTTCGGCACGCAACGGCTCACCGGTCGGCTTCTTGGCTCCGGTGATGCTGTTGAGTTCGGCCGAACCGGGGGAGACGTTGACCGCGGTGGCCTTGACGCCGGCCATCCCGGTCAAACGCAGAACCTGACGACGCTGATTGGGGAGCACGATCGCGACGACGGTGCCCTTTTCTCCGGCGCGTGCCGTGCGGCCGGCGCGGTGCAGGTAGTCCTTGTGGTCAGCGGGCGGATCGACGTGTACGACCAGGTCGATTCCGTCGACGTGAATTCCGCGGGCCGCGACGTCGGTGGCCACGAGCACAGGGGTGCGACCGTTCTTGAATCGCTCGAGCACTCGGGTGCGCTGGTTCTGTGCCTTGCCGCCGTGCAGCGACTCTGCAGCGATGCCGAGGGCGCGCAGGCGATCGGTGATGCCGTCGCAGCCCAGCTTGGTGCGCGCGAACATGATGGTGCGGCCGCCTTCACGGGCACCGATCTCCGAGAGCACCAGATCCTTCTGGCCGCGGTCGACCATGAGGACGTAGTGGTCCATGGTTCGGACGCTGGCCTTGCCGTCCTGGGTGGAGTGCTCGACGTGGTCGGGCAGGAACTGGCGAACCAGTGACTGGACCTCGCGGTCGAGGGTGGCCGAGAACAGCATCCGCTGTCCGTCTGCGGGTGTATCGGCGAGTACGGCGCGCACCTCGGGCAGGAAGCCCATGTCGGCCATCTGATCGGCCTCGTCGAGCGCGGTGATCTCGATGGAGTCGAGGATGCAGGTGCCCTGACGCAGGTGATCTGCCAGTCGTCCCGGAGTGGCGACCAGTACGTCGACTCCGCGGCGAAGCTGCTCGACCTGCTTGTTGAACGGGGTGCCGCCGACGGCAGGCATGACCCGGAGGCCCTGTGCGTTGGCGTAGGGAGCGAGCGACTCGACTACCTGGAACGCGAGTTCGCGGGTGGGAACCAGTACGAGCGAACGCGGGCGCTTGGCGGCCGGTCGATCGGTGTGCAGCGACAGGCGCTGCAGGATCGGCAGGCCGAAGGCGAGGGTCTTGCCCGAACCTGTCTGCGCGCGACCGAGGACGTTCTTGCCGGCGATGGCGTCGGGGAGCGCCTTTTCCTGGATGGGGGACGGCACGGTGATCGAGTTACGAGCGAGAGCCGCGACGACTGCCTCGGGCAGACCGAGCTCGGCGAATGTGAATGCCGGTGCCGCTGCGGGCGTCGGTACGGCCGTCGAGTCGGACTCGGGGGAAACGGTGGTATTGGAAACAGCGTTGGTCACGCAGTAAAGCCTCTCCGGATTGCGGGCACGCCAATAAGCCCGAAGCTGAGAGACCCGACGAGAAGGGAAACACGAAAAACAGCCAGAACACATTGATACGAGCCAGGGCACTGTCACCTGGCCATCGGTACGCAGGTCGAACCTGCATAAAGTGGGGCTGTTTGTGCCATTTCGATTGCTTGGTCGCGATGGCGACCGAGTTCTACTGTACGGGACGTACCGCCATTTGTTCACCCGGGTGGGTGTGACCTGCGTGACCCCCTGACGTGGCGGCGCTCGATCAGCCGAGGAGTTTGCTCAGCTCTTCGAGCCACGGCATCGCGACGTAGATGGTCGGCAGCACGAGTATGACGACGGCGGCCAGATATGCCACAGCGGCGATCCGGACGTCGCTGCCCGGCCCGCTCAACCGCTGGACGCGAATGAGTGTGTGCGGTCCTCCGGCTGCCATGGCACCCCGCGGTGCGGTGGATCCGGCACACGTCACGAGTGCGCGCGCGAGAGGGGTGGGTCCGGTGACCTTGACCGCCGTGTCATCGGCCAGCAGCTCGACCAACAACTGAACGCTGCTCAGGGCGGACTTGCTACGAACGATTCTGGGGAACGCCTCGTTGACCGCGGTGAACGCTTCCAGCACGAGGTCATGACGGGATCGTAGGTGTGATCGCTCGTGACTGAGGATCGCGGTCACCTCCGCTTCGGAGAGGCTGGCAAGCGTTCCGCGGCTCAGCACCACCCGCTGCCGTAGTCCGGGCAGGCAATACGCAATCGGTTCCGCCGCGTCCAGAACCCGGATGTCTGCATCACGCAGGCCCCTGAACGGATTGTCGCTCTTGTCGGTCCTGTCGAGCAGATCGACCAACATGCGATGACGGGAGCGGCGACGGCGGGTACGCACCGCCACCTGAGCCACCGAGAACATCAGTTTCGCTCCGATGCCCAGAGTGATCGCGAGCACCACCACGTACAAGGTCCACAGAGGCAGGCCCAAGGCGTCGATCTCGTCGGTCGGAGCCGTGGTCGGACGGCCGTCGGGGCCCGGCACGAGCAGCAATCCGCCGATTGCGAGGCCGGAACTGAAGGCCGACAACACGGCCGCGAGGGCGATGGCCTGCCACAGCACCAGAGCAGCGCGAGGCGACCGGTACGGCCAGCTCGCGCGGGCGAGCATCGCCGGCACAGGTCCAGCCAGGATCAGCGCGAGTATCGCGAATACCAGCGCAGTGGTGGAGTTCATGTCCTCACTTACTACGAGGAGCCTCAGTCCGTCGGACGGCCTTCTGCAGCAGAAGGTGACTCTGTCGTCGATTGTGCCACTTCCAGCGCCGCGAGTGCTTCACGGAGGGCGGCGGCCTCATCTGCTCCGACCTGCCCGACGAAGTGCACGAGGGCAGCTGCACGACCGCCGGAGGCGGGGGCCTGGGACAACGCGTCGACCATCAGGCTCGCGACCAACTCGTCGCGACCATGGACCGGGGCGTAGCGGTGAGCTCGGTCGTCGCGCTGCTGGACGACCAAACTTTTCTTCGCCAGACGCTGCAGGACCGTCATCACGGTCGTGTACGCGAGTTCACGATGAGTCGCAAGGGCCTCGTGGACCTGACGAACGGTCTGCGGCTCCGTCGATTCCCACAGATGGTCCATTACTGCGCGTTCCAATTCACCAAGGCCAGCCATTCCTCCGAGTCTACGGCCAGTCCGACGCGGATGCGTACTACTCGTAGTAGTAACTACCGTCCGAGTGCTGTGGTCTCGGTCATAGCCGCGGTCGAGTGGCGTCGGCGGGTCGTGACTGTGAGCGGGTCCGTGGGCATACTCTGTCGTGAGTTGGTGCCGCTGGGCCGAGTCGGAAAGATGAGTGGAGACCTCGCGTGAAGTGGTTCGATTCACTGTCGTTGCTCGATGGGCCACTGCCGGTGATCGTGTCCGTGCTCGGCGCCGCCGGCGGACTGTGGTTGCTGGTCTCGAGGTCGCGTCGGTACGCCAGGCGTGCGCTGCCGATCGCTGCCACCGCGGCGATCGTCGTCACGGCCATCGGTTACGTAGTGGTCGAAAAAGTATGGCGTCCGTTCCCCGATCCGATCGACATGTCGATCTACGTGTGGATCGGGGTGGGTGTGGCTGCCCTGTTCGCACTCGTACCACGGTCGATCGCTGCCCGCGGCGTGGTCGGCACAGTGGTGTCGGTGCTGGCGGCGGTACTCGTGGTGGCAACGTCTGCTCTGCACGTCAACCTCGAATTCGATGCGTATCCGACCGTGGGAAATGCGCTCGGTGTCGAGTCGGCCGAGCGCATAGCGTTCTCGGACGTGCCGCCTCCGGTCTCCGACACCGTCACCGGCACACCCCTGGAATCTGCCTGGTCCGCACCTGCCGACCTGCCTTCCGCCGGCCGCGTCACCTCCGCCACCATTCCTGCCACCGCGTCGAACTTCACGGCGCGAGACGCCCAGATCTACCTACCGCCGGCCTATTTCGCCGATCCCCGTCCGCTTCTTCCTGTCCTCGTACTGCTCGCCGGCCAGCCCGGCGCACCCGAAGACTGGTTCAACGGGGGCAAGCTCGCCGAGACCATGGACAACTTCGCGCGTGATCATGCCGGTTTGGCACCGGTGGTGGTCGTGGCCGACGGCACCGGCTCGTCGATCGCCAATCCGCTGTGCGTGGATTCGACACTCGGCAACGCGGCCACCTACCTCGCACGTGACGTTCCCGATTGGATCGACAACTCCCTGCAGGTGGATCGAAACCGTGCTCATTGGGCGATCGGCGGATTGTCCTACGGCGGAACGTGCTCGATACAGATGGCCACCAATCATCCCGAGGTCTATCCCACGTTTCTCGACCTGTCGGGTCAGCGCGAGCCGACCCTCGGCGATCGAGATCGAACCGTGCAGCAGGCGTTCGGCGGCAACGCCGCAGCGTTCACCGCGATCAACCCTCTCGACCTGCTGAAATCGCGTCGATACCCGGACTCTGCCGGTATTTTCGTCGTGGGGTCCGAGGACAAGGATTACCAACCGGGCCAGCAGGAGATGTACGACGCGGCGAAGGCCGCTGGAATGGATGTGCAGTACGTGGAGGTACCAGGGGGACACAGCTTCGCGGTGTGGTCCGAAGGCTTACGTCGAGAACTGCCGTGGCTGGCTACGAGAACAGGACTGACGGCGTGAACACCGACGAGTCGGGGGGTCCGACGGAAGCGATCGATGCTGCGGCACCGACGTGGATGTCCGAGAAGGTGGCCGTCGTGAGATCCGCCGCCTCGGCGACGATGCGGCAGTCGCGGCGATTGTGGTCGCTGATCCTGTTCGGTGCCGTGGGTGCCCCGGTCAGCTTCACCCTGCTCGCCGTGGTCTGGCTTTCGGGGATGTATGCCGTCGTGTCGGACGGCCATGGTCAGGTCGACAGGTACTTCGCGGTCGGCATCGTCCCGTTCGAGCACTGGCATCTCTGGACGCCGCTGACATCTGGTCTGGCAGCGCCGAATATTGCGGGCTGCGTGGTGGCGACCGTTGCGGTGCTCCTCGCTGCTGCCCCGATCGAACGTCGTATCGGTTCCCGTCGGTTCGCGGTAGCCGCATTCGTGACGCAGGTTGCGGGGTCGTTGTTCGGGCTGGGCCTGGCCGTGCTGGCGAAGACCGTCGACGAGGATTGGGGTTTCCGCCTGCACGTAGGTACGGCCGTGGGCCCGACGACATGGGTCTGCGGAGTTGTGCTGGTTGCCACGTCGCGGATGGACACGCTGTGGCGCAGGCGGATTCGCGTCGGACTGCTGACCCTTCTGGTGACCCTGGCCTTGTTCGGCGGTCACCTGCAGGACGTCGTTCGGTTGGCGGCAGCGGTGATCGGTCTGATCGTGGGCCCGTGGATCGTCGGCCGCTCGGCGCGCGGTCCGAGATTGGCGGGAACGCAGCGTGAAGGACGTGTGCTGGTCGCGCTGATCGTCGCCGCCAGTGCCCTCGGTCCGGTGCTGGCGGCCTTGAGCCCCAATGCCGTGGGGCCGTTCGCGGTGCTTCGCGACGTGGTGCGCGGCGTGCCGTACACAGCTGCCGAGGTTCGTGAGATCTGCGCCGATGCCACGACCGATCCGGTGGAATGCCGCCGCGGGCTGCTCGACCTCAGGCTGGGCGGAGTCGGACCGACGATCCTGAGCATCATGCCGTCGCTGTTCCTGTTGGTGGTCAGTGACGGTTTGCGCCGCGGTCGACGGTTCGCGTGGGCGATGGCAGTGATCTCGCAGGTGGTTCTGCTCGCGCTGTCGGTGGCGAACTACGCCATCCGATTCCTCGAAGCCGGTGACGACGAATCGTTGTTTTACGGGCTGGAATCTCCCACGGCCTACCGCACTGCCGTGCCCTTCCTTCTGCCCCTGATCGTCCTGCTGGTCCTGATCGTCACTCGGAAGTTCTTCGACGTGTCGGCACCGGCTGGCACGTACCGACGCTGGGCCGCGTCCGTCGTGGCCGCCGTAGTAGGACTCGGCCTGATCTACTCGATCGGTGGCTATCTCGGTCGCGGCGGTTTCGCCGACTCGCCGTCCTTCGGCGGATTGCTGGTCGATTTCCCGCAGAGGCTGGTTCCGCCGGTCTATCTGCAGTGGCTCGAGCCCGCCCTTCTACCCCAGAGCACCCCGACCACCTTGCTGTTCGAGTGGACCGGCGTCGTGTTCTGGGTCGTGGTGTGTGCGCTCACGATCAGCACCTTCCTCACACCGGTGTACGGCCCGGAGACCGATGCCACCGAACGGGCTCGCAGCGTGCTGATGTCGAGCAGCGGCTCGGCGCTGTCGTGGATGACGACCTGGCGCGGGAACAAGTACTGGTTCAGCGCCGACGGCCGCAGCTACGTGGCGTATCGCGTCATTTCCGGCGTGGCTTTGACCACCGGTGACCCTGTCGGGCCGCGAGCATCGTTGCGAGACAACGTCGTCGAGTTTGCCGAGTTCGCGTCGAAGAACGGGTGGATTCCGTGTTTCTACTCCGTCACCCCGGCCGTCCGGCGTATCACCGATTCTCTGGGATGGGGCGGTATCCAGGTCGGTGAGGAGACCGTGCTCGATCTGGACGGAATAGCGTTCACCGGCAAGCGGTTCCAGGATGTTCGTACTGCGCTCAATCGAGCGAAGAAGGCAGGCGTCGTCGCGGAGTGGATTCGGTTTCCCACCGCTCCACTGGCCATCACCGATCAGATCACCGCGATCTCCGAGGAGTGGGTGGCAGACAAGGGGATGCCGGAAATGGGCTTCACCCTCGGCGGACTCGAGGAGGTCGACGACGAGAACGTGCGATGCCTGATTGCCGTCGACGAACATCGAACCGTGCACGGGGTCACGTCGTGGATGCCCGTCTACGAGGACGGCGTCATCGTCGGGTGGACGCTCGATTTCATGCGGAGACGGTCGGAAGGTTTTCGGCCGACAATGGAGTTTCTCATCGCCTCTGCCGCCCTGCTCCTCGAGCAGGAGGGGGCCAGGTTCCTGAGCCTGTCCGGTGCACCTCTGGCCAAAGTCGACGAGAAGCAGCCCGAGCACGTGTCCAGCGCCGAGCAGTCGACGCTGTCCGGCTTGCTCGAACGGTTGCTCGATGTACTCGGGCGAACCCTCGAACCTGTCTACGGGTTCCGGTCTCTGCTGGCATTCAAATCCAAATTCCAGCCGCGCTACGAGCCGATGTACATGACGTTCGCCGATCCGGCCGCCCTGCCCAGTATCGGCAACGCAATCGGCCGGGCCTACCTGCCCGACGTGTCCATCGGTCAGGGCTTCAAGCTCGTCCGAACGATGATCGAGCGGTGACGCTCTGCGCTAGACGGCCCGCGAGTCCAGTGTCCCGGAACGCCTGTCCGATTTCACCGGACCACCGACCGACCCGTACACGTGGCGAGTTCCGATCGGAACGATGAGCGGGCGATCCGACATGGGATCGTCGATCACGGCTGCCTCGAGTCCGAACACGTCGAGCAGTAGTTCCTCCGAGATGACGTCCTGGGGGCGACCGGACGTAACGATGGTTCCTTGCTTCATGACGATCAACTGGTCGCTGTATCGCAGTGCGAGGTTGAGATCGTGCAACACCATGACGATGGTGCGGCCGAGCTCCTCGTGCAGGCGATCGACGAGGTCGAGTACCTCGATGGAGTGGGCGAGGTCGAGGTAGGTGGTCGGCTCGTCCAACAGCAGGATGTCGGTGCCTTGCGCCAGTGCCATCGAAATCCAGGCGCGTTGCCGTTGACCACCGGACAGCTCGTCGACGGGACGGTCGGCGAGGTCGCCGACGCCGGTGAGTTCGAGTGCGTTGGCCACTTCTGCCTCGTCGTCCGAGCTCCACTGCCTTATCCACGACTGATGGGGGTGACGACCGCGCGAGACCAGATCGGCGACGGTCAGTCCTTCCGGAGCAGTGGGTGCCTGCGGCAGCATGCCCAGGGTTCGGGCAACCTCTTTGGTCTTCATCGAGGAGATCGCCCGGCCGTCGAGCATCACGCTTCCGGCCTTGGGCTTGAGCAGGCGTCCGAGCGATCGCAGCAGGGTCGACTTGCCGCAGCCGTTCGGGCCGATGACGGTGGTGATCACTCCGGTGTGAATCGCGAGGTCGAGGTGCTCGATGATGGTCCGGTCGCCGTAACCGAGGCTGAGATCGTCTGCGACCAAACGCGAGGCGTGGCTGATTGTCATACGGAAGCCTTTCGATTACTGCGCACGAGAAGGTACAGAAGGAACGGTCCACCGAGTGCCGAGGTGACGATGCCGACCGGCAGTTCCACCGGCAGGATCGTCCGCGCGATGAGATCGCTCGCCACTACCAGCAGTCCGCCCAGTAATGCCGAGGCAATGATCGGCGGTCCCGGGGTTCGAAGGAGCCGTACCGCGATCTGCGGGGCTGCCAGTGCGACGAACGCGATCGGTCCGGCCGCAGCTGTGGCAACGGCAGCGAGTGCGACGGCGGCGAGCAACATCACGGCTTGGCTGTGCTGCAACCGCACTCCGAGCGATCGTGCATTGTCGTCACCCAGACGCAGTGCTCCCAGCGTGAAGGTCGACACGATGGTTGCGCCCCCGACGATGACGACGGCGACTGCGACCGGCCACACCGTCGACCAGTTGGCTCCGTTGAGAGAACCGTTGAGCCAGACCTGCGCGCGCGACACGTCGTTGATGTCGGCGCTGATCAGCAACCACCCGATGACGGCCGTGAGCATGGCGTTGACGGCGATTCCCACCAGAATGAAGCGAAAGCCGTCGACGCCTTTCCGCCAGGCGAGTGAGTAGATCGCTATTGCGGTGAGCACTCCGCCGATCAGCGCTGCCAGTGGCAGACCGAGGGTGGCGAGCAGACCGCTGAAGGTACCGCCGCCACCCAGGACGATCAGCGCGACGGCTGCAGCACTGGCACCGGCGGTGATGCCGAGAATATCGGGACTGGCGAGTGCGTTCCGAGAGATGGATTGCGTGATCGCACCGGAAATTCCCAAGGCCGCTCCGACGAGCAAGCCCGTCAACGACCGGGGCAGGCGTAGGTCCATGACGATGAACCGTTCGATCCGCGTTCCGCCGCCGAGCAGGACATCGAGCACCTGGGGGATCGACAGCGGAAAGTCGCCGCGGCCGATGTTGACACACATGACGAGAATCAAGGCGGCAGCCACGAGGACGGTGGTGACGACCATCAGTGGACGGCGGACGAGGGACACCCGCCCCAGGCGAACGGCGGGCCGCGCGGGCACGGTGCCGGGACCGGCCGTGGAGGGTTCGGGGGACCGGATCTCGGCGGTCACAGGCTCGCCAACTTTCTACGGCGTACCAGTGCGATGAAGAACGGCGCGCCGAAGAGTGCGAGGACGATGCCCACCTGCAACTCGCCCGGGCGCACCACGACGCGTCCGATGACGTCGGCGATCATCAGCATCACGCCGCCCATGAGGCCCGCGTAGGGCACGAGCCAGCGGTAGTCGGGTCCGGTCACCGCTCGGGCGATATGCGGAACGACGAGGCCGACGAAGGCAATGGGCCCGCACGCGGCCGTTGCCGCTCCGGTCAGCAAAGTGATGGCCAGGATTCCGACGGTTCGGGTGACCGCGATGTTGGTTCCGAGGGACCGCGCAACGTCCTCGCCCAGGCTCATGACGTTCAGGCCCGGGGTGCTGGCGAGTGCGATCAGCACACCGAGAATCAGGAAGGGGAGAACCTGCCACAGCACGTCGAGCCCCCGACCGGCGACCGATCCGACCACCCAGAAGCGGTAGCCGTCGAGGCTCGTCTGGTCGAGCAACACGACGGCATTCGTCATCGCGGAGAGGAAGAACGCGACACCCGCGCCCGCCAGGGCGAGGTTGATCGGACTCGATCTGCCCGACCCGATGGACGACAGACCGAACACCACGACGCTCGCCACTGCCGAACCCGCGAACGCGAACCACAGGTACTGGCTCGGAGAGGTGAACCGGAACAGGTAGATGGCCATGACGACGAAGAACGCAGCCCCGGAATTGAGGCCGAGCAAGCTGGCATCGGCCAGCGGGTTGCGCGTATGTCCCTGGATGAGGGCACCTGCGATACCGAGCGCGATGCCGACCACCAACGCCAGCACCGTTCGGGGGACACGCAAGGTCCGCACGATGATGTCGGTGTCCGTGCCGTTCGAATCGATCAATGCATGGGCGATCTCGGCGAACGTCAGTGGTCGGGCACCGATGGCGATGCTCGCAAAGATGCCGGCGGCCAGAGCGACGACCAGCACTGCCAGGCCGAGCAATCTGCGTCGGCGAATGGCGGCAACCGAACCATCCTTGGGAATGGGCTCGAAATCATCCGCTGCAGCGGTCTTCTCGCGCACGACCTCCGAACTGGACCGGCCGAGACCGAACTGGCGACGGAGAGCTCGACGGACACCGACCGGGCCGGTGGTGTCGGTGTCGCGGAGCGTCAGACTCATCCACCGTCTACCTGTGCTCTGCCCCTCGTTGCCATCGCGGTAGCCGCGGTTCCAGACGAACAAGGCGACGGCCACCGAAACAGAAATTGCTCCGAACACGACACGGTCGGCCTGACCACCGCCGTTGTCGTCACGAAGGGCGTCGACGATCGACCACCCGATGAACAACGGCACGAGCACGATCAGCGCGTCGATCCCCGCGGCTGCTATGCGTGTACTCCACGGTGCTGGCCCGGTGGGCACGTCCTCGGTCCCGTATCGCTCGTCGGGCGAGCGACGCGAGCCGTGGGGGCCGAGTAGCGGAGCTGTGGTCACTGGGGTCGTGACTCCTCGCTGGATCGAAGGGACACGGTTTAGGTTACGGAACCCTTCCTCTCCGTGCGACACGAGGTAAGGGTAGCGGTGCCTGACTCGGCAGCCGGATCTGGTTAGGCTAACCTACATCCATTGGTCGACGGTGGGGCGAGTTCACCGGTCACGAACAGAAGGAGCGTTCAGGTGTCAGTTGCAACTGCGGCATTCACGGGCTGGGCCGATGTGCACCGATTCTCGGACCGATCCGGTGGGCACGCTCTGTTGGCCGAGTCGTGTTCCACTCTGCGCGCGCTCAATCCCGACTATCCGCGGATGTACGCGGTGGCCGCCATGGCCGACGAGGGTAAGCGGCGTTGGTGGCAGCTGTCGGTCGGTCTCGACGACGGTCGCGTCGAGCAGATGTACCGCCGTTCGCTCGAGGATCTCGAAGTGCCGCACGCTGCGGCGGTGCAGGTGGCGACTGCGCTGATTCATGCGGTGGTCGGGCGGGTTGCAGCACTGCTCGTGCTCGAAGCGCGTGCCTGGGATCCGGGCATCGAGAACTTGTGGATCCATATGGACAGCGACGGGGGAATCGATTGGGCGGGTGTTGCGTCGCCCATCTTGCGAGTGCTGCCGGAGGATCCGGCAGCCGGCGAGCCCGGAACCGTGACGTTGCCCTGTGAACAGGCTCTTCTCGTCTGGACCGCGCATCGGTGCCTGACGTCTCTCGGGTCTGTCTATCGTGCGATCAGTGAGCGGGCTCCGCTGGATGCTCGCGTCTTCTGGGCGCTGGTGGGTGACGCGATCCTCGGTGCGTCGACGTACGTCCCGATTTTGGCCGGGACCGGCCCATCCGCCGGAACGCGGCGAGGCCAGTTACTGCTCGACGCGATGGTCGCTGCCGGCGCGCCCGTGCGATCGCGAGTCGGAGTCCCGGGCCGGCAGCGGCTACGCGCCTCGTGAAGGCCTTGCGTCCGAACTGAGGTATGCCTATGCTAATTTCATACCAACGGACCGCGCCGGAGACCTGAGGGCTGCAGTGTCTCCCGGTCCTTGCCACGGTGGGCCTCTCGTTCGACTCGAACGAGAGGCCCACCGATTTTCTCGGGCGGAGTGTCGTGTATTTCTGGTCATGGGTCGACTGCAGTCGGCGAACATTCTCAGTACGCGACCGGAAGCGGAGCAATGACCGATTCGAACGGCACCACCGAAGCGAGCCCCTTCGAGACCCTCACCCCGGAACAGCTGACCGAACTCTGCGGACGCGGATTCGACGGCGTGGTCGGACTGACCTACCGAGAAGTGACCGGCGACGTCGTTCGCGCAGAGTGGGATGTCACCCCGCAACTGCACCAGCCGGCCGGGATCATGCACGGTGGTGTTCTGTGCGCCGTGGTGGAATCGGTTGCCAGCATCGGTGGATCGGCCTGGTTCGGTTCGCGCGGTCATGTCGTCGGGGTGAACAACAGCACGGACTTCCTGCGAGCAACGCGCTCGGGCTCTCTTGCCGCGCACGGACATCCGATCCATCGAGGCCGCACCCAGCAACTCTGGCAGGTCGACATCTCCGACGAGGGCGGCCGCCTGGTGGCACAGGGCAAAGTGCGGCTGGCGAATATCGAAAACACAGCACGTCTGGGACAGTGAAGCCCATGACCGGACACGACAATGTCGTTCCCCCTTCCGCCGGCGGAGCGCTGACCGACGACGCGTTCGACCGCCTCGAAGCACTCTTCGAGCCCATCGATGCCGATCTGGCGCAGCACTATCCGGGAGACCGAATAGGAGGGCAGCCCTCCCACACTGTCTACATCCCGGCCTCCGAGGCGTCCGAGAACATCCCGGCCGCATGGGGAACCGCAGCCCTCGGCCTGCTCGATGCGCACCCCGAGGCCTTCGCCGGCCTCGGCACCACCGATGCTCTACCGGTGGTACGGGACCGGCTGAACGCAGCACCGATCCAGGACCTCAGGTTCGATTTCGAGGACGGCTACGGGTGGCGCTCCGACGCCGTCGAGGATCGTCACGCCGCGGCAGCAGGTGCAGCGTTGGCTGCGCTGGCACACGACGCGGCGGGCCCGTCGTGGCTGGGCATCCGTGCGAAAGGCCTTGCCGCTCATGAGCGTCGGCGTGGCATTCGAACCCTGGAACTCGTCCTGGACGGGGCCGGGGGAGTGCCCGACGGGTTCGTGTTCACAGTGCCCAAACTCCGCGCGGTCGAGCAGGTTTCGGCCGTGGTCGCGTTGTGCGAAGAACTCGAGCGGGCTCACGGTCTTCCCGATCGGGCACTCCGTTTCGAGTTGCAGATCGAAAGCCCGCAGGCCGTGATCGGTGCCGACGGTACGACGACGTTGGCGCGTGCGATAGCCCGCGCGGATGGTCGCTGCACGTCGCTCCACTACGGCACCTACGACTACAGCGCGGCGTGTGGAATCACGTCGGCGCAGCAATCTCTGGCTCATCCGGTGGCAGACCACGCCAAGAACGTCATGTTGGTTGCGGCAGCGCAGACAGGCGTGTGGGTGTGCGACGGGTCGACCCAGGTGGTTCCGACCGGTAGCTCCGAACAAGTGGCAGCGTCGGCGCGGCGTCACTTCGATCTGGTGACCAGATCCCTCGAGCGGGGCTTCTACCAGGGGTGGGACATGCACCCCGGTCATCTGGTGACGCGATGGTTGGCCACGTTCGAATTCTTTCGTCACGCGATGCCCGTCGCCGCAGCTCGAATGGGCAACTACCTCGATCGTCGCGGCGGAGATGTGATGGACGAGCCGGCGACGGCGCAGGCTCTCGCGGGCGTATTGGTACGCGGCCTGGACGCGGGCGCGTTCGGGGTCACCGAACTGCAGGACGTGGCCCCTTCTGTCGACCGAAATGTCCTGCGGGGTCTGCTCGATCGGTCGGTCACCGTGCCCTTGGGCTGACTGCGTGTCAGAATTGCCGAGCATCATCACCGATCGGACGGAGAACCTACATGCGGTTGTCTCCGCACGAGCAGGATCGACTGCTCGTCAGCTACGCCGCCGAACTCGCGCGGCGGCGCCGTGCTCGCGGCCTGAAACTCAATCACCCCGAGGCGATCGCGGTCATCACCGATCACCTTCTCGAGGGTGCTCGTGACGGAAAGTCCGTGGCCGAGCTGATGGCGTCGGGCCGGGAAGTGCTCACGGCCGACGACGTACTGAGTGGTGTGCCCGAACTGCTTCCCGAGGTGATGGTGGAAGCGACGTTTCCCGACGGAACGAAGCTGATCACGGTGCACGAGCCGATCTCGCCCGAGCGCGGAGACGGCCATCTGGTTCCGGGTGAGATCTTCACCGTCGCAGGAGATATCGAGATCAACGACGGTGTCGAATCGATCACCTTGACGGTGGTGAACGGCGGCGATCGACCGGTGCAGGTGGGAAGTCACGTGCATCTTCCTCAAGCGAACGCCGCCCTGCAGTTCGATCGCGATCGCGCCTACGGGTGTCGGCTCGACATTCCGGCCGGCACTGCCGTGCGCTTCGAGCCGGGCATCGAGCAGACGGTGCAACTCGTGCCCCTCGGTGGGACCCGCGAGGTATACGGCTTGAGCATGACACCTCCAGGAAAGTTGGACAGCTGATGGCGCGTATGAGTCGCAGTCGATACGCCCAGTTGTTCGGCCCCACGACGGGTGATCGGATTCGGTTGGCCGACACCGACCTTCTGATCGAGATCACCGAGGATCGAAGTGGTGGTCCGGGCAAGGCCGGCGAGGAAGCGGTGTTCGGCGGCGGCAAAGTGATCCGTGAGTCGATGGGCCAGTCTCGTGCCACCCGGGCAGACGGTGCCCCGGATACCGTCATAACCGGCGTCGTCGTCGTCGATTACTGGGGAATCATCAAGGCAGACCTCGGTATTCGCGACGGTCGGATCGTTGCGCTCGGAAAGGCCGGCAATCCCGACACCATGACCGGCGTTCATCCGGATCTCGTGATCGGACCATCGACCGAGATCATCGCGGGCAACGGAAAGATCGTCACGGCCGGCGGCATCGATTGCCATGTGCACCTCATCTGCCCGCAGATCAAGGAAGAAGCCCTCGGCGGCGGCATCACCACGGTGATCGCAGGTGGTACCGGGCCTGCCGAAGGAAGCAAGGCAACCACCGTCACCCCGGGTGCCTGGCATCTGTCCAGAATGCTCGAATCTCTCGACGACTGGCCGATGAACATCGTGCTGCTCGGCAAAGGCAATACGGTCAATCCCGATTCGATGTGGGAGCAGTTGCGCGGCGGCGCTTCGGGATTCAAGTTGCACGAGGATTGGGGGTCGACTCCCGCCGCGATCGACGCGTGCCTGCGAGTGTGCGACGAGGCGGGGGTTCAAGCGGCTCTTCACTCCGACACCCTCAACGAGGCTGGATTCGTCGAGACCACCCTCGCTGCGATCAACGGCCGTGGAATACACGCTTATCACACCGAAGGTGCAGGCGGCGGGCACGCTCCCGACATCATCACCGTTGCCGCGCAAGCACACGTGCTGCCCAGCTCGACCAATCCGACGCGTCCGCACACCGTGAACACGTTGGACGAGCATCTCGACATGTTGATGGTGTGCCATCACCTCAGTCCGAGCATTCCGGAGGATCTGGCGTTCGCCGAGAGCCGCATTCGGCCGTCGACCATCGCGGCCGAGGACTTGCTGCACGACATGGGAGCGATCTCGATGATCGGCAGCGACGCTCAGGCCATGGGACGTATCGGTGAGGTGGTACTGCGAACCTGGCAGACGGCTCATGTCATGAAGGCGCGGCGCGGATACCTGCCCGGGGACAACGGTGCCGACAACAATCGGGTCAGGCGATACGTCGCGAAGTACACGATCTGTCCGGCCGTGGCCCACGGTCTCGATGCGGAGATCGGGTCGATCGAAACGGGCAAGCTCGCCGATCTGGTGTTGTGGGATCCTGCCTTCTTCGGTGTGCGTCCGCACATGGTCATCAAGGGCGGCATGATCGCGTGGGCCGCGATGGGCGACGCCAATGCATCCATTCCTACGCCGCAACCCGAGCTGCCGCGGCCGATGTTCGGAGCGTCACCCAAGGCAGCCGCTGCGACGTCGCTGCATTTCGTTGCGCCACAAGCGATCGAGGACGGTCTGGCCGATCGCCTTGCGTGCGATCGCCGTCTCGTTCCGGTTGCGAACGTGCGCGGGATCAGGAAAGCCGATATGCCGCTCAACGATTCGCTTCCGGAGATCGAAGTCGATCCGGACACCTTCACCGTGCGTATCGACGGCGAGGTGTGGAAGGAACAACCGGCGTCCGAATTGCCGATGGCGCAACGGTATTTCCTCTTCTGATGGCCCTAGGATCCCTCTCGTCGACTGCGTCGTCGTACGCTGCACGTCGACAGGTCACAACCCTTCTCTCGCTTGCAGATTCGCGGCTTCCCACCGGTGGGCACGTCCATTCCGGGGGAGTCGAAGAAGCGATCGCATCAGGTTTCGTGCGCGACATCGATACCCTCGAGGCATTTCTGCGTCGGCGAATTCGGACGTCGGGAGCCACGGCGGCGTCCATCGCGGGTGCGGTTGTTCTCGGCTCGTTGGACACGGATGCGGCCGATGCCGAGTGCGATGCCCGGACGCCGTCGCCGGCAGTGCGAGCTGCGTCGCGGGCTCAGGGTCGGGGGTTGCTCAGATTGGCCAAATCAGCATGGCCGCATCACGATTGGCTGTCCATTGGCCGGCGGCCGCATCTGGCCGTCGCGGCCGGGCACGTGGGACTCGCAGCCGACCTGTCCGTCGCCGACACCGCGGCTGTGCAGGTGTACATCACCATGACCGGCTCGGCGATCGCGGCGCAACGTCTGCTTGCGCTCGACCCCGCCGAGGTTGCCTCGTGCACCATTCGGTTGGGGGACTTCTGCGACGAGGTGGCCGACGCCGCGTGCGCATCGCTTCCGGTTCTGATGGAGCTGTCCGATCCGCTGCTGGACATGTTCGCGGAAGCCCACGCCGTCCGCGATCGCCCATTGTTCGTATCCTGAATTCACGACCGCTGACACGGTTCTCGACCGCAGTACCGTTTTCTCGACCGAAGGAGATGTCATGCCCCCGCACCTGATCGACGGTGAGCCCCACGACCACGGGTTGGACCGACCCAAGCGCACACGGGTCGCAGGCGATGCTTTGCGTGTGGGAATCGGCGGACCCGTCGGGTCGGGCAAGACCGCCTTGGTGGCCGCCTTGTGCCGCCAGCTCCGCGACGAGCTGTCTCTGGCCGTGCTCACCAACGACATCTACACCACTGAGGATGCCGACTTCCTGCGGCGGCACGCAGTGTTGCCGGACGAGCGCATCACGGCCGTGCAGACCGGCGGCTGTCCGCATACCGCGATACGCGACGACATCACCGCCAATCTCGACGCGATCGACGACCTGATCGAGAACAACCCCCCTCTCGACCTGATTCTGGTGGAGTCCGGCGGCGACAATCTCACCGCCACGTTTTCGTCCGGTTTGATCGACGTCCAGATTTTTGTCGTCGACGTCGCGGGAGGAGACAAGGTGCCTCGTAAGGGTGGTCCCGGCGTGACGTTCTCCGACCTGCTCGTCGTCAACAAGACCGATCTCGCGCCGTACGTCGGTGCGGATCTGGGTGTCATGGAGCGCGACGCCGCGCAGGTGCGCGAGGGTCGCCCCACGGCCCTGATCTCTCTCACGGACGATCCCGCAGCAACGACGGTGCTCGGCTGGGTGCGTGAGCAATTGAAGGTTATCGCCGACGCCGACGCACACGACCACGCGCACTGAACGATGCACACCGAGCTCCGCATCGACGCGAGTCGTCGACGCAGTCCCCGCATCACATCGGTCGGCGGACTCGCAGGTAGGCAAACGGGGCCCGACACCGTCCACCTGATCGGCACCGCGGCCACGCCTCTCGGCGGAGACACCATCAGCGTCAGGATCTCGGTGGCTGCCGGCGCTCGTCTGGATGTGCGCAGTGTGGCGGCGTCCTTGGCGATGCCCGGTGCAGCACAACGTCATTCGTCGGCGCACTGGCACGTCGAGTTGGGGGCGGGGGCGTCACTCGTTTTCGACCCCGAGCCGATGGTCGTCGTCTCCGATGCCTCTCATACGGTGCTCAATGTCATCGAACTGGAACAAGACTCGGATCTGTGGCTGCGTGAGCGCGTACAGATCGGCAGGCTCGACGAGGTGGCGGGACAGTGGGCGAGTTCGATGCACTGCGATGTGGGAGGCCGGCCGCTGTTGCGCCACCGGGTGGAACTGGGGGAGGGGACGGTGGCGCACGACGGGTTGTCGGCACCGATGTCGATGTCCAGCACGCTTCGCTATCCGGACAGTCGGGATTCCGAGGTCGATCTGGCGGGCGGCACCGTGCGCTTGGCCTTGGCCGGGGGTGGCTCGCTGAGTACCTCCGTCGGTCATCGCCTTCAGCCGACCCGATAGATCGGGCAGGGCAGAAAGAAAGGGCTCCGTCCGACGATGTGCGTCGGACGGAGCCATTTCTGCTTCGCTTACCTTGCGGGTGCTGCGTGGATCAACCCGCTGCTTTTTCGCGTTCCTCTTCGACCTCGGCCGTCCGCTGGTTCACGTCGCCCGCTTTCTCGAGAGAGTTCAGTTGTTCGATGGCAAGCCGCGCGAACACCTGCTGCTCCGTCGATGCCATCTGAGCACGGCCTCTACCGAGGAACGTGACGAACCAGGAAATGACCGTGGTGATACGGCTGCGGTACCCCACCAGGTAGTACAGGTGGAGGGCGAGCCACATGAGCCATGCGATGAAGCCACCGAACTCCAGCTTGCCGACCTTGGCCACCGCATTGAATCGCGACACCGTGGCCATGGAGCCCTTGTCGAAGTACTTGAAGGGTGCTCGCTGGGTGGGGTCGTCCTGCCCCTTGACCGATGCCTTGATCAGCTTGGCTGCGTAGGTGGCACCCTGGATCGCACCCTGTGCCATGCCGGGAACGTCCTTGACCGACATCAAGTCGCCGATGACGAAGACGTTCGGATGACCCTTGACAGTCAGATCCGGTTCCACCAGAACTCGGCCGGCGCGGTCCGTCTCCGAACCCGACTGGTCGGCCAGCTGCTTGCCGAGCGGGCTGCCCTGCACGCCCGCGGACCAGACCTTGCACTGAGCCTCGATACGACGCGTCGTTCCGTCTTTTTCCTTGACGGTCAGGCCGTCGTTGTCGACGTCGGTGACCATCGCGTTGAGCTGGATCTCGACACCGAGCTTCTCGAGCCGTTCGGCTGCCTTGCGGCCGAGTTTCTCGCCCATCGGGGGAAGGACGGCCGGCGCGGCGTCGAGCAGGATGACGCGCGCGTCGCGGGGGTCGATGTTGCGGAACGCTCCGTCGAGGGTGCGGTCGGCGAGTTCTGCGATCTGTCCTGCGAGTTCGACACCCGTCGGACCTGCTCCGACGACGACGAACGTCATCAGGCGGTCCTTCTCCTCTTGGTCGTCGGAGAGTTCCGCCTGCTCGAAGGCTCCGAGGATGCGTCCGCGCAGTTCGAGTGCATCGTCGATTGTCTTCATGCCGGGCGCGAACTCGGCGAAATGATCGTTACCGAAGTACGACTGCTGGGCACCGGCGGCCACGATCAGGCTGTCGAACGGGGTAACCGTGACGCGCTCGAGCAACTTGGACGTGACCGTCTTGGCCTCGAGGTCGATGTTCAGCACGTCGCCCAGCAACACCTCGGCGTTCTTCTGCTTGCGCAGGATGACGCGGGTAGTGGGAGCGATCTCACCGACGGACAGAATGCCTGTGGCCACCTGGTAGAGCAGCGGCTGAAATAGGTGGTGGGTCGTCTTTGCGACGAGGGTGATGTCGACGTCGGCCTTCTTGAGCGCCTTGACGCCGAACAGACCTCCGAACCCGGAACCGATGACGACGACACGGTGACGCTTCGATTCGACCGGTTGGATGCTCATTACCTGCTCCCTAGACGTTGCGATGTAGCCACAACGGTAGTCGCCCCGGGGCGGAGCGTCTCGCCAAGGGCCCAGCTATCGGTCGAGGTGCAGCTTTCACTGTCACGAGGACTACGGGGCGGTCGCCGACCTCCTGGCCAGTTCCACCGTTGCAGCGCGCAGCTCGTCCGCGGAATCGATGGGCTCGGAGTAACCGACTCTGGTGTAGGCCACACCGCGCGGTGTGTGGACGTTCAGATCGAGGCCGTATCGATCTGCGGCTGTACACGTCGCCGAGGTCGCGTCCGGGTAGCCCCCCAGCTGACGGGCCATCGCCAACAGTGACGTCGCATGGTCCGCGTTGAGGTGCTCGACGGCGTAGGCCGAGGACGGAGACACGGGATCCGGGGACGCCTCGGAGTACGCGTCGGCCGTCGCCGAATCCATTCGGCCGTACCCGCCGACCCATCGCACCCGATGCACTCGCATGACCCAAAGCGTGAAGTCGCTGTAATCCACGTAGTACTTGGCGGCCGGCACCGCGTCGAGATGCGCTTGTCGTGCGGCAGTGAGCTCGGCTCCTGCCGGTCGCTCGACCACCCCGGCCAGCGTGATGCGGCCCGAGGCCAGCGGGTCCGTCTGTGACTGGGGTGCAACGATCGACAGACTCGCTCGTGGATCACCGTCGAGATTTCGACCATGCTCCGCCATCCGCGACACGCACAGCACGGGTGCTCCGTCGAGCAAGCCGTATGTCACGAACGACGCCCATGGATCGCCGTCGGCGGTCAGGCTGGCCAGCGTCGCGATATTGGTGGACGCAGCGATCGTGCGCGCCTCCTCGGCCGCCGACGGACGACGGTCCGCGACCACCGGAGACAGGGGAGGGGGAACGGACGGGGCGTCGCCGGGATCGCCGTGATCGAGTGCCATGGGCGGCAGTCTACGTTCGTCCCGGAACGAGATGGTGTGCGTGCGTGACCGGGTTGCCGTCAGCACGAGTCGAACAGAGCAACAATAGGAGCGTCAGGCTAGCGGCCGACGAACGCGACGTCCTCGGTGGCGACGGCCGATGCGGTTCGACCGGGTGCGGTCTGGTTGTCCCAGTACATGTTCGTGTGCGCGATGACCTGCTGCGCTGTAGGCAGGGCGGGGTCCGGCAGGTTCTCCGTCGTGTGGGCGTCGCTGACCAAGGTCACGTCGTACCCACGAATCAGAGCTCCGTGCAGAGTCGATCGCACACAGAAGTCCGTTTGCGCGCCGGCAACCACCACACGACCGACGCTGGCACCGGCGAGCACCTCCTCCAAGGACGTGTCCTCGAAGGCGTCTCCATGCTTCTTGTGCACCAATGCGTCTCCGGCGTCGATCGGAAGTTCCTCCACGAGTTGCCAGCCCGGGCTGCCGGACACGAGCTCGTGGTCCGAGGAATGCTGCACCCAGATCACCGGTGTGTCGGTCTTTCGCGCTCGTGAGACCAGTCGCACCATGTTGTCGACGACGCGAGTGCGATCGTGGGCGGCGGCCATGACGTCGTTCTGGACGTCGACGATCAACAGCGCAGTTGCAGGGCGGTCGGGCAGGGTGGTCACGTCGTCTCCATCGAGTATTCGGTTCTGGTCAGCTATCCGACGTACGCGGCCAGGTGCTTCGCGGTCAGGGTGGATCCGTCCGCCACCAGATCTGCGGGGGTGCCCTCGAAGACCACGAGGCCGCCGTCGTGCCCGGCTCCTGGGCCGAGGTCGATGATCCAGTCGGCGTGGGCCATGACGGCCTGATGGTGCTCGATGACGATCACCGACTTACCCGAATCGACCAGGCGGTCGAGCAACCCGAGCAGTTTGTCCACATCGGCGAGGTGTAGCCCGGTGGTCGGCTCGTCGAGTACGTACACCCCACCCTTCTCGGCCATGTGTGTCGCGAGCTTGAGTCGTTGCCGTTCGCCGCCCGAGAGAGTCGTCAGCGGCTGGCCGATCTTCAGGTAGCCGAGTCCGACGTCATTCAGCCGTTGCAGAATCTTTTGTGCTGCAAGCAGTTTCGCCGGTCCGTCGGAGAAGAAATCCTCGGCCTCGGCCACCGACATGGACAGCACCTCGTCGATGTTTCGGCCGCCGAAATGGTACTCGAGTACCGAAGCTTGAAACCGTTTGCCCTCGCACACCTCACACGTCGTAGCAACGCCGGCCATCATGGCGAGGTCGCTGTAGATGACTCCCGCCCCATTGCACGTCGGGCAGGCACCCTCCGAATTGGAGCTGAACAGAGCGGGTTTGACCGCATTCTCCTTCGCGAAGGCTTTGCGGATGGGTTCGAGCAGACCCGTGTAGGTCGCGGGGTTGCTCCGCCTCGATCCGCGGATGGCACCTTGATCGACCGAGACCACATCGTCGGTGCCCGAGAGCGACCCGTGAATCAGCGAGCTCTTACCGGAGCCCGCCACTCCGGTGACAACGACCAGCACCCCGAGTGGAACGTCGACGTCCACGTCTCGCAGATTGTGCGAATCCGCCCCTCGAATCTCGAGCACCTCCGAGAACTCGCGAACCGAATCCTTGAGACTCGCGCGGTCGTCGAAATGGCGGCCGGTGACCGTATCGCTCTGCCTCAGTTGGTCGACGGTGCCCTCGAAGCAGACGTGCCCACCCGCACTGCCGGCACCGGGCCCCAGGTCGACGACATGGTCGGCGATGGCGATCGTTTCCGGCTTGTGCTCCACGACGAGAACGGTGTTTCCCTTGTCCCGCAACTGCAGAAGAAGGTTGTTCATCCGTTCGATGTCGTGGGGGTGAAGACCCGTCGTCGGCTCGTCGAACACGTAGGTGACGTCGGTCAACGACGAGCCGAGATGTCGAATCATTCTCGTGCGCTGCGCTTCTCCGCCCGACAGGGTGCCCGACGGCCGATTCAGGCTCAGGTAGCCGAGGCCGATCTCTACGAACGAATCCAGGGTCTCGCTCAGCGTCGTCAGCAGCGGTGCCACCGACGGTTCCTTCAGACCTGCGACCCACGTGGCCAGATCGCTGATCTGCATCGAGCAGGCGTCGGCGATGTTGATGCCCTTGATCTTCGACGATCGTGCACCCTCGTTGAGCCGCGTTCCGTCGCATTCGGGACACGTGGCGAACGTGATCGCACGCTCCACGAACGCCCGGATATGCGGCTGCATCGCGTCGACGTCCTTAGAGAGGAACGACTTCTGGATCTGAGGGATCAGGCCCGAATAGGTCAGATTGATGCCCTCGACCTTGATCTTCGTGGGCTCTCGATACAGCAGATCGTCGAGCTCTTTCTTCGTGTATTTCGCGATGGGTTTGTCGGGGTCGAAGTAACCGCAGCCGCGAAAGATCCTGCCGTACCAGCCTTCCATGCTGTAGCCGGGAATCGTGATGGCGCTCTCGTTGAGGGACTTGCTCGCGTCGTACAGGGCATTCAAGTCGAAGTCGCTGATCGAGCCGCGTCCCTCGCAGCGCGGGCACATTCCACCGGTGACGGAGAAGGACTTCTTTTCGGTGGTCTGACGACCTCCCTTGTCCACCTTGTAAGCACCTGCACCGGAGACGGATGCCACGTTGAACGAAAAAGCCTGTGCAGAGCCGATATACGGTTTCCCCACTCTGCTGAAGAGAATGCGAAGCATGGCATAGGCGTCGGTGGCGGTTCCGACGGTGGAGTGGGGATTGGCACCCATTCGCTGTTGATCGACGATGATGGCCGTGGTGAGCCCGTCCATCACATCGACGTCGGGCCGCGCGAGAGTCGGCATGAAGCCCTGAACGAAGGCGCTGTAGGTCTCGTTGATCATGCGCTGGGATTCGGCCGCGATGGTGCTGAAGACGAGGGAGCTCTTTCCGGACCCGGAGACACCGGTGAACACCGTGAGGCGTCGCTTGGGAAGTTCGACGCTGATGTCGGCGAGATTGTTCTGCCGCGCGCCCTGTACTCGAATCAGATCGTGACTGTCGGCGGCGTGCGCTGCCGATTTCTGCGTGACCTTGGTCGTCGCCATGCTCGCGGTGTCTCCTGATCGTCACGGCAACCGAAACCGAGAAGGTCGATTGCACCGAGGTATGTGTGCGATCACGGTAGTCGTATCGGAACGCGCATGCTTCTCGATTCCTGATCGATTCCTGTCACCGCCAACGCGTGGGTCAGACGCTGCAGATCTGCGGCGGACGATTCGAGCAACGGGCGCCGCACCGTGGCGTCGGCCAGCACACCGATGGCGACCAAGGCCGCCTTGGCCATGATCGCTCCCTGGGTGGTGCGCATGACGGCCTCGACGAGAGGTAGCAGCGATCGCTGTACCGCGTTCGCGCGAGTCAGATCTCCGGCACGGACCGCGTCGAAGAGGTCGGCGTAGCGGTCGGCGACGACATTGCCGACCACACTCACCGAACCCGTTGCACCGCAGCACAGATAGGGCAGGGTCAATTCGTCGATACCGCAGTAATAGGCCAGGTCGGTTTCAGCCATGACGTTCATCGCCTCGTATAGGTCGCCTTTCGCGTCCTTGACCGCCGTGATCGAGGTATGCCGCGAGAGGTCGACCAGGGTCGACGCGTCGATCGGCACACCGGTCCGAGCCGGCACGTCGTACACCATGACCGGGAGCGCTCCGGCGTCGGCGATGGCAACGATGTGATCGGCGACGCCGGCCTGCGTGGGGCGCGAATAGTAGGGGGCGGTGACGAGCAATGCGTCGGCCCCCGCATCGGCGGCACGTCGCGCCGACTCGATCCCGGCGGAGGTGTCGTTGGTGCCGACACCCGCGATCACACGCAGGGCGTGGCCCGAGAATTCGCGCGTCGCCGTGATCAGATCGGCCTGCTCACGCGGCGTGAGAGTCGGTGCCTCCCCGGTGGTGCCGGCGACGACGACGCCGTCGCACCCGGTCGCGAGCAAGTGGGTCAGCAAGGCGTCCGTGCCGGTGCGGCTCACCTGCCCATCGGCGTTCATCGGTGTGCACATGGCAACCAGGTTGGTGCCGAACGTCGACGTGGCCGAAGGAGTGGACATGTTCATCGTCCGAGTGTGAGCCCACATGATCGTCTCGGTCCAGCGATGTAATTTCGGCAGTATTGCGTACCTTTGCTTCATGATCGATATCAATGCACTCCACGCGCTGCGTGCAGTTGCCGCCCTGGGCACGCTGACGAAAGCGGCCGACGAGCTCGGTTACACCGCGTCGGCCGTCTCCCAGCAGATCAAACGGCTCGAACGCCAGGTCGGAACGCCGGTACTTGCGCAGGCGGGCAGAGGTGTTGTCCTCACGCCGGCCGGACGGGCAATGGTCGAATCTGCGGACGAGGTGTTCCACGCTCTCGAGCGGTGTCTGGAGTCGGCGAGATCGGCAGACGAGGGTGCCGCGCGCGGGGTGGTACGAGTGGTCGGATTCTCCACTGCGATCCGCGGTCTGCTCGCCCCTGCACTCGCGACCCTGAGCGCTCGCCATCCCGACCTCACCGTGCAGATCGGGGAGGAGGACCCGGATAAGGCGCTGCACAGTGTGCATTCGGGGGCAGCCGACCTGGCGCTGGTGCACGACGCCGACGGAGTTCCCGCAGTGGCTCCTCGCTCGATCGTTCGGCGATCCATTCACACCGACCACGGCGATGTCGTCATGAATCGAACCCACCCCCTCGCCGCAGGGAAGTCGCCCCTGACACCGGCAGGCCTCGCGACGTACCCGTGGGTGACGAGCCCGGCGGGCACGTTGTGCCACCAGTGGTTTCGTCGACTGTTCGCGGACACGTCGAGCGAGATCGACGTTCGGCACCTCGTCGACGACTTCTCCACTCAGCTTTCCCTGGTGGAGGCAGACGATGTGCTGGCACTGATTCCCCGTCTCGCAAGACCGCCTCTCGGCCCGGCGCTCGTGGCGGTCCCGCTGGCGCGCGCCCCCAAGCGAGAAGTGCATGCCGCGTGGAGGCGCAGCGCCGATGCGAGTCCGGCGATCCACGCCGTGCTGGATCTACTCGATTCGCTCGCGCTGCGACGAGGTCAAGATGACGAGTAGACCGGTGGCTCGCGTCATGGCCACATACGTGTCGACAGCACCTGCGATGCCGGAGCCGAAAGAATCCGGGTCGATCAGAACGACCAGATCGAATTCCAGACCTTTGGCGAGCTGTGGTGTCAGCGAGCTGATTCGATCGGACTGCCGAAAAGTAGGATCACCGATCACGCATGCGGTTCCGCCGGTCGTCGAACCGAGCCAATCGGCGAGAACCGTCGAAAGTGATGCGACGTCACCGTATTCGACCGGCACGCCGGTTCTGCGTATCGACGTGGGAACGTTCGCGTCGGGCAGCGCCGCCCGGATCACCGGCTCGGCCACGTCCATAATTTCCTGCGGCGTCCGGTAATTCACGCCGAGAGCGGCGACGGTCACCTCGTCGATACCTACTCGTTCGAGCCGATCCGGCCACGTCTCGGTGAAGCCCCGACGAGACTGCGCCCGGTCTCCGACGATGGTGAAACTCCCAGCAGGACATCGCCGAATCACCATCTGCCACTGCGCATCGGTCAACTCCTGAGCCTCGTCGATCACGATGTGCGCGAACGGACCCGCCAGCGGATCCGTCGGATGGTCCTCGAAGCCGGACGAATCGACGAGTGCATCCCGAATTATCTCCTGACGGAATTGCGCGGCCATCATTTCGTCGTCGTCGACCGCGATCAACTCGTCGACGACACTGTCCATTCGCGAGCGTTCGATCGCAGCAGATAGCGATCGACGTCGTTGTCGTAGAGCATGTTTCGGATCGCCGAGTCGCGCCCGTGCCGCGTCGAGCAGAGGTAGGTCGGCCACAGTCCAGCGTGTCGCATCAGCGCGTCGAAGTGCTCGAATGTCGTCCGCGTCGAGCCAGGGTGCGCATGTGCGCAGGTATGCCGGAACGGTCCACAGGTCCGCCACGAGGTCTGCGGCATCGACGATCGTCCACGAGCGTTCCAGGACGTCACGCAGATCCTCGTTCAGCTGCAGCGACTGCCGAAATTCTTCGCGGGATCCCTGTGCGGCACAGCGATCGGTCACGATGGTCGTCAGTAGGTCCCAGATCAGCTCGCGAGCCTCGTTGTGCGGCGTACCGGGATCTGGCGCACCGAATGCCTCCACCCAGTCGTTCGGCGTCAATACAAATGTTCCCCAGTCTGTTTCGACTGTGACGTCGTGGGTCGGTGGTTGTTCGTAGAAGGCAACAGCCGCCTCGATGACCGCGTCGACGTCGAGGTCTTCCTTGAGCCGCGCCGCAACAGGATCGGTGTCGTCGAGCGCATGCGTCCCTTCCGCGACGAGGTCTCGCAGGGTGCATGTCCGTACTCCCTCCTCGCCGAGACTGGGGAGTACGCCCGAGACGTACGCGAGGTAGGGCTGATGCGGACCGATGAACAGTACTCCGCCGCGGTTGTGCCCTATTCGTGAGTCTGCGTACAGCAGGTACGCGGTGCTGTGAAGGGCAACAACAGTCTTCCCGGTTCCCGGGCCACCGTCGATCGCCAGTGCCCCGTGCGCGTGGGCTCGAATGATCGCGTCCTGATCCGCCTGGATCGTGCCCAGTACGTCACGCATCCGAGGTGAGCGCTCGGCACCCAGACTGGCGATGAACGCGGACTGATCGTCCAGCGCGGCATTGTCGTCCAGAGACGTGGGATCGAAGACCTCGTCCCAGTAGTCGGTGATGCTGCCGTTCGTCCACCGATAGCGGCGACGGCTCTTCAGTCCCATCGGGTTGGCATGGGTTGCACCGAAGAACGGCTCGGCAGCGGGGGAGCGCCAGTCGACGAGCAATTGTTCGCCCGCATTGCCGAGCAAGCCGGTACGCCCTACGTACACCGGTTGGTCCGAGTCGATGGGGACGAACCTCCCCAAACACAGATCGGCACCGTAACGATTCAATTGGCGCAGCCGCCCGTTCAGTCGGTGAATCTCGAAATCACGTTCCATCACCTCCTGTCCCATCCGCCCGGATGACTTCTGGATGGCGTTCAATCGAGCGATCGTGTCGGAACGTGACTTCTCGATGCTGGCGGTGATCGCCGAAAAGTGCTGTCGGTCATGACCGATGAGCGTGGGTTGGCGCTTCGGTGCGAGCCTGTCGGGGAGGTCGAAGACATGGGGCGGCACTGATTTCACGGGACTCCGATCCGATGGTGCGGGTGTGCAGCGAGCCATTCTGAACCCTCGACGGGGTCTTGCCGCAAGACCCCGGGTGAGCTATACATTAAAAGTGGAAAGAGAGCGAATCTTCTTCTCCGCATCACGCCGCAGACGCCCGTTGCGTGTTCTGCGTGGATTACTTCCCTTGATCGGCACGGGCGTATTGGCCGGCGGAGCCGTTCAGCTCGGTTTTGTGACCGGCGTACGGGTCGACGGTCACGGCGGTGAGGTCGGCGCTGCTGTCGCTCTGATCGGCGTGACATGTTGCGTAGCGCTTCTCGCGTGGGGTTGGACCGGATTGTGTGCGTCCCCGAAGGCGCTCGCGGCGGCCATCTCGACCGGGGTCCTGGCGTTCCTCACCACGGCGCTGACCATTTTCTTCGTGGCAACGCCCTACGACGCGATCGTGTGCGGACACTCATCGGACTTCTGCGGACTGGGAGTGCTTCAGGTGGTTCCGACTGTCGGGGCGGTAGCGCCATGGACCGTCGCCGGAATTCCCGGCCTACTTCTCGTACTCACGGAGCGGCGTGCACGACGCGTAACAAACGATCAGACGGTCAGCCCACCACCGCGGTGGAGCTCGAGTCGGTAGATGACGCCGCCGAACAGGGTTCGTTGTACTGCTTCGTCGGCGAAGTAGCTGTCGATGTGCAGGGGTTCGAGATTGGGGTGCGCGTCGAGGTGTTCACGAATGACCGGTACGACAACGTCGGGCGTGAGCACGAATCGCTCACCACCGAGGTCGGTGATGCTCGCTCGGCCGCAGCCGTCCCAATCGTGGACGTTGGACCAGTGGCGGATTCCGCAGCCCTCGATCGCTTCGATCAACAGTCGCTGCGCGTAGGGCAGCACGATGGTGCAGTTCGCGCGCACCGCCGCAAGGCCCTGCCGATACGTGACTCCATTAGCCGCGGCGTAAGCCCGAGCTGCGTGCTTTTCGACGTGGTTCCTGGTCATGAGAGTTCCAATCGCATTGTGCACCAGCCCCGCGCGCCGTTGCACCGGTCGGAAATCATGAACACGGCGTGACGTAACTGAACGTTCTTCATCGCAGATCCGGGCGGACCTTGCCCCTGAAGCGCTGTCGGAGGCGGCGCGGGTGCCTTCTGCAGCTGGGGTGGCTATGCGAGTAGCTCTGATTCGGCACGCTATCACGAAGCGAAGTGACGGGGGTTCACTCAGAAGAGAGCAGCAGATCGGTGATTGCTGCGGCGCTCAGCGGACGTCCGAGCAGGAATCCCTGAGCTACGTCGCATCCTGTTGCGGCGAGTGCTTCGAGTTGTTCTTCGGTTTCGACGCCTTCGCCGACGACTGTGACGTCGAACGCGCGGGCGAGTGCAACGATCGCCGAGATTATTGCCCTGGCGCGGACGGCGGGCAACCGGGCCACGTATGACTTGTCGATCTTGAAGCTCTCGAACATCGGGTACCGGTCCAGATACGACATGGAACTGTGCCCTTTGCCCATATCGTCGAGGAGCAAGGACACGCCCATTGCGTGCAGCGCAGCAACGGTATTCGCCACTCGTTCGGTGTCTGCGACCCACACTGTTTCGGTCACTTCCAGACCCAATGCGTTCGGTGGTAGGCCGGTGTCAGCCAGAACAGTGGCGACCTGCGTCGGAAACTCGTGGTCGCGCAGTTGAAGCGCACTGACGTTGACGCGCACCACGACGTCGGAGAATGCGCGCCACCGCACTGCGTCGCTGCACGCGACGCGGAGCGCCCACGCGCCCAATGGTGTTGCGAGACCTGCTCTCTCGGCGACTGCGACGAATTCGGTCGGCTCGACAGGCCCTAGATCGTGATGATTCCAGCGGGCGAGCGCCTCGACTGCAACGACCTCACGCGTCGAGATGTCCACCAGAGGTTGGTATGCCATGGTGAGTTCGTTCGAGCTCAATGCCGCGCGCAGGTCGACCGACAGCGATCTGATCCGGTCGGCGTCGTACAGGTCTCCCGGGTCGAAAACTGCATGGCCACCGGTTCCGCTGTCCTTGGCGCGGTACATTGCCAGATCTGCCCGGTGAATCAGCTCATGCCTTGTCGAATTCGAGTCGGAGACAGCGACACCGATGCTGGCACTGAGGGGGATGGGGACGTCCTCGGCAGCGAATGGTTTCGCGATGGTGCGGGCGATGTGTCGCGCGATCTCCTCCGCTCGTTCCACAGTGCGCACCCCTTCGCAGATGATCAGGAATTCGTCCCCGCCGAGACGAGCAATGGTGTCGGTCGCGCTCGTTGCGGACACCAGTCGCTCCACGAATTTCACCAGCGCCCTGTCTCCGGCGTCGTGGCCCAGGCTGTCGTTGATGATTTTGAAGTCGTCGATATCCAGCAGAAGGAGGGCCAAAGTATCGGACTGAAAGCGTGCCCGAGCCAGAGCGGTGTCGAGGACGTCGTAGGCGAAAGTGCGATTGGGCAACCCGGTGAGTGCGTCGTGGGTGCTGCGCCGTCGGAGTTGGCTTTCCAGTTCCATTCGTCGAAGTGCCGCGGAGACGATACCCGCGACGGAGCTGAGGAACGAGACTTCCTGTTCGCGATACAGCCGTGCTTCCACACTGTGGATCGAGAGGACTCCCCAGGCGTCTCCAACCGCAGTCATGATCGGTACTGCCACACCGCTGCGCAGTCCGAGCTCCGCCATCGTGTCTGTACGAAACCGGCTTTCGTCGCCGCGGTTGCTGCAAATCACTGGCTGTTCGTGAGCGAGTGCGTACCCGGTCATGGAGCCGTCGCCGGAAGGAACGTCCCGACGAATACCGAGCGAACCGCTCGCGGCATCCATGGTCAAGTAAGGATCGGTGGAATTCTCGAGGTGCGCGATGGCGGAGTTTCCCACACCCATCAACGTGGCGGCAGTGTCGGTGGCTGCAGTCAACAGCTCCGACAGCTCGGCGACGACTGCGAACCGACTGAGGTCGGCCAGGGCTTTTTGCTCCTGTGCGTGTCGGCTGGCGGTTACGGCATCGGCCGCCATCCGGGCACTACGTTGTTCGACGGTGTGCCGATGCCGGATGATCGAGGCGACGACGTCAGGTCGGCCGTCCGGGGTGTGAACGACGTATGCCGAGACCACGACCGGAATACCTGCACCGGTCCCGTGATGGCGTAGTTCGCAGTAGCCGTCCCACCTCCCGTCGGAACGCAGCGCCGTACCGATCTCCTCGGCGCGCTCACGGCCGTCCGCAGTGAGGAAATCCAAAGCTGGCAGTGTCGATGCCTCGGCCCAGTCGGACACGCCGATGAGTTCCAAGCCTGCTGGGTTGATGTGGAGAACTGTGCCCGTCAGGTCGGCGAGTGCGACGAAGTCCGGCGATCGCTCCAGAAATTGCCGAAGCGACATCACATCGTCGGCAGCATCGAACATCGGCCCTCCGATCTGCGTCGCTCGGTGTTCGAGCGGCTCGGGCCAATGTTATTCGGCCACCGAGTTCGATGGGTTCGAACACGAGCGGGCAGTAACCCAATTGTCAGAAGCACGCCGCCTTCGGACAGTCGACAACGGTTGCGGTCAGAGACTTCTCCGCCACGGAGAACGCGAGCTTCGATGGGGCCGAAAAACAACTGGGCCAGCAATACATTTTCCGACTCGGACCCTCCCCGAGAATCACGTGCAGGCGACTCGGATGTCTTCACCAATTGTCTCGGCAATTTTGCAGAAATTCGGAACGTAGAGAATGCCCGATGACCCGTCCGCGCACAGCGCCGAAAAGATCGATTTCATTGCTAGCCTCGCCTTCATGGTCATCGACGAGTGGCTGCTCGATTCCGATCCAGCGATTCGATGGCAGGTCCTGCGCGATCTGCACGACGCGCCGCCTGCTGATGTGGCGAGTGAGCGCAACCGAATTGTGTACGAAGGCTGGGGCGCTCGTTTGCTTGCTGCACGCGACCCGAACGGCCTGTGGGCCGGAGGTGCTTGCTTCCCATCGGGTTTCGACGGCGATTTCTCAGGAGGGCAGCCGTGGACTTCGACGCTTCATTCGTTGACGTTGCTGCGCGAGATGGGTGTCGACCCGTACGCCGGTGAAGTACGGACCGCCATCGAGGCGGTGCGCCGGAATTGCCGGTGGGAACACGCAGGCCAACGGTTCTTCGACGGTGAAGTCGAGCCCTGCATCAACGGGAGGACCGTCGCCGTGGGTGCATATTTCGGAGTCGACGTCGACGCGATCGTCACCGGACTGGTGAAAGATCAGCTCGCCGACGGCGGCTGGAACTGCGAGGCGGAGTACGGATCGACTCGCGGGTCTTTTCACTCGACGATCTGTGTGCTCGAAGGGTTGCTCGAGCACGAACGAGCCACGGGCGGCACTCCCGCGTCGATTGCCGCACGCCACCGAGGCGAGGAGTACCTTCTGGAACGCCGGCTGGCCAGGAGGGTGAGCACGGGGGAGCTCGTCGAACCGAACTGGTTGCTTTTCTCCTTTCCGACCTGGTGGCATCATGACCTGCTTCGTGGAGTCGACTACTTCCGAACCGCTGGATCTTTCGTCGACCCGAGGTTGACGGAGGCAATCGAACACATCCGGTCGAGACAGTGCGACGACGGCACTTGGCTGCTGGACAGAACTCACGCCGGTGCGGTCCACTTTCCGATGGAGAATGGCGATGGGCGTCCGAGCAGGTGGAATACCCTGCGCGCCCTGCGAATCATGAGATGGTCCGGAGTGGAGACATCGTGACAATCCGCGCGTGAGCCGGCGACCGAGTGAGCAGCGAAAACCTCTGTGCGGACATCGGTTTGGTGAACCGATGCCGAATTCGCCGAGCCTCAGGAATTCTCGAGCCAGAGGGTTCCCGGATCGGACCTGACTGGTTAATAGAGCGGTGTCGGGGATCGACCACAACCAGGTGGATCGAGCGGGTTCCGCAGGCGAACCGGCTTCGGTGTTATTGATCGCTGATCCCGGCAAACCCACTGCGCTCGCACACCGGGTGGCTGCGCACCTACCGCAACACTTTTGAAGCAGAGACCACCGCGAGCGCAGATGGACGTCGCGAGTACGCAGTAAGCCGTACCTCTCTGGAGAGCAAGCGGACTTGGCGGACGTTATCGACGCTGTCGATCCGTCTTTGGAAGACGCAGAAATCGTCGTGTACCTCACCGATCTGCCACGGCGAGAAGACACCATGCCGGTGGTGGCCGACGTCAGCGCCGAACGATTATTCGCACTCATCTCCGTTGCAGCGGTGGGTGGTGTGCGTATCGAGGACCGCGTCCGCACGGTGACCGAACTGGCAATCGCCTGTGCCGTGGGTGAACCGGAACTAGCCCCACCCGGCGCACAATCGCGGTTTCCCAGCGAGAACATCGAGGGCGGAACACGCTTCTTCGCACCGTCGGGACTTCGACGGTTGCGGCTGTTGTCGGGGATGGTGCGGGCGAACCGGCCGTGGCGGCTCGTGACAGGGCTGTCGAAAGTGCTGGTCGGAGGGTTTGCCACCGGAGCGTTCGCGCTGGCTACCAGCACGATTTGGTTGTTCGCCGACACAATGGGCCCATGGCGAATGTGCGCGGCGACGATTCTCTCCATTGCGGCGATGGTTCTGTGGCTGATTCTCGATCACGAATTGTGGGAGCGGCCGAAATCAGCCGAAGAGCGAGACAGATCTGTGCTGTACAACGCAGCGACAGCCGTGATGTTGGTGATCGGCGTTGTCGTCCTCCACATAGCCCTGTTCTGCATGCTGCTGGGGACCGCGTGTCTCACACTTCCTCCGGGACTGCTGTCCAGCACCCTCGGACACGCGGTCGGCTTTTCCGATTACCTCAGTCTCGCTTGGCTACTCGCGTCCATTGCGACCATCGGTGGGGCGCTCGGTTCGGGCCTCGAAGACGATCGCGTAGTCACCGAAGCCGCATACGGTGTGCGGCAGAGGCAACGGATCGAAGAGACGCAGGCACGCTCGAACGACCCGGAATGACACTGCGACCGATAGAACCGTGGCCCTCTTCGGCGGCGGCACGGATTTCGTCGGCCGACCATCGAGGACTGCCCGGGTTCGCAACGCGCACAGTCTTTTCGATACCGGGTGAAAGCATCAATGGCACCCAAGATGGTTCGGGTGGTGCGCGTCGGGTTGCTCCATGGGATGAAGCGGTCACGGTTGTTCCGGTACCGATGGTCCGTAGTTTCGGTCTACCCTGTGGTCGGGCCGTGACTGGCGCTGTGGATGGATCACCATCGGGAAGCGGCCTCGTCTGTTGACGTCTGCCGCGCGCCTGGGCTCCCACCGAGCCGAGGAGAACCATGAGCCACACCCCACCGCGTGATACCGCCGATTCTGATGCACGTAAGACGGGTGGACTGGCGCCACCGATCACGGCAGGCGTGGTCTCGGCCTTGGTCGGGTTCACCAGTTCGTTCGTGATAGTCCTGAGCGGCCTGACAGCGGTAGGAGCGAACCACGAGCAGGCCGCCAGCGGCCTGCTCGCTGTCAGCGTCGTCATGGGTCTGGCCTGCATCGTCCTTTCCTGGCAGACTCGGCTGCCGATCACCGCCGCCTGGTCCACCCCCGGCGCGGCCCTGCTCGCGACCACCGGCACCGTCGATGGCGGTTGGCCCGCCGCGGTGGGGGCGTTCCTTGTCACGGGGGTGCTGATCGTCCTCACCGGTTTGGTACCCCAGCTCGCGGCGCTGGTCACCCGCATCCCCACCTCGCTTGCCCAAGCCATGCTCGCCGGGGTCCTCCTGCAGCTCTGTCTCGGCCCGGTCACCGGGTTGGCTGTGAACCCGATCGCTGTCGCCCCGGTTGTCCTGACTTGGCTTGTTGCACTTCGGTTCTCGCCCCGTTGGGCCGCGCCCCTCGCCTTGCTTGCCGCCGCAGTCGTCATCGGGATCACGGTGGCGGCCGGCGAAACCACGGTGGGCCCGGCGGACCTCGTACCTCGGGTCCATTTGACTTCGCCGACGTTCACTGTCGCGGGTGTCGTCGGGATCGCACTTCCGCTGTACCTCGTGACCATGGCTTCACAGAACGTCCCGGGTGTAGCGGTCATGGCCGGTCTCGGCTACCAGGTTCCGTGGCGGCGATCGATGCTCGTGACCGGCGCAGGCACCCTGCTCGGCGCGACCGCCGGCGGGCATGCGATCAACCTGGCTGCAATCAGCGCCGCCCTGGCTGCCGGGCCGGACGCGGGTGTGGACCGCACTCGCCGATGGATTGCAAGTCTGACTGCGGGAATCGTCCTGATGTTGCTCGGCGTGGCGTCGGCGTCGTTCGGCACACTCGTTGCACTTGCCCCCGTCGGTGTCATTGCCGCGGTCGCCGGACTAGCCCTACTCGGGACACTCGCCGCGTCGTTGACCGCCGCGTTCGCTGATCCGGTAGAGCGAATCCCCGTCGTCATCACTTTTGTGACCGCCGCGTCCGGCACAGTCATCGTCGGTGTCAGCGCTGCCTTCTGGGCGCTCCTGGCCGGGCTGGCTGCACGCTTGCTGCTGGGCAAGCCACGGTCCGCCGCTTGACGTCCTCGGTAACAGCGTGAGTCGACGGGGAGCCGGGGCGAGTGCCGGGCACAGATACCGGTGTGCCGATTCGGTATTGACCTTCCCCCTAGGGGAGGCATCACCGTGGTGTCATGATCACAGAATGGGATGGACTCCCGGACAACGTGAAGAAGTTCATGACCGCACTCGATGTCCGACAGGGCGCTCGCGCGATCACCGTGTTCACCGCAGATGCCGTCGTGACCGACGAGGGCCACGACCACTCGGGCCGAGACGAGATCGAGGCCTGGCTGACCGCCTCGGTCAATGAGAGTGAGTACACCTACACATCGGAGTTCACGGGAGCGACCGCGACCGGCACGACCGTCGACGTCACGCAGCACCTGGAAGGCAATTTTCCCGGGGGAGTCGCCGACCTGCACTACCGTTTCACTCTGGACGGCGCGCTGATCAACCGGTTGGTGATCGAGCCATGAGCAAGCGATGGTTCATCACCGGTGGCACCCCAGGCGGCTTCGGCATGGCGTACGCCGAGGTGGCGCTGGAGGCGGGGGAGCGCGTGGTACTCACGGCGCGGCGTCCAGGGGAACTGGCGTCGTGGGCCGATCAGTACGGTGACCGCGTTCTCGTCGTGCCTGTGGATGTCACGGACGCGGCACAGGTACTGCAGGCGGTACGAACGGCCGAAGAGCATTTCGGCGGTATCGACGTGCTGGTCAACAACGCCGGTCGCGGCTGGTACGGATCGATCGAGGGAATGGACGAAGCCTCGATCCGGGCAATGTTCGAGCTGAATTTCTTTGCAGTACTGTCCGTTACGCGAGCCGTGCTACCAGGAATGCGCACCCGCAGAAGTGGGTGGATCGTCAACGTATCCTCAGTGGCCGGACTTCTGGCGGCGGTCGGATTCGGCTACTACAGCGCTACGAAATACGCGATCGAAGCCGTCACAGACGCTCTGCGCCAGGAGGTTGCCGAGCACGGCATCTCCGTGTTGGCGGTCGAACCAGGGGCTTTCCGCACCAACGCCTACGCTGGATTCGCCGACGAGCCTGTCGCGGAAGCGATTCCGGATTACCACGACATGCTGGAACAGGTTCGTGCCGATTTCGTCGACATGAACGGGGTGCAGCCGGGCGATCCGTATCGTGGTGCCCGTGCGGTGATCCAAGCGATGGCTCAGGACCCGCCGCCACGCCGACTGATCCTCGGCAACAGCGGGTACGACGCCGTGATCGGTGCGCTGGAACAAAACTTGGGCGACATCCGGTCGAACGAAAGGCTGTCTCGGAGCGCGGATTTTCCGGAGTAACCGAGTTGGTGGAGCTCGCTGATTCTGCCGCGGCTGCACGAGGGGACCGGTGAGATCCAGCGGTTGATCGTCGGAGGCGGACTGATGAGAGCCGAACAGAAGCGCAATTCGTGAAACATGCCAGGCGTAGGCTCCTGGCATGTCGTTCAGAATCCTTCGCTCCGACCACGTCGGCTTCGCCGTCGGTTCCCTCGATGACGCCCTTCGGTTCTGGATCGATGGTCTCGGCGCGGTCCTCGAACGTACCGGTGAGATGGGTGGAGAGTTTCTGGGAGAGGTCACCGGAGCGCACGGGGCTACAGTCCGGATGGCGGTGGTATCCGTTGCGGGTCAGACGATCGAACTGCTGGAATATCGCAACGTCCAGGGAGAGCAGGGATCCTCTCGACCACACGATCCTGGTTTCGCGCATCTTGCCTTCGAGGTCGACAACATCGACGCGGTCCTGACGCGAATCGCGAACTTCGGGTGGACGGCGCAGGGAACTCCTCAACCTATTGCCGGCGGGGCAAAGGTGGGCACCCGCGTGATGTACGCGGTGGGTCCACACGGAGAGACGATCGAATTCATGGAGCCGCCGCAGTGACAACCGATTACCCAGGTCGATCGAACGTTCAGGACAGTACCTGACATAATGTTGATTATCGGCAAACTGTCGACCTGCAGTTCGCTGGGATGGACTCGTGGTTCGCTGCATCCCAACCAGTTTCATCGACGCAGTCGATTCGGCTGAAGCTCTTCGTTGTCCGAAGTCTGCGTCGACGCGACGCGTCCCGGTGGTATCGAAATGCCTGCGGGGAAATGTGGCGGGTTTTCCGGTCAACAGCTGTCGCAGCCGGCCCGCTGACTGCCCGCTGTCATGGGATCGGCGCACTGCGGACCGGACGGCACCCTCTCCCTCTCTGCTCCTTCCTCCCCGTTGTTTCGTCACTGTGACGAAACAACGGGGAGGAAACCCGTTCTGGATATCCACTGCCGCGTCGGCCGATTGTGCTGGCTACCGTAGACGAACTCTGGTTAGAGTTCGTTCGATGGACGCCTTTCTCGAGACATCCCGTCGCCGGAACTTCCACCGCCGAGTTGCTGCAGCCGTACTGATGGCCCTCATTGCATCGTTCGGCCTCGTTGGCTGCTCCGACGATCCGTCCGGCGGAGACGCCGGCTTCGAGGGTTTGACCTCGGGTCAGCGTGTCTACGACCGAACGGGTTTTTCCCTGAATCCGGCGCAGACCGCGGACATCCAACGTCAGTTGGAGAACTTGAAGTCCGACACCGGTGCGGACGTGATCGCGTACGTGCGTGAGCTCGACGCGGACCCCGACGACACGTTGGATCAAGTAGAAGACCTGCAGCAGAGATGGGTGTCCCTGACGGGCGTCGACCAGGACACTGCAGGCGCAATACTGATCAACCGGGAGCCTGGAAAGATCGACGAGGCTCGCGCGGGCATCTTCGTCGGCTCCACGTACGACGACGGTAACGTTCCGCGGGACGAACAAGAGGCCATCATCGAGGACACACTGATTCCGCCGCTGCGAGATGGAGATGTCGCAGGAAGCCTGACCGCGGGCATAGATCGCCTGGCGTCCGACATTCGCACCGGTCCGCCGGTGACTGCCTTGGACAGATTCGCCGACGGTCCGGGCTCGACCTGGCTGCCGTGGGCCGGTTCGGTGATCGCGCTTCTCGGGCTGCTTCTGGTGGGAACTGTGTTTCGGGCCCGAGCGAAACCGACTGTCTCCCAACAATATCCGACGACCGTTCGACCGGACCAGGCCACCGATGCAGCGTACGCGACCGCCCTGGTGCACCGCAGCGCGCAGCCCAGCGGCGTACCGGGGACCGTACTGGCGCTTGCCACCGCCGATGCGCTCACCTTCGAGCAGGACAAGAAACCGGGAAAGGTCGACAAAGGGACAGTCAAGATCAGGCTTGTCGACCGAACCCGTGCCCGCGGCGAGGTTCAACAGGCGGTCTGGTCGATGCTCGCCGAACGAGCCGAGGACGATGTCGTACCCGGCGACGAGTTGAAGAAGATCGCTCGAGGCCCCGGTACAACCAAAGAACTCGTGGAGAAAACACTGCGGGACAGCGGATTCGTCGCCGACGGCTCAGGTCGACGCCGGACAGCGTTGGCCGGTCTGGGCCTACTCGGCGGCGCTCTCGCGATCGGAGGAATTGCCGTGGCGACGTCGGGTGCACCGACGATGTGGCCCGCGGTGGTGTTGTCAGGACTTCTCTTCGTTGCAGGACTGTGGACGGCGATCGCCTACTCACGCTTCTCGGTCGCGGGCCTGGACGCCTCTCGCCCCTGGGAGGCGTACCGCGACGGACTGAAGCAGGCCGCCAAGGACAACGACGAGTCGGTCGATCTGAACCTAGCTCTGCCGGACATCGTTGCGTTCGGCTTGGCCCCGTTCTTTCGGAAACGACTCGAGGCCGCAACCGACCCCGGGAGTGACACGCCGCTACGAGCCTTCACATCACCCGCGGATGCCGACTATGCGGCGGGTGTCCCGGTGGTCCTCCCCTGGTCTGCGTTCTCCGGTGTGTTCGTCTCCAGCAGTAGCGGATCCGTTGCGTCCGGTGGAGGTGCAGGTGGAGGAGGCGGAGCGGCAGGCAGTACCTGACGACTCCCCCATTCGTTTCCGGCGAGCGCCTCCATCACTCGCACCGCCGGCCTATCCGGTGTTGTCCGGTGTACGCGGCTCGTCGGGCTCGGAGTCGGTGCGATCATCGATGTATTCCGGGGTCGAATGCCCCACTTGGTCGGCCAGTTCCAATCCCGCGCCGGCGTAGACGTTGAAGGCGATATCGACGCCCTGGTCTTTTGCCCACTGCACCTCGTCGTCGTACCGTGCGACCGCCGCCACTGTTCCGCCGAAGCCGGACTCTCGCAGACACGCCAGTGCAGTGACGTTCGCACCGTGCCGCGGCATGGCGAGCACCGCGATCCGGACGGAATCCGATCTGCGTAGTCGGTGCCAGAAGTCGAGGTCGGTAGCATCGCCCTCGATGACACGCAGTCCCTGCTCGGCCAGTCGACGGATGCGCGGGCCGTCGTAGTCGACTCCGACGACGTCCAATCGGTAGTGCTCGTTCAGTCGCTGGTAGGCCGCGAACCCCACACGCCCCATGCCGATGACGACGACCTCGGCGTCGCCGGCATCACCGGGGCGTTCCTCGGGGTGGAGGCTCCGCTCGTCCTGGACGGGCAGCCGGCTCGCCATCTTCTCGACCATCAGGTGGCCGCGGCCGTTGACCAGCGCGGACACCACGAAACTCAGAGCCACCGCGATCGACATCTCGACCAGCCACGTGGGTTCCAGCAGCCCGGTCGTCACTCCGACGGAGACGACGATCAGACCGAACTCCGAGTAGTTCATCAGACTCAGTCCTGCGAGCAGGGCCGTTCGATACCGAAGTTTCATCGCGGCGAACAGCGCTACGTAGAGCACGGATTTGAGCGGCAGAACGAGCATCATCAGCAGAGCGACAACGAGACTGGGCACATCGGGTAGTCCGGACAGGCCTATCGAGACGAAGAAGCCCACCAACAGAAGCTCCTTGAGGTGGAACAGAGACCGTGCGAGTTCGGACGACGCGGAATGCGAAGCCAACAGGACACCGATGATCAAGGCACCGAGGTCACCCTTGAGGCCGAGCGTGGAGAACAGTGCGTACCCCGGAACCAGCGCCATCACGATGCCGAACAACGACTGCATCTCGCCGTGCCCCAGCCCGCTCCAGATTCTCCGAAGAATTCGCGTGAGCGGCCACAGCAGGACGAGGGTGAAGGCCCATGGGCTGGGCAGAGTGCCGCTCGTAACCGTCAGGAAGACGACGGCAACGATGTCCTGCATGACGAGGACGCCGATGGCGACGCGGCCGTAGAGCGCATGCGACTCCCCCCGCTCCTCGAGTACCTTGACGACGAACACGGTGCTCGAGAACGACATGGCGAAGGCCAGGAGTGCGATGGTCGTCAGGCTTTGCCCGGACAGCATGGCCAGGCCGGCCACGGCGGCCAACCACAACACCGTGGTTCCGAGCGCGACGCTGATCGCGAGATGGACCGACGTGGTGAGCCAGACCTCGCGGCGCAACAGAATGCGGAGATCGAGCTTGAGGCCGATGGCGAACAACAGCAGCGTCACCCCCAAGTCGGCGAGCAGGTCCAGCTGCGGCACCTCACCGACATCGAGAGCGTTGATGACGAACCCAGCCGCCAGAAAGCCGACCAACGGAGGAAGTCGCACCGCCATCGCGAGTCCGCCGAGCCCGAATGCGATGACGAGATAAATCGCGGCAACAGTCATGCTCGGTCTCCTCGGTCACGGATCGATCGGTCCGCTGCCGCGTCGACGACGTCTTTGCACCCAGCCGGAACGAGCAAAGTAACCCGCGGAGTAGGAAATTGCAGGACAGATGGAATCCAGGGACGACAACGGCGACCGACGACGTCGAAGCGTCGTCGGCCGCCGCAGACCTTATCCGGTCTCGATGCCCACGTCGGAGCGGGTCAGAGCTCGAACTCGGCCGGGTCGATTCCCACTGCGAAGCATGCGTTGCGAACGGCGGCCTTTTCGTGGTCGTCGAAATGCCCGTCGGCACCGCCGATGATGATGCCGATCTGGATGACGGCACGGGCCTGGTCCGGCTTGGACTTCAACTTGCCGATCGTCGCGGTGGCCTCGACCTTTCCGAAGTCGAAGTCACCCTGCAACTTGTCGCAGTACCAGTCGAACTTCTGGCGGAGCTCATCGGACTCGAAGACGCGGAGAGCTTCGTTTCCGGCGATCAGCGCTGCCGTCTTCTGCCGCTCGGCCGGATCGATCGTGCCGTCCGCGGCGGCGATGAGAGCGCACATCGCCATGCTGCCGTTGGCGAACTCCTTGTTCTTGAACTGGCTGGTCTTGGTTTGCAGCTGCCCGTTCAATTCCTGTGCTTTGGACTTGAGTTGATCCCAGAACGCCATGGAGCTCCTCTGTGTGTCTTTGCGTCCGCGCAAGACGCGCGTGCGTCGCCCATTGTCCACGGAGTCGGTGAACAACGACGGGAGCGATGTCGTCGACCGTCGCGCCGCACGAAGGACGACCAGCGAGGAGCCTCGGAAATACTCAGCGCAGCCGCTCGGCATCGTGTGCTTTCGCCACGAGCTCGATGCACAGGCGCTGCAGTTCGTCGGCGGCGGCACCTTCTGCCACTGCGGTGCTGACGTCCTCGGCCGCGCAGCGCAGTTCGAATGCGCGATCCGCAACGGCCGATGCTTCTTCGGCGGTCAGAACGACGGCGTCGACGGGAATGGACGTCCCCTTGACGGCGCTGCGCTGCTCGTACGCGCGTTGTCTGCACGATTGTCGGCAGTACCGTCGTTTGCGGCCGGTGCCGACATCGTCGATGGGACGTCCGCACCACTCGCACGTCTGGTTGCGACGGGTTTTCACGGACATGGTCGCTCAGCCTACTTTGCCGGCGAGGTAAGATGCCTTGATCTGCGCGGGCGAGCCGGGAACGAACGGACGCTCGACGACGTTGTAGATCAGTGGGTGGACGACGAAGCTCGGCCGCGCCGAAACCGGCCGGTGGAATCGGCGCACATACCTACTATCGATGGAGAGGACTTCACTATGGCAGATCGTGTACTTCGAGGTAGTCGACTGGGAGCCGTCAGCTACGAGACCGATCGTGATCACGATTTGGCACCCCGCCGCGTGGCTCGCTATCGCTGCGACAACGGTGAAGAATTCGACGTCCCGTTCGCCGACGACGCCGAGATTCCCGGTACGTGGGCGTGCCGTAACGGACTCGAGGGTTCTCTGATCGAGGGCACCGCGCCCGAGGCGAAGAAGGTCAAGCCTCCCCGTACCCACTGGGACATGCTCCTCGAGCGCCGTTCGGTGGATGAACTGGAAGAGTTGCTGAAGGAGCGCCTCGATCTACTGAAGGTCAAGCGACGCGGAGCCTGATCCCCTGACCGATGCACCGCCCGATTGGAAACAATCCGGCGGTGCATTTTTTCGATGGGTTGGAAACTCGGAGATTTTTTTCGGGTGACTTGTGTGATTATTGTCGTTCAGCGTCCGTTTTCTTCGAGTTTGAGTGGCGCGAAAACGGCTCGGGATGACACCATCGAACATCGCATGTAGTCGGTTACCGAGTCTGTGATGATCGCGGTAACAAATGTCGGCTGCGACCGATAATCATCAGCACCGTAGTCGTCGAAAACAGGGGGCATCAACTCGTGAGCCAGGGTTCCGATCAGTGTCTGCACGACGATCCGCGGACGGCGGCGTCCGACTCGGAATCGGACGGACGCGTTGCGGTCGGCGAACAGAAGTTGGCGGAATTGCGCCGCGAATTGGACGGTATCGACGAGGTCTTGCGCGCAGCCGTACGCGACCGAATCGATGTGTGTGTACGGGTGGCCCACGTCAAACGCGAATTCGGTATTCCCATGATGCAGCCGGGCCGGGTGGGCGTGGTGACCGAACGGGCTCGTGAGTTCGCGTCCGCGAACGGATTGTCGCCCGACTTTCTCGAAGAGTTGTACAAGTCGATGATTGCCGAGGCGTGTCGCGTCGAGGATCTCATCATCGATTCTCCGGGGCCAGAATCTGGCTTCGAGGGCGAACGATAGAGGTACGTCGATGACGATCAGAACCCTCCTGGTGGACAATTACGACTCGTTCACCTACAACCTGTACAGCCTCCTCGCCGAGGTCAACGGCCGACCACCGACCGTGGTCAAGAACGACGTCGCGTGGTCTTCCCTCGACTTCGCCGCGTTCGACAACGTCGTGATCTCGCCCGGTCCCGGCCGCCCGGACGTCGAGCAGGACTTCGGTATCAGTGGTCGAGTGATAAGCGAATCCGGTCTCCCGATTCTGGGTGTCTGCCTCGGCCATCAGGGGATGTGCCACCTCTTCGGGGGCGAGGTCGATCTGGCCCCCGCACCGATGCACGGCCGCACCACCGACATCACGCACACCGGGGTGGATCTGTTCGAGGGGATTCCTTCGCCGTATTCCGTGGTGCGCTACCACTCTCTGGTCGTCACCCGGACTCCCGCCGACTTCGAGGAAGTCGCCTGGACCCCGGACGGTCTGGTGATGGCGGTTCGTCATCACAGCAAGCCGTTGTGGGGAGTGCAGTTCCACCCCGAGTCGATCAGCACCGAATACGGGCGTGAGCTGCTGGCGAATTTCCGCGATCTGACGCTAGCGCGGTCGAGCGCAGCGAACGCAGCGGGGACCCACGATTCGATGTTCACCATCGAAACCCGCACTATCGACAGCGATTTCGACTCCGAGCGCGTGTTCCAGACGCTGTTCGCGCACGACACCAAGAGTTTCTGGCTGGACGGAAGCGCCGCACTCGAGCCCGAGTGCCGATTCACCGTCATGGGCGATTGCTCCGGGCCGCACGCCGAATATGTGACGTACTCGGTAGCCGAGACGATGGTGACCGTCGAGGGCTCCGACGGCACGAAAGAACACATCCACTCGACGTTCTTCGACTACATCGACGCCCAACTACGTCGCCGAGCTACTCCCCCGCGGCACGATCTTCCGTTTGCATTCGGACTGGGCTACGTCGGCTACCTCGGGTACGAACTCAAGGCCGATACGGGCGGGCAGCTGGTGCACACCTCGGCGACCCCCGACGCCTCGATGGTGTTCTCCGATCGGGCGTTGGTGTTCGACCACGAGGCCGGCACCCTGTACTTGATGGGGTTGGCCGATACCCCCGGGGATCCGGTCCTCGCGCAGTGGTTCGACTCGGTCACCGCAACGCTGAGTGGACTGTCCGAGAAGGCGCAGACCGTGAGTGCGCCCAGTGGGATACCTGCGTCCGGTGCTCCGTTGCTCGGCGCAGAGCTGTCCCTGGAGCCACGGCTCAGGCACGATCGCACGCATTACCTCGACCTCATCTCTCAGTGCCTCGCCGAAATCCGTTCCGGTGAAACCTACGAGGTCTGCCTGACGAACACTGCCACCGTGGCCGGTTCCATCGACCCCGCGGCGACGTACTCCTACATGCGGGAAATCAATCCCACCCCGTACAGTGCCTTCTTGAATTTTCCCGACGTCTCGGTCCTGAGCGCCTCCCCCGAGCGATTCCTGCGTATCGACGCCGACCGCATCGTGGAGTCCAAGCCCATCAAGGGAACTCGGCCGCGCGGGGCCACCCCCGAAGAGGACAACGCACTCAAGGCCGACCTCGTCGCGAACGAGAAGGACAAGGCCGAGAATCTGATGATCGTCGATTTGGTGCGTAACGACCTGGCTCAGGTGTGCGTTCCTGGTTCGGTACACGTGCCGAAGCTGTTCGACGTCGAAACCTATGCTCCCGTGCACCAATTGGTCTCCACGGTTCGTGGCCGGCTGCGTGACGACGCGTCGGCTGCCGACTGCATCAGAGCGGCGTTCCCCGGCGGCTCGATGACCGGCGCTCCGAAGATTCGCACGATGGCAATCATCGACAAGCTCGAAGATGGGCCGCGCGGAGTGTATTCCGGTGCCATCGGCTACTTCTCGATCACGGGTACGGCAGATTTCTCGATCGTCATTCGCACGATCGTGGCGACCGAGCACGAGGTCACGTACGGCGTTGGAGGCGCGATCGTCGCGCTCTCGGACCCCGACGAGGAGTTCGAGGAGACGATGGTCAAAGCGGTGTCGATGCGTCGAGCCCTCACTGGCCGGACAGCGAACAGCGGGTAGAGCGCACGCGCTCTACCCGCTGTTCCACATCCCTCGGCCAGTGGCCGTCGTGCTCTACGCAGTGGTGAAGTACTCGAACACCGCAGGCTGAGCTTCGGGGTTGGCGTTGTTGATTCCGATGACCGTGCCGGCGACCGTACCGATCACGGTTCCGATGATGCAGCCCGAGATGAAGTTCGGGAAGATCGAGACGCAGCCGATGGCGAAGCCGAGGCCTGCACCGATGGCCGTGCCGACGCCGCCGCCGTTGTTCCAACCGATGGCGAGCTGGTTGACCATGTTGTCGAAGGCCTGCTGCTTGGTCTTCGCGCCTGCGACCTCAGCGACAGGAACGGTCTGCGGGGTGAGAGTGAGTTCCCGACCTTCGGCACCGATCAGGGGCGCAATGGAGTAGACGGTTCCATTGATGGAGTACTCCAGCGGGATCGACGCCACCGTGGAGCCGGCCTGGTCGACGATCGACACCGTCTCGCTCGTCGCATCGACGCGGAAGAGACCGGCGTCGAGGATGGTCTTGACGGTTCCATCCGGGTTGACCGACGTCTGGTAGGTCATCGACTCCGACGTCGGATCCGCTACGGCCTGGCCTGCGCCGGTGGCTACGGCTGCGGTCAACGCCACCGCGACCGTTGCTGTTCTGATCAGTTTCACTGTGTCCCCTGGTAGTAGTGATTCGCATTCGACCACTCGAGTATCGAAAGCCGATGGTATTCGAGCGAGTGCTCTTTCACGGAAGAACACTCGCAAACGTTATGGATATGTATTGCCCAGATGTGCGTCGACAACCGGACCGATCACCGAGACAGCATCGGGATTGGTCATTTCGTTGTGGAAAACGTCCACACCGTGGATGACGATATCTCCTGACACGTACGGTCGCCATTCCTGTGGTGACCGAACAATTCCGTCACTCGCGCCTTTCGTTGCAGAAAAGAACAAAACATTTCCGTCGAACACGTCCGGGATGAACTCGGCCATGATTCGCGTCGAGTTCTCGAATCCTGCATTGATTCTGCGCAAATGATCCGCCGTGACACCGGTGGTCTGCCCCAGGGATTCGTCGAGCAGTTCGACACCACGTTCGTAGGTCAACGGCTCGGACGACGCCTGAGCAGTCAGATCCAGCCCCAGACCCGCGAGCAGGTTCTCGACGCTCAGCTCACCGTCGGCCGTCTCGTCATGGCCGTCGACGTAGCTGTCCAGCAACGCGAGAGTCTGCACTTCGCTGCCGGTGCTGCGTAGTTCCACGGCGATCGCATGGGCGAGCGAACCACCGAGCGACCACCCGAGCAGGTGGTACGGACCGACCGGCTGGACAGCCCGGATCTCGTCGGCGTACCGGTGCGCGAGGTCTCGAATCGAGCCGAACGGCGTGCCTTCCACGATGCTGGGCAACTGCAGGCCGTACACGGGACGGTCGTCACCGATCTGGGACACCAGGCCCGCATATCCCCACGACAACCCGATTCCGGGATGGACGCAGAACAGTGGTTCCTTGGAGCCTGTGCTGCGCAGTGGGATGACCACTCCGAACACCGAATCCAGTTGCGCACCGGACGAATCGACGTCCGACGCGACCCGAGCCGCGAGCCCTGCCGGGGTCGGATCGACGAACAACGCCTGCAGCGGGACGCGAACTCCGACCGCGTTCTCGATGGCCGGGCCGATCTTGGTTGCCACCAGCGACGTGCCACCGAGCTCGAAGAAGTTGTCGTCCATACCGACTCGTTCGACACCCAACACCTCGGCGAACGCGTCGGCGATGGCTGCTTCGAGATCGGTACTCGGTGCCCGATACGGCGTCGTCGACACCGTCAGTTCCGGCACCGGGAGCGCGCGTCGATCCAGCTTGCCCACCGGAGTGAGTGGGATGTCGGCGAGTTCGATGATCGTCGACGGGACCATGTGGCGCGGAAGAACGGTCGCGACACTGTCGCGCAATGCCTCGACGTCCACCGATGCACCCTCGGCCGGCAGGACGTAGGACACGAGAACCGTATCTCCCGACGCCGCATTGTGACCGATGGTCGCCGCGAAGCCGACCTCGTCGTGATCGGTGAGCGCGGAGTCGATCTCGCCGAGCTCGATACGGAATCCGCGGACCTTGACCTGGAAGTCGCTGCGTCCGACGAACTCGAGCACACCGGTACTCCCCCAGCGCACGACGTCACCGGTTCGGTACATCCGCTCACCGGCGGTACCGAACGGGTCTGCGACGAAGCGTTCGGCCGTGAGCCCGAACCGTCGCAGGTATCCGCGTGCCGTACCGGGGCCTGCGATGTACAGCTCGCCCGACACCCCGGCCGGGACCGGCCGCAGACGTGCGTCGAGCACGAGGAACCGGAATCCGGTACCCGGCCGGCCGACGTCCACCGCGCCGCCTGGCATCAACGGACCGCCGACACTCGCCTGAATGGTCGTCTCGGTCGGACCGTAGCCGTTGAACATCTTGCGGCCCGGTGCCCACTTCGCCACCAGTTCCGGAGTGCAGGCCTCGCCGCCGACGGCGAGGACGCGGACCGTGCCCAAACGTGTTTCGTCGATCGAGGACAACGCCGCCGGAGTCAGGAATGCGTGTGTGACATGTTCCGATTCGAGCAGGTCGGCCAGTTCGCTGCCGCCGAACGTTCCCGGCGGCACGATCACCACGGTGGCACCGACGCCGAACGCCATCGTGAGCTCGTACACCGAGGCGTCGAAACTCGGCGAGGCGATGTGCGACACCCGCGAATCCCGGGTGGGACGGAATCGATCGATCACCTCGGCCTGCAGGTTGGCCAGGCCCCGGTGCCGCACTGCGACGCCCTTCGGGCGACCGGTCGAACCCGAGGTGTAGATCAGGTACGCCGGGTGGTCGAGGTGCAGCGTCGCGGTGCGCTCGGCATCGGTGACTGCGGCCACGGGATAGCGCGAAAGCTCCGATGATGTCTCGGGATCGTCCAGGACGAGCCACGGCACGGTGTCGGGCAGCGACTGCCGACTGTCGACGTCGGTCAATCCCATTGCCGCACGCGAATCTTCGAGCATGTGCGCAATGCGGTCGGCCGGGTAGTTCGGGTCGACCGGCAAGAATGCCGCACCGGTCTTGGCGACCGCCCACACCGACAGAACCGACTCGATGGACCGAGGCAGTGCCAAGGCGACGAACGTTTCCGGTCCGACGCCGTAGTCGATGAGCATTCGCGCGATTCGGTTCGACCAACTGTCGAGGTCGGCGTAGGACAGGCTCACGCCCCGATACGTGACGGCGACCGCGTACGGGTCGAGCGCCACCGAGGCGGCGAGCATTTCCGGCCACGTTCGCAACGCGACGTCGGCGGACCCGCGAGCCGGTGCCAGAGCCTGCTTCTCGTCGGCACCGAGAATGTCGATATCCCCCACCGCGGTGAGTCGATCGTTGCCGACGGCGTCGAGTACGCGAACCAGTCGCGCCGCGATCGCATCGACGGTGGACGCGTCGAACAGCGAGGTGGCGTAATCGAACGCTGCCTCGAATCCGGTCGGTCGCCCGTCGTCGTCGAAGGTCTCGGACACCAGGAGTTGCAGATCCTGCTTGGCCACGGGGACGTCGAAGTCGAAGCCCTCCACGCGCAGATCCGGTAGCTCGAGGGACGCCTTCTCGTTGTTCTGGAACGACAACGCCACCTGCGACAGCGGTGCATACGCCGTCGATCGCGTGGGATTGAGCACCTCGACAATGCGCTCGAACGGCATCTCGGTGTGATCGAAGGCGTCGAGGTCGTGTGCTTTCACCTGCGTGAGCAGATCCACGAACGAGGCGGAGTCGTCGATCCGGCTGCGCAACACCAAGGTGTTGACGAACATGCCGACGAGATCATCCAGTGCCGCGTCGCCGCGCCCTGCCACCGGAGTGGTGATCGCGATGTCGTCGGTACCGCTCAGGCGCGCCAGCACCACCGCGAACGCGGCGTGCAACACCATGAACATACTGACGTTCTGCTCGCGGGTGATCTCGACGAGTGCCCGATGGATCTCGGCGTCGACGGTGAAGCGAACCCGGCCACCCCGGAAATCCTGCGTGGTGGGCCGCGGGCGATCGGTGGGCAACGGCAGCAGATCGGGTAGACCTGCGAGCGCCGTCGACCAGTACTCGAGCTGGGCCGCGGCCACGCTCGACTCGTCCTTCTCGTCGCCGAGCAACGAACGCTGCCACAGCGTGTAGTCGGCGTACTGCACCGGCAAGGGCTCCCAGCCCGGCGCTGCTCCCGTGGTGCGCGCCGAGTACGCGAGCACCACGTCTCGTGCCAGCGGTGCCATCGAGGCTCCGTCGGCCGCGATGTGATGCACCACCATCGCCAGCACGAAGACGGGCTCGGCATCGGTATCGGCACCCACGACGTGGAACAGCTCGACGTGCACCGGAATCTCGGTGGTCACGTCGAATCCACGACCTGCCAGGTGCGCCACCCGGTCGGTCAGCACACCGGCATCGATCGATTCCGGCTCGACCACCGGAGCCACCTCGACGGCCGGATGTACGAGCTGGACCGGGAAGTCCGGTCCGTCCGGGAACGTCGTCCGCAGCGATTCGTGCCGCTCGAGGACGTCGACGACTGCCGCGGCGAGGGCCGCAGTATCGAGCTGCCCGGTCAACTTGACGACCAGTGGCACGTTGTACGCCGCCGAGGTGGTGTCGAACTGGTTGATGAACCACATGCGTTGCTGTGCGAGAGACAGCGGGATGTGATCAGGACGTTGTGTCGCAACGAGATTCGGACGCTGCGTCCGTGTGGACGTTGCGCCGACCGCGCTCGCCAATCCGGCGACGGTCGGCATCTCGAAGATCGTGCGCACGCCGATCGTGGTGCCGAGTTCGGCGTTGACGCGGGCGATGACGCGCGTGGCGCTGAGCGAGTCTCCACCGAGCTCGAAGAAGCTGTCGTCGGCACCGACCCGATCGACGTCGAGAATCTCGGCGAACACGGCGGCCACGGTGAGCTCGGCCGGCGTGCTCGGCTCGCGGTACGACGTTGCCGACCCGAACTCGGGCACCGGCAACGCGGACCGATCGAGTTTTCCGACCGGCGTGAGCGGAATGGCGTCGAGCACCACGATGGCTGCGGGAACCATGTGCGACGGCAACATGCCGGCCAGGTGGTCACGCAGGACACCGGTATCGAACGCGTCCGCCGCGCCCTCGGTGGTTCGTACGTACGACACCAGGACGGTCGCTCCCGAGGGACCCGGACTGCCGAAGGTCGCGGCGAAGTCCACGGACGGATGCGATGCGAGTGCCGCGTCGATCTCGCCGAGTTCGATGCGGAAGCCGCGAACCTTGACCTGCGAATCACTTCGACCGACGTATTCGATCGTCAGATCCGGCGACCACCGCACCACGTCTCCGGTGCGGTACATCCGCGAGCCGGGCGCGCCGAACGGGTCGGCGACGAATCGCTCCGCCGTCAGGCCCAATCGATCGTGGTAACCGCGGGCGAGTCCGACACCCGCGAGATAGAGCTCACCTGCGACGCCGACAGGAACGGGCTGCAGCCGTGAATCGAGCACCACCTCGTACACGCCGCGAACAGGACCACCGATCGAGACGGTGTCACCTGCAGTCATCGGCGTGCTGATGTTGGACATGATCGTGGCCTCGGTCGGACCGTAACCGTTGTAGAGATTCCGGCCCGGTGCCCACTTCGCGACCAACTCGGCCGGTACGGCCTCGCCACCGACGACGACGTCGGCGAACGTGTCGAGCCCGCTCGGGTCGACCGACGCCAGAGCCGACGGGGTGATGAAGCCGTGGGTGACCGACTCCGCTGCCAACAGTGCCGCGAGTTCGTCGCCGCCGTACACGGTGGGCGGCACGATGATCATCGTCGCGCCGACGCCGAAGGCGAGTAGGTACTCGAGCACGGATGCATCGAAGCTCGGGGACGAGACGTGCAGTGTGCGTGAGTCTTTGGTGATTCGGTATCGCTCGCGCTGCTCGGTTGCGAAGTTGTCGAGACCGGAGTGCGTGACGACGACACCCTTGGGCACACCCGTCGAACCCGAGGTGTAGATGGTGTACGCCGCGCTTTCGAAGGCGATGCGTCCGTTCCGCTCGGTGGCGTCGATCGGCTCGTCGCTCACTGCGTTCGGGCCGTCCGTCGCCAGATCGTCGAGGACGATCCAGGGCACGGTCGACGGCAGGTCGTCGAGATGGGCGCGGGTGGTGACGCCGAACGTGGCACCGGAGTCGGCCAGCATGTGCTCGATGCGATCGGCCGGGTAGTTGGGATCCACCGGTACGAATGCCGCGCCGGATTTTGCGACGGCCCAGACCGTCAGCACCGATTCGATCGATCGTGCGATACCGAGTGCCACGAAGGTCTCGGTGCGCACGCCGTGGCCCAGCAGAATTCGAGCGAGTCGGTTGGACCGACGGTCCAACTCCCGGTACGTCATTTCGCCGTCGGTGCTGCGCAGTGCGATGGCGTCCGGGTTCACCGCGGCAGCGTCGGAGAAGATCTCCGGCAGCAGCCGGGCCGAGCGTCCATCGGGTCCGAACACCGGTGCCAGCGAGGCGAACTCGGCGTCACCGAGGAGTCGCAGCCGTCCCAGTGGCTGCTGTTCGTCCTCGAGCACGGCGTCGAGGACACGCTCGACGCGATCGACGATGGCGTGCACGGCATCGACGTCGAACAGTTCCGGCAGGTACTTCGCCTTCAGGTTCAGGCGTTCGTCGACCGACGAAACCAGAGTAAGCGGGTAGTGCGCTGCGTCGGTTCCGAGAATGTCGGTGACCTGCATACCGGCGAAATCGGTTGCCGCAGAAGCGCCGGCCCGGTCGACGGGGTACGACTCGAACACCGTCAAGGTGTCGAAGGCCACGCCTGCACCTGCTGCGCGTTGGATATCGGTCAGGCCGAGGTAGTGGTGATCCAACAGCGATGCCTGCTCGGCCTGAACCCGATCGACCAGTGCGCCCAGCGTTTCGCTCCGGTCCAGCGTGACACGGACGGGCAGGGTGTTGATGAACAGCCCGATCATGCCCTCGATACCCGGAACCTCCGGCGGACGACCCGACACCGTCGCACCGAACACGACGTCCTCGCGTCCGGTGAGGGTGGCCAGCACGACGCCCCATGCGGTCTGGACGAGGGTGTTGAGGGTCGATCCACGGCGAGCAGCGAAGTCACGCAGTGCCGCGGTGGTCTCGACCGACAACGACCGCTCGGTCTCCCGCGACACGGTGGACAGTTGCCGGCCACGATCGTCGGTGACCAACAGCGTGGGTTCTTCCACGCCGGCCATGGCACTGATCCATTGCGCGGTGGAGATCGCCACGTCGCGTTGGCGCATCCACGCCAGGTAGTCCCGGTAGGCAGGAATACGCGGCAGCATCGAGTCGTCGGACTCGGTGACGTAGAGCGTGATGAGTTCCTTGACGACCAGAGGCGTCGACCATCCGTCCAACAGGATGTGGTGGTTGGTCAGCAGCAGACGCCAGTGATCGTCGGCCAGGGTGATGAGCGTGAACCGCAGCAGCGGTGCCCGGTCCATCTCGAAGCGCACCGCACGGTCGGCCTCGAGAACTGCCTCGAGGGCCACCTCGACATCGGGCTCCCCTCGAAGATCGATCTCGGACCACGGAACAGTGACCGAACTCTGCACGATCTGCAGTGACTCGCCGTTGCTGTTGTGTACGAACGCTGCTCGCAGGTTGGGATGGCGAGAGACCAGTTTGTCGACGGCAGCATGCATCCGCGTCGCATCGACAGTTCCCCGGAGCTCGAGGCCCAGCTGAACCATGTACGCGTCGACACCCGAACCGGCACTGCCGATCTCGCCGGCCAGACGAGCGTGGAACAGCAAGCCGGCCTGCAGAGGCGACAACGACCACACGTCGTCGAGATTCGGGAACTGCTCTTCCAGAGCATCGATGGATGTCTGATCGATGTCGACCAGCTCGAGATCCGACGGCGTGAAGCCGCCCGCACCGCCGGCCGAGGCGTGCTCGGTGATCGAGGTGAGGGCCTGCGTCCACAGTTCGATCAACCTGCCGACCTCGTCGGCGTCGAGAACGCCCGCGGGGAAGGCGAACGTCGCGTCGAGCTGCGGGCCGTCGGGGGTCGAGGTGGTGACAGCGTTGATGTCCAGCGCCGCAGGCACCGGCATGTCCGGATTCTGCGCGTCGCCGAGCTCTGCGTCGGCCACCGGGATCCAACCCACGTCGTCCATGCCTTCGGTGGATCCGGTGGAGAACCGGCCGAGGTAGTTGAAGCTGACCTGTGGTGCGGCGAAGCCGGACAGAGCCTCGGCTGCAGCGGAATCGAGGTACCGCAGCATGCCGTAGCCGATGCCGTGATCGGGGATCTCGAGCAGCTGTTCCTTGATTGTCTTGACCAGAGCACCGGCCGACGCGCCGCCTGCCAGAGCGTCGGCGACGTCGAGCGACCCGAGATCGAGACGCACGGGGAAGATGGTGGTGAACCAGCCGACGGTCCGACCGAGATCGGCACCGGGCACCACCGCGTCCTCGCGGCCGTGACCCTCGAGAGTCACGAGAGCGTCCCGCACCGCATCGCCGCGTTCGCGACGCCACGCGGTCAAGGCCAGAGCCAAACCAGCCAGCAGGCCGTCGTTGACGCTGCCGCGGAACACGTCCGGGACAGTGGTCAACAGGCGCTCGGTGACCTCGACCGGCAAAGACGTGCGGACACGCTGCACGGTGGCGTCGACGTCGATTCTCTTGTCGAGCGGGCGAGAACCGATTGTCGGGTCGGCTCCGTCGAGGATCCGACGCCACAGTCCGAGCTCGTCGGTTCGGGCGGCCGTGACCTCGGTGAGTCCGGTGGACCACCGACGCATCGAGGTACCGATCGGAGCCAGTTCAGGCTCCTGGCCGGCGACGATCCGACTCCACGCCGTGGCGAGGTCGGGGACCAGAATGCGCCAGGACACGCCGTCGATCACGAGGTGGTGGGCGACCACGAGCAGTCGACCCGAGCCATTGGGGCTCTGGAACCACACCATCTGCACCATGACGCCGTCGGCCGGAACCAGACGATCGGCAGCGGCGTCGAGCTCGGCCGCGGCAACGACGGAGAATTCGGGGCCGTCGACGGATTCGACCGAGACCGCGTGAAGGACGCTCGCAGCCGAGACTGTTCCGACCGGAGACACTTCCTCGTGCCACTCCCCGTTTGCGTCCTGGTAAAGGCGCGCACGCAGCATGTCGTGACGATCGAGCACCGCTGCCACCGTGCGTTCGAGCGTCTCGCGCTCGATGCCGACCGGAAGCTGAAGCAGCGCTGTTTGTGTGTAACGGCCGAATTCGGTGCTGCGGTCCAACATCCACCGCACGACCGGGGTGAGCGGCATCGGGCCGACTCCCCCACCGTCGAGTTCCTCGAGCACCACGGCGTCGCCGCCGAGAACAGCGACCTCGGCGAGAGCGGCCACGGTCTTGCGCTCGAAGATGTCGCGGGGAGCCAGCACCAGCCCGGCGGCCTTGGCGCGCGAGACCAACTGGATCGACATGATGCTGTCGCCGCCGAGTGCGAAGAACGAATCGTCGACGCCGACGCTGTCGAGCCCGAGAACGTCCGCGAACAGACCGGCCAGGATCGATTCGACTTCGGTTGCGGGCAAACGACTTTCGGTGACGTTTGCCGAGAAGTCCGGTGCCGGGAGTGCACGGCGATCGAGTTTGCCGTTGGCGGTCAGCGGCAGCTCGTCCAGGACGATCAACGCTGCGGGCACCATGTACGAGGTCAACGAGTTGCCCACGAAGTCGAGAACGGCCGCATGGTCGAGCGCGCGACCGGCCTCGGCCACGACGTAGCCGATCAGGCGATCACCGAAACCGTCGTCGCGGACGGCGACCACGGAAGCCGCTACCCCATCGAATGCCAGTAGCGCGCTTTCGATTTCGCCCAGTTCGATACGGAAGCCGTGCAACTGGACCTGCATGTCGCTTCGACCCAGGTATTCGAGAGCCCCATCGCGATTCCACCTGGCGGTGTCGCCGGTGCGGTACATACGCGCACCCGCATCGCCGGAGGGGTCGGCAACGAAACGCGTTGCGGACAGCCCTGCTCGGCCGAGGTAGCCGCGAGAGAGCTGTGCCCCGGACACGTACATCTCCCCGACGACGCCGGGCGGAACAGGATTGAGGCGGGTGTCGAGAACGGCGACACGCAGCGCCGGGATCGCCTGGCCGATGACGCTGGCCGAAGCGGACGCCGCGAACTGCTCGGTCAGAGCCAGGTGGCTCACGTGGACCGTCGTCTCGGTGATGCCGTACATGTTGACCAGGGTCGGCGATGTCTCCTCGTGCCGTGCGTACCAGCGACCGAGCTGCCCGAGATCGAGTGCTTCTCCACCGAAGATGACGTACCGCAGCGACAGTGCGTCCGATCCGTCGGCGGATCCACCGGCCGCGGTTGCCACACGATCGGCTTCGGCGAACTGGTAGAACGCCGTCGGCGTCTGGTTGAGAACCGTGACCTTCTCACGAATCAGCAACTCGCGAAACAGTTCCGGCGAGCGTGCGGTGTAGTAGTCGACGACCACGAGAGTGCCGCCGTGCAGCAGTGGTCCCCACAGTTCCCACACCGAGAAGTCGAACGCGTAGGAGTGGAACATGGTCCACACGTCGCGGTCGTCGAAGTGGAACAGATCCGTGGTGTTCGCGAACAGCGTCGCCACGTTACGGTGCGCGATCTGCACACCCTTGGGGCGTCCGGTACTACCCGAGGTGTAGATGACGTAGGCGATCGAATCGGCATCGGTGGTGCCGATGCGGTCGGCGTCGGTCAGCGGGGCTCCGGACACGCTTGCCAGCTCGGCGACCGCTTCGGGTGCATCGAGCAGCAGCATCTCGACATCGGAAGCAGGCACCGATGCACTGTCGGCGACGGTGGAGATCACACAGACCGGTGACGCGTCGTCGAGCATGAAGGCGAGCCGGTCGGCCGGATAGCCGACGTCGATCGGGAGGTAGCCGCCGCCGGATTTGACGACCGCCAGCAGAGCAATGATCAGCTCCTCGGTGCGCGGCATCGCAACCGCCACCAGGGACTCCGACGTCACACCCCGAGCCACGAGGATTCGCGCAAGTCGGTTCGAGCGGTCGTCCAGCTCGGCGTAGGTCAGCGAGCGATCGCCGAACACGACTGCCTGTGCTTCGGGGAACTGCGCAGCGGCAGCGGCGAAGCGGTCGGCCAGTGTCGTATCGGTCGCCGTGTGGCCGTCGTGGTTCCACTGCCGGGCCATGGCGTCGAGTTCACCCGGCAACAGGATGTCGATGTCGCCGACAGCACGATCGGGATCGGCGGTCACGCCGGCGAGGACGGCACCGAATCGAGTCGAGAACTCGTCCACGGAGATCTCGTCGAACAGGTCGACCGCGTAGGTGATCGCAGCGGTCATACCCGCCGGAGCACCGGAGTCGTCGAACCGTTCCGCGACGGTCAGCTGGAGGTCGAACTTCGCGACGTGGGCGTCGATGTCGACGGCCTCGACGATGAGTTCGGGTAGCTCCAGTGCCGCCGAGGTGTTGTTCTGGAATTCGAGCAGTACCTGGAACAACGGCGAGTGATCGGTGGAACGCGCCGGATCGAGGACGTCGACGAGACGCTCGAACGGCACGTCGGTGTTGTCGAACGCCGCCAGGTCCGCGGTACGGGTCCGGCGGAGCAGCTCGGTGAACGAGAGATCGGGCGCTACCTCGGTGCGCAGAACCAGAGTCCCGACGAACATGCCGACCAAATCGTCGAGCGCCGCGTCGCCACGCCCGGCGATGGGCGTGCCGACTGCGATGTCCTCGGTCCCGCTGAGGCGAGCCATGAGGATCGACCATGCTGCATGCATGGCCATGAACACGGTCGCGTCGTTCGCGCGGGCGAGGTCCACCAGGCCTGCGTGGACGTCTGGCTCGATCTCGAACCGAACACTGTTGCCGCGCATCGATTGCCGTGCCGGGCGAGGATGGTCGAGCGGAAGCGGCAGCAGCTCGGGTAGATCCGCGAGAGTGGACTTCCAGAACTCGAGCTGCTGTGCTGCCACCGAGCTCGGGTCGGACTCGTCGCCGAGAACCGAGCGTTGCCACATCGCGAAATCGGCGTACTGAACGTCGAGCGGCGCCCACATCGGGGCTGACCCCGACACGCGAGACCCGTACGCCACCATGACATCTCGGGCCAGCGGTGCCATGGACGCGCCGTCGGCGGCAATGTGATGCACGATGATCGACAGAACGAAATCCTCGGGTGCCGTCCGGTACAGAACGGCCCGGAAGGGCAGGTCCTTCGACACGTCGAATCCGCGGGCGGCAGCGGACGAGATCGCGGTGACGATCTCGGTGGCATCGACGTCGACGACCTGCAGATCGGTCGTCGCCGCGTCGGTGCCGAGAATGTGCTGCTCGGGCCGATCGCCGTGCGAGGGGAACACGGTGCGCAGCGACTCGTGCCGCGCCAGCACGTCACCGATCGCAGCGTTCATTGCCTCGATGTCGAGACGGCCTGCCAATCGAACCGCGAGCGGGATGTTGTAGGCGGCCGAGTCGACGTCGAACTGGTTGATGAACCACATTCTCTGCTGAGCCATCGACAACGGAATCGAGCTCGGGCGAGGCTTCGCAGTGAGCGCCGGACGGCGCGCGGCACCGGCTGGGTTGCTGTGCACTCGCACCGCCAACGACTCGACCGTCGGTGCCTCGAACAACGCACGAACGCTGACAGCGGTGTCGAGGGCTGCATTCACCCGAGCGGTGAGGCGGGTGGCGCTCAGCGAGTCTCCACCGAGATCGAAGAAGCTCGAGTCGATGCCGACGCTGCCCACGCCGAGAACCTCGCCGAAGATGTCGGCGATGATTCGCTCGGTCTCGTTGCGAGGAGCGCGCGAGTCGCTGCCGAGGTGCAGATCCGGGGCGGGCAGCGCCTGTCGATCGAGCTTGCCCGCGGGCGTGAGCGGGATCGACTCCAGGGAAACGAACGCCGTCGGAATCATGTGTGTCGGAAGCGAACTCGACGCCCGAGTGCGCAGCGTCGTCACATCGATTTCGTGGCCGGGCCGCGGAAGAACGTAGGCGACCAGGATCGTGTTTCCGGCAGGTCCGTCGACACCGATCGTCGTAGCGAATTCGACTGTCGGATCATCGGTCAGCACCGCGTCGATCTCGCCGAGCTCGATACGGAAACCGCGCACCTTGACCTGGAAGTCGCTGCGTCCGACGTACTCGAGGGTGCCCGACTCGGTCCACCGCACGACGTCGCCGGTTCGGTACATACGCTCGCCGGGCTCGCCGAACGGGTTCGCGACGAACCGCTCCGCCGTCAGACCGAATCGCGAATGGTAGCCACGCGCCAGGGCGGGGCCGGCGAGGTAGAGCTCTCCTGCGACACCGACCGGTACCGGATGCAGACGAGAATCCAGCACTACTTCGCCGAAACCGATTGTCGGCGAGCCGATATCGATGGGCGAGCCCACGTGCAGCTGGTCACTGACGGAGGAGAAGATGGTGGCCTCCGTGGGGCCGTACGCATTGAACATGCGCCGGCCCGGTGCCCACCGTGCGACGAGCTCGGGCGGACACACGTCGCCACCGGTTGCAACGACGCTCAGTTCGGTCAGACCGTCGGGGTCCACCGAGGCGAGGGCCGCGGGAGTCACGAACGCATGCGTGACGTGCTGCTGCGCCAGGAGCTCGCCGAGCTCCACGCCGCCGTAGACGGAGGTGGGTGCGATCACCATCGTGGCGGCACCCGAAATCACCATGGCCAGCTCGAGAATGGATGCATCGAAGCTCGGTGACGCGAACGCGAGAACCCGCGCGTTCGGAGTCACCTCGAAACGAGACCGTTCTTCCTCGGCCAGGTTGGCCAGGCCGCGATGAGTGACGGTGACGCCCTTGGGAACTCCGGTGGAGCCGGAGGTGTAGATCAGGTACGCGACCTGGTCGATGTGTACCGGTCGAGTGCGGTCGGAGTCGAGAACCGGTGCGGTCGAACGGTTCGCGAGATCGCGGCGAGTGTCGTCGCGGTCGAGGACGGACCACGTAGCCGAGCCCAGACCCTCGACGGCACCGACGTGTTCGGTCGACGTGACGCCGATGGACGCGCCGGAGTCGACCAGCATGTGCTCGACTCGATCGCGGGGGTAACTCGGATCGATCGGCAGGAAGGCCGCACCGGTCTTGGCCACGGCCCAGATTGCGAGAACCGATTCGATGGAGCGCGGCAAAGCAAGTGCCACAACGGTTTCCGGACCTGCTCCGCGGGCGATCAACGCACGCGCCAGCACAGACGACCGAGTGTCCAATTCGGTGTAGGTCAGTGTCCGACCTGCGCTCCACACTGCCGTACCACCGGGGTTGCGGGCAGCAGCATCGGTGAGGATGTCCGGCAGGAGGCGCTCGGTCGTGGAAGCGGGACCACGTACCGGGGCCAGCCTGTTCGATTCCTCCGAGGACAGCAGCGACAGCGATGCGACCCGTTGGTCGGTGTCGGTCGCGATCGCCTCGAGAACACGCACGATTCGATCGACGGTGGCGACGACGACACTGTGCTCGAACAGCTCGGGCAGGTACTTGGCTTCGATGTGCAATCGGTCGTCGACCATCGCGACCAGGGTCAGCGGATACTGTGCGGTGTCGCTGCCGTCGTGCACGTCGTGCACCCGCATGCCGGCGAGATCGGTCTCGGCCGACAGACCCGCGCGGTCCATCGGATACGACTCGAACACGGTGAGCGTGTCGAACGCGACCGCGGGACCGACGGCACGCTGGATATCGGTCAGGCCCAGGTAGTGGTGATCGAGCAGCGAAGCCTGTTCGGCCTGCACCCGATCGAGGTACTGGCCGAGTGTCTCGGCTGGATCCAGCACGATGCGCACCGGCAGCGTGTTGATGAACAGACCGACCATGGACTCGATATCAGAGACCTCCGGCGGACGTCCCGAGACGGTGGCACCGAACACTACGTCCGTGCGACCGGTCAACGTGCCCAGCACCATCGCCCACGAAGCCTGCACCATCGAGTTCATCGTGATGCCGCGTGCCCGGGCGAGACTGCGCAATCGTTCGGTCTGCTCGATGTCCAGGGAAACCAACGCGCGGCCGGCCAATGTCGACTCCTGGCGACGGCTCTCGACCGGCGTCAGCAGGGTGGGTTCGGCGAGACCCGCGAGGGCTTCCGTCCATGCCGCACGAGCTGCCGAGTGATCACGCCGCGACAACCACGACAGGTAGTCGCGGTACGCAGGTACGCGCGGAAGAACGGCGTCGTCGCCGTCCACGACGTAGAGCGTGAGCAGGTCCTTGAGGAGCAGCGGCGTCGACCATCCGTCGAGCAGGATGTGGTGGTTGGTCATCACCAGACGCCACTCGCCCGGGGCCAGCGTCACGAGCATGAAGCGCAACAACGGCGCCTGTGCCATGTTGAATCGCGTTGCGCGGTCGTCGTGTTCGATTCGCTCGAGCTCGGCTGCGCGATCGTCGACGCTCAGCGACGACAGATCGACCGAGGTCCACGGCACATCGACGTCGTGATGCACGATCTGGATGGATTCGCCGTCGTTGTTGTGGACGAACGCCGTGCGCAGGTTCGCGTGGCGCCGCAGTAGAGCCTGGGCAGCGCGGCGGAAGCGAGCCTCGTCGACGTCCCCGCGGAGGTCGAGCACCAGCTGGACGATGTAGGCATCGACGGACTGATCCGACAGTTCGGCATGGAAGAGCAAACCGGCCTGCAGAGGCGTCATCGACCAGATATCGTCGAGAGTCGGGTACACCCGCTCGAGATCGTCGATGGACTTCTGATCGAGGCTCACCAGATCGAGATCGGACGGCGTGAACCCGCCGGTCCCCGGCCGCTGAGCGAGCTGCGTCAGCGCGGTGAGAGCCTGCTTCCACAACTGGGCGAGTTCGGTGACCTCGTCGGCGTCGAGCACGCCCGTCGGGAATGCGAAGGTCGCCTCCAACCGAGGCCCGGTCGGTGTCGCCGTGGTGACCGCGTTGATGTCGAGCGCAGCGGCGACCGGCAGGTCCTCGTCCTGAGAATCGCCGACGCCGGAGTCGTCGACCGGTAGCCACCCGTGTCCGCGGAGCTCGTCCGGAACGTCGGTGCTGTATCGACCGAGGTAGTTGAAACTGACCTGGGGTGCCGGGAAGTCACGCAGTGTCGAACCGGCCTCCTCGTCCAGGTAGCGGAGCATGCCGTACCCGATGCCGTGATCGGCAACGGCGAGCAGCTGCTCCTTGACGGACTTGACCAGCGCTGCTGCCGCGTCCCCGCCGGCGAGAGCGTCGTCGAGGTCGATCCCGTCGAACGTCAGTCGAAGTGGGTAGATGGTGGTGAACCAACCGATGGTGCGGCTGAGGTCGGCTCCCGGAACCACATGGTCCTCACGGCCGTGGCCCTCCAGGGAGATGAGTGCGTCGGACACGACGACACCGCGGTTTCGTCGCCACACGGCGGTCGCCAGAGCCAGAGCGGCCAGTAGACCGTCGTTGACGCTGCCGTGGAACGCCTCGGGCAGAGCCGTCAACAGCCCCTCGGTGACATCGGTCGACAGAGTGACCTCGACCTTGTCCACCGTTCGATAGACGTCGATCTCGCGGTCGAGTGCGCGTGAACCGATGAGCGGATCGGGATCGGCGAGCGCGTCGGTCCATACTGCGAGCTCGTCCGAACGCGTTGCGGTGACCTCACGCAGGCCGTGCGCCCAACGACGCATCGAGGTACCGACCGGGGCCAGTTCCGGTGTGCTGCCGCCGATGATCTGAGCCCACGCCGACGCGAGGTCGGGCACGAGAATTCGCCACGAGACGCCGTCGATCACGAGGTGGTGCGCGACGACGAGCAGTCGGCTGCCTTCGGAGCCGGCGTCGAACCAGACCATCTGAATCATGACACCGGCATCGGGTGCCAGACGATCCACTGCTGCAGCGGCTTCCGACCTGGCCTGATCCGAGAACTCCGGTCCCCGAACACTGTTCGACTCCACCCGGCGGACGACGGACTGCGCCGTCACGGAACCGATCGGGAGCACCTCCATCGACGGCTCTCCGGCGCGGTGCAGAACTGCACGGAGCATGTCGTGGTGATCGAGGACGGTCTGAACGGTTGCTTCGAGAACGTCGAGCTCGATATCGGACGGCAGTGTCAGCACGGCAGTCTGTGTGTGCTTGTCGAGTACCGACGTGCGGTCGAGCATCCAGTGCACGATCGGGGTGAGCGGGACGTCTCCGACGCCGCCGCCGGGCAGCTCGTCCAGCACGAGCGGAACGGTCCCGTCGCCGGCGGCGACGACCTCGGCCAGTGCGGCAACTGTCTTGTGCTCGAACACATCTCGCGGCGACAGAGCCAGCCCTGCCGCTTTCGCGCGGGAGACGAGCTGAATCGACATGATGCTGTCTCCGCCGAGCGCGAAGAAGGAGTCGTCGACTCCGACGCGGTCGAGGCGGAGCACCTCGGCGAACAGACCGGCGAGCGTCTTCTCGACGGCATTGTCGGCGTCGCGTCCCGAGGTGACCTGAGCGGACCAGTCGGGTTCGGGGAGGGCTTTGCGGTCGAGTTTGCCGGCCGGAGTCAACGGGATCGACTCCAACATCACGAACGCCGAGGGCACCATGTGCGCAGG